>JASJDY010000122.1 GCA_030065025.1 Planctomycetota bacterium
CGGCTCGGGCTTCTCCTCCGGCTCGGGCAGCGGACAGGTCACCGTCGACTCGGAGAAGGGCGTGCGCGAGCACGCACGCGTCACGGTGGACCTCGGTCGCCTGCTGCCGAAGCCCGCACCTGAGCCCAAGAAGCCGTCCGGTCCGGTCACGCCCAAGGCGCGCTGATCGGCAGGCCGGATCCCATCGCGGGACCCGGCCCTGCAGTTCGGACCTAGAAGGTCCCCTGAATGCTCAGGTAGATAACATCGACGTCGTCGCTGGCGCCGGTTCCCTCGAGGAAGTCGCTGGTGAAGAAGTGCGCCCACTCGACGAACGCCACCCAGTGACGGTCGATCTTGTACTTGAGCATGATGTCCAGCTCGGAGCCGATGGCCGTGTCGGTGTTGCCGCCGGGTGCCCGCAGCACGCCGCCCGTCACCGCATAGACCGCGTCGTTCTCCTCGGCGCGCCAGAACATGTGGTACCAGGCGGAGAGCGTGAGCTTCTTCGCCGGCTTGACGTGCGCCTCGAAGCGTAGCGCGACGTTGTTCTGCCGGCCGATCAGGTCGGCATGGCCCAGGTACTTGTGCGCCAGCGGGAAGAGCTGGTGGAACGTGCCGTCGTCGCCGTCGGCCGGATCGTCGTCACCGGACGCGTAGTCGAACCCGACGGCCAGCCGCGGATCCCAGCACTCGATGCACGGCTTGTAGCCGACGGTGACCGACGCCATCCATGCCGCGACGTCGGCGTCGCCGTCTTCGCCGAACTGCAGCGCGGCCTCCGCGTCGTAGTCCCAGCGTGTGCCGCCGACCTTGCCGTCGATGCGTGCGCCGACCGTGAAGCGGTCCTCATCGGCGGCCGGCGTTGCGCCGTCGATGTTGAGCCCCAGGAGGTAGGCCTCCCAGGTGAGGCAGTTCAGCGTCCGGTTCTGGTAGTTGACGCCCCAGAACAGGGCATCCTCGTTCCAGTCGTCGTCCAGCTCATCGGGCTCGATGATGACGGGCCGCGTGACCCACGCGTCCACGCGGTGGAAGCCGCTCTTCCACCAGCCGCCGACGCCCTGGAAGGTGCGCCGGGTGTTGGCCCAGTCCAGCGGCGAGACCAGGCGCTGCTTGCCCGTCTGCAGCTCGTGCCGGCCGACCCAGAGCCCGAGCTCGCTGCCGCCCATGTCGCCCTTCAGCTCGGCGAAGAGGTTGAGCAGGTCACCCTTGTTCTTGTCGATCGGGCGCGGACCGAGCTCCCGGTCCTCCCACTGGTTGGCGTAGATGCCCTCCACGTACACGCGGAGGTTCTCGCCGAAGTGGATGTCGGCGTGCGCCCGGAGGCGTCCGAGCAACCACGCGTCGTCGGCGTCGGCGGGCGCGCCGAACCCGATGTTGGTGAACTTCTCCCAGCGGAAGCGGAGCTGGCCGCCGAAGTTCGCCCAGATGCTCCCGTTGCGGGTGAGGCGGCGAGCCTTGAACTTGTCCGACCAGTCCTCCCAATCGCAGCAGTCGCGGCACAGGCAGGGGCGCCAGTTCTCCGCGAAGCGCAGGTTGTGGTACTTGGGCGGGCAAGGCGGGTCCTTGGCCTTGCGGCAGTCGCAGCAGGGGTACGGCTCGCAGTCCGGCGGTGCGCACGGCTTCGGCGCACAGCCGTCGGGCGGCGCACCCTCTCCGGCCCAGCTGGGGGCCGCGGTGAGTAACAGGGCCGCGGCGCAGCACGCCACGATCCAGAATGTTCGACGATGCCCGCCGAACGGCAGGTTGCTCCCGGTCATCGCAGATGTCCTCCCTCGGTTCGCGAACCCGGGACGCACGTCGTATGCCGCCGTCGGCACTGCGCTCCGATTTGCTGTGAGGGCCGTCGGACGCGGGCTGAGCCCCAATGGGGTGGGTCTGCGCGCCAAATTGTGCGGAATTTTCCTCAGGGGCGCGCGACGTTCCCCAATGAGGGCCCCCTAGCAAGGAGCCGAGGATGACCGATCCCTTCGAGGTGCTGGAGCACGAACACCGCCTGATCTCGCAGGTGCTGGAAGCGCTCGAGAAGGCCGTGGACCGCGAGATGCCCGCCGACTTCTACAAGCGCGCGGTCGAGTTCATCGAGGTCTATGCGACCCGCTATCACCACGCGAAGGAGGAGGACATCCTCTATCGCTACCTGATGGACCACGGCATGCCGCGCGACTACGGCCCCCTCGGCATCGTGCTCGAGGAGCACGACTACGGGGACGAGTACGTGGAACGCATGCGGACGCAGCTCGCCGACGGCGACCTGCCCGGCGTCGTCGAGACCGTGCGCGAGTGGGTCGTTCTGCTGAAGCGCCACGTCGAGACCGAGGAGGACCTGCTCCTGCCGATGGGGCGGGCGATGCTCACCGAGGAGGAGATCGGCGAGGTCGCGGCGCGGTTCGACGAGGTGCCGCCCCCGGAGCCGTCGCTGGAGCACTGGGAGGAGCTGGGGCGCGGCCTCGAGAGTGAAGTCGGGGCGCCGGCGTGAGCGCAGACTTCGACGTCTGCGTCATCGGAAGCGGAGCCGGTGGGGGACCCGTGGCCGCCGTGGCCGCGGAGGCCGGCTACCGCGTCGTCGTCCTCGAGAAGGGCCCCTGGTACGAGGCCGATCAGTTCCTCAAGGACGAGATCATCCAGTGCCGGCGCCCGACCTTCTGGCCGCACAAGCGCGACGAGCCGCACGTGCGCGAATGGATGGACAAGGCGGGCAAGCGCCACGCCTACCTCACGGGCGACTTCTGGAACGGCAACCTGGTCGGCGGTGCGTCCGTCCTGATGAGCGGCTTCTTCCTGCGCCTCAAGCCGACCGACTTCCGGCTGCGCTCGACGTACGGCCCCATCGCCGACGCGGACGTGGTCGACTGGCCGATGGCCTACGACGACCTCGAGCCCTGGTATGCCCGCATCGAGGAGGAGGTCGGCGTCTCGGGGCTGGCCTGGGAGGACCTGCCTGACGACGTGCGCGACAAGCGCTCGACGGAGGACATGCCCTTCCTGCCCACGCGCGAGCATCCCTTCGCGGACCGCATCGACCAGGTGGGCGCGAAGCTCGGGCTGCATCCCTTCCCGACGCCCCGCGCCGTCCTCCCGGAGGACTGGAACGGGCGCCGGGCCTGCGCGTACGCCGGCTACTGCGGCAGCTACGGCTGCCGCACCGAGGCGAAGGGCAGCTCGCTCGCCGCCTTCCTCCCGCGCGCGCTGAAGACGAAGCGCTGTGAGATCCGGCCGCGCGCGATGGTCACCAAACTCGTCTCGGACGAGACGGGCAAGGTCGTGAAGGCCGAGTACCGGGACGCCCAGGGCAAGCGGCAGACGATCGAGGCCTCCATCTTCGTGGTGGCCTGCCAGGCGATCGAGTCGGCCCGGCTGCTGCTCAACTCGCGCGGACCCAAGCACCCCAACGGGCTGGCCAACGGCAGCGGCCTCGTCGGCCGCAATCTCCTGTTCAGCACGTTCGGCGCGGGCTGGGGCGGCTTCCGCCACAGCGACCGATCCGAGGACGCGTGGCTCCGCTCCAAGGAGACCTTCGTCAACCGCTCGCTCCAGGACTGGTACCACATCGACGATCCCAAGCTGGGCAAGCGCAAGGGCGGCACGATCGACTTCCTGCTCATGCACCCCAACCCGATCGCGGCGGGCATGAGCCAGGCCTTCGAGGACCGCGTGCCGCCGGGCAGCGTGTTCTGGGGTCAGCCGCTGAAGGACCGTCTCTTCGATTGGATGCACGAGACGGTGAACCTCAAGTTCGAGATCTTCGGCGAGTGGCTGGCCGACCGCCGCAGCCGGGTCACGATCGATCCCTACACCCAGGACCGCTGGGGCACGCCCGTGGCCCGGGTCCGGCCCTACAGCCATCCGCGCAACCGCGTGACCGCCGCCTTCCTCATGGACCGCGGGCTCGACTTCATGCGCGCCCTGGGGGCCGAGAACCCGCGCACCGTGCCGCGCTTCGGCGGCCCGAGCACCAATCTCATCGCGGGTACGTGCCGCTTCGGCAAGGACCCCAAGAGCTCGGTGCTCGATGTCGATTGCAGGGCTCACGAGGCCCGCAATCTCTTCGTCACGGACGGCAGCTTCATGCCTACTGCGGGCAGCGTGCCGTTCACCTTCACCATCTACGCCAATGCGCGGCGGGTCGCCGAACGGATCGTCGCGCAGCTCGGAGGCCCAAAGCGATGAAGCGCATCATCGAGCCGTTCCGCATCAAGGTCGTCGAACCCATCCGCATGACCACGCTGGAGGAGCGCCGCGAGTACATCCGCGAAGCCGACTACAACCCCTTCCGGCTCAAGGCGGAGGACGTACTGATCGACCTCCTCACGGACTCCGGCACGAGCGCCATGAGCAGCACGCAGTGGGCCGGCATCATGCAGGGCGACGAGTCCTATGCCGGTGCGCGCAGCTACTACCGCTTCAAGGAGTCGGTCTCCGACCTGTTCGGGCACAAGCACATCATTCCCACCCACCAGGGAAGGGCCGCGGAGCGGCTGATCGCCATGGCGGTGCTCCAGCCCGACCACGTCGTGCCGGGCAACACCCACTTCGACACGACGCGCGCGAACATCGAGGGCACCGGCGCGACGGCGCTCGACCTGCCCCTGCCCGAGGCCTCGGATCCCGAGAACCTGCACCCGTTCAAGGGCAACATCGACCTCGCCAGGCTCGAGAAGCTGATCGACGACGTGGGGCGCGAGCGCGTCCCGTTCGTCCTCATCACGGTCACCAACAACTCGGGCGGCGGTCAGCCCGTGAGCATGGCGAACATCCGCGGCGCTCGTGAGATCTGCGACCGACACGACATCCCGCTCCTGCTCGACGCAGCGCGGTTCGCCGAGAACGCCTGGTTCATCAAGAAGCGCGAGAAGGGCTACGAGCACCGCTGGGCCGAGGTCATCGCCCGCGAGATGTTCGAGCTCTCCGACGGCGCCATGATGAGCATGAAGAAGGACGCCTTCGGGAACATGGGCGGCCTCATCTCGATCAACTCCGACGAGTGGGCCGACAAGATCCGCAACCTGCTGATCCTCACGGAGGGCTTCCCGACGTACGGCGGCCTCGCCGGCCGCGACCTCGAGGCCCTGGCCATCGGCCTGCGCGAGATCCTGGAGGAGGACTACCTCGCCTACCGCATCGCCTCGACGGCGTACGTGGGGGAGCACCTCGCCGAGCTCGGCGTGCCCCTGCTGAAGCCCATCGGCGGCCACGCGGTGTACCTCGACGGGCGACGCTTCTGCGATCACCTGACGGACGAGCTGCTGCCGTCCTGGTCGCTCTCCTGTGCGCTCTACGAGCACGCCGGCATCCGCTCCTGCGAGATCGGGAACGTGATGTTCGGCACGCAGGATCCCGAGACGGGCGACTGGCACTGGCCCCAGCTGGACCTGGTGCGGCTGGCGATCCCGCGCCGCGTCTACACGAAGAGCCAGATGGACTACGTCGTGGAGGGCATCCACGAGGTGTTCCAGCAACGGACGTCGGTCCCGGGCATGCGCTTCACGCACCGCCCGGACGTCCTGCCGCATTTCACGTCCCGCTTCGAGCCCGTCGAGCAGGCGGTCCACACGAAGTGAGGCCCCGCCGCGGGGGCGGGGGACGGCTGCGCGATCTGCGGCAAATGCCGCAGGTCGCTGCGGAAGTCCACCCACCACCGCGCGCAGAGGCCCATTTCGCGGCCTTTTGTCGACTGGCACGGCATTCTCAAGGGGCCCGCCGGTAATCGACGAGGACGCCGCGCCGCGGGGGCTCGTGTTCACGCTCCTGGGGCTGGGAGGTGCCGCTGGCGCGGCGTTCCTCTTCTCGCCGCCGGTACGTCTACGTACCGGCGTCGTTCGTTTTGGGGTCCGAGCGGGTCCCGAGGTCATCCGGCGTCCTGCGGATAGACTTCCGGCCCATGGCCGCGATCACCCACGAGCTCATCCGGCGCTACGACCGCCCCGGTCCGCGCTACACGTCCTACCCGACCGCCGCCGAGTTCCACGAGGGGGTCGGCGCCGCCGATCTGGCGGAACGCCTGACGGCGGCGGCCGCGAAGCCCGAGCAGCCGCTCGGCGTCTACGTCCACCTCCCGTTCTGCGAGGAGCGCTGCCACTACTGCGGCTGCAACGTCGTCATCACGAAGAAGCACGACGTGGCCTGCGGCTACCTCGAGATGCTCCAGCGCGAGATCCGGGACACGGCCGAGCGTCTGGGCGAGCGCCGGAGCGTGCGTCAGCTGCACTGGGGCGGGGGCACGCCCACCTACTACACCCCCGACGAGCTGCGAGCGCTGCAGCAGACGACGCTCGATGTGTTCGAGCTGGAGGAGGGCGCCGAGGTCGCCATCGAGATCGACCCCCGCGTCACGACCGTCGACCACCTGAAGGTCCTGAGCGAGATCGGCTTCAACCGCCTGTCCCTCGGGATCCAGGACTTCACGCCCGAGGTCCAGGAGGCGGTCAACCGCGTCCAGGACTACGAGACGACGAGCGACCTCATCACGGAGGCCCGTCGGCTCGGCTTCGAGTCCGTCAACGTCGACCTGATCTACGGCCTGCCCAAGCAGACGCCGGAGACGTACGCGCGCGCCATCGAGCAGGTGCTGGCGATCCGCCCCGAGCGCGTCGCCGTCTACAGCTACGCGCACATGCCGTGGATCAAGCCGCACCAGAAGCGGATCGAAGCCGACGACCTCCCGGCTCCCGAGACGAAGCTCGACCTGTTCCTGACCGCCTTCGACGGATTCCAGGACGCCGGCTACCGCGCCATCGGCATGGACCACTTCGCCCTGCCCGATGACGAGCTCGGACGCGCGCTCGAGGACGGCACGCTGTGGCGCAACTTCATGGGCTACACCGTCCGGCATGCGCCCGACAGCGTGGCCTTCGGCCTCAGTGCGATTGCCGACATCGAAGGCGCGTTCATCCAGAACCAGCGCAAGCTCAACCGTTATCAGCAGGCCGTCGGCGCGGGCCGGCTGTCCGCCGAGCGTGGCTACGTGCTGAGTGCCGACGACCTCATCCGCAAGCACGTCATCACCGCGCTCATGTGCACCTTCCACCTCGACCTCGACGACCTCGACAAGCGCTTCGGGATCGACTCGCGTGCCTACTTCGACCGCGAGTGGGAGGCCCTCGCGCCGCTGGAGGCCGACGGCTTCGTGAAGCGTGGCGAGCGGCGCCTGGACGTCATCGGCACGGGGCGCCTCTTCGTGCGCAACGTGTGCATGCACTTCGACGCGTACCTGGACCAGGGGGAACCCGGGGATCGGCCGCGTTTCTCGCGTACGGTGTGACGCCGGAGGCGTCATGGCGCATGGCCCGGCCCTGATCGAGCGCGGCCGCCTGAACCCGGGCTACCTGAAGCTCGACCTCTTCTGCCGCGGCTTGCGGCTGGCGCCGGACTGCGACCTCGGCGGTCGGCAGGGTGCGAAGCGCGTCCGCGCGGGGCTCGGCAGCGGGATCGAGATGCGTATCGAGGGCGCCGGCGGCATGACGGTCAACGCCCCCGTGCTCGAGCCGTTCGCCGAGGGGAGTCCGTACGAGCTGCGCGGACCCGACGCCCGGGGGCGTCACGCGATCCACGCGGATGGGCGCGCGATCGCGACGGTCACGCTGCCGCACGAGCCGCGCTTCCACGCGCAGACGACGTCGTCCGGCAAGCCGATGGGCAGCGTCGGCACGCTGCAGGGCACGTACCTCGGCGTGTACTACGGGCAGCTGTGTGCCAACTGGAAGCGGCCCGACGAAGACGCCTGCCGCTTCTGTGCCGTCGGTACGCATGTCGGCCACGGCGACGAGCGCACGGACAAGTCGCCCGAGGACGTCGTCGAGACGGCGCTCGCCGCCGCCGAGGAATGCGGCATCACCTTCGTGCACCTCAACGGCGGCTTCGACGACCGCGGCGCCTACATCGATCGCTTCGGTCCCGTCGTCGAGGCGCTGCGTCGTGAGACGGGGCTGCTCGTGGGGGTGCAGATTCCGCCGCTCGAGGACTTCCACGACTACCACCGCCTGCGCGCCATGGGCGTCAACAACCTCTCGCTGTGCTTCGAGCTGTGGGACGGCGAGCGCTTCCGCGAGGTCTGCCCGGGCAAGAGTCGCCGGGCCGGTCTGCAGCGCTACCTCGACGCGATCCGGCTGTGCGCGGGCGAGGTCGGCTTCGAGACGACGAACGGCGAGCTGATCGCCGGACTCGAGGAACCGACCCGTTCCATCGAAGCCATCGACTGGCTCACCGAGCAGGGCGCCGTGCCGACGGTCTGTGTGTTCCGGCCCCTGGCCGGCACCGCGTACGAGGGGCGCCCGCCGCCGGAGACGGAGTCCCTGGTGCCCGTCTTCGCCCACCTCTACCGGCGCTGCATGGAGGCCGGCCTGCCCATCGGCGTCGCGCCCGGACTGCACGTTTCGATCGTGCTCACGCCCGACGAGTGCCGCTGGCTGCTGCCTCCGGGCGAGCGGGCGGGCTGGCGCCTGAGGCGCCTGAAGCACGCCACCATGCGCCGGGCCCTCGCCGGTCTGGTCGCGCGTCGGCGGCGCGCGGCGGCTCGCCGTCGCCGTACCGGGTAGACTGGCGCGCCATGCTCAAGTTCCACAAGAGCACGATGATCGGTCTGTACGCCGCCCTGGAGCTGGCGAAGGACCCGGATGGCATCCTCCCGACCAAGCAGATCGCGGAGCACTTCCACGTCTCTGTCCATCACCTGAGCAAGGTGCTGCAGCAGATGGTGCGGGCGGGCCTGGTCCGCACGACCCGCGGCGCGGCGGGAGGGCACAGCCTCGGGCGCGAGCCGGGCGACATCACGTTGTTCGACATCGTCGAGGTCTTCGAGGGACCGCGGACAGAGCACCACATGTGCATGCTGCTCGACTCCAACGCGGACCACGAGGCAGGACCCCACTGTGCCCTGCATCCGGTCATGGTCGAGCTCGACGACCAGGTCAGCGCGCGGCTCAAGTCGATGACGCTCGCGTCGTTGCTCGCGCGCGCGGGACACGATCAAACCGTCTGACGCGCGGGTCTCGTTTCCAGCGCGTGCGCCCGGCTCGGCTGGACAATGTGGCAGGCGAGTACTAGATTGTGATTGCCGGGCGACGGGTCTGGTTCCGGTGCGTCCGGCGGGGGTTCGACGGGTGACGACGAAGCCGGTACACGCTGAGCGGATCGAGGACGGCCGTGTTCTGCACGTGCTGTTGAATCGTCCGAAGGGCAACATCCTCGACAACGAGATGGTGAGCGCCATTCGCGGTGCCATCGCGGAAGGAGCCCGCGACGCCGGCGTGCTTGCGATCGTGTTCGAGGGGGCGGGCGACCACTTCTCGTATGGCGCCAGCGTGCAGGAGCACCTGCCGGATCAGATCGCGCGGATGCTGCGCTACTTCCACGGCATGTTCCGCGACCTCGTCATGCTGCGCCGACCGTTGCTCGCCGCCGTGCGCGGGCAGTGCCTCGGTGGTGCGCTCGAGCTCTCGGCGTTCTGCCACCGCGTCGTGGCCTCCCAGACCGTTGCGATGGGGCAGCCGGAGATCAACATCGGCGTGATGGCGGCCGTGGGCTCGTTCGTGCTGCCGCGGCGCATCGGCCAGGCGCACGCCGACGACCTCCTCCTGAGCGGCCGCTCGGTCGGCGCCCAGGAGGCGCTCGGCATGGGGCTCGTCGACGAGATCGTCGAGGACCCGCTGGAGACCGCGCTCACGTGGATCCGCAGCCATCTGCTCGACAAGTCGGGGGCGTCGCTCCGCGTCGCCGTCGAGGCTGCGCGCTACGAGCACGACCGTGCCTTCCTCTCGCACATCGACTACTTGGAGACGCTCTATCTCGAGCGCCTCATGGGCCACCGCGACGCGGAGGAGGGCATCCGCGCCTTCCTCGAGAAGCGCCCGCCCGTCTGGAGTCACGCGTAGGGGCTCCACCCCGTATCCGTTTCCGTACGCGTTTCCGTTTCCGCCGTGAGCCACGCCCGGGATCCGGTCCCGACCCGCCGCGCCGTTTCTGGTCCCGCACCGCCGCAACGAGCGCGAGGGAGCCAAACCCAAGCACGGCGCCTGTAGGGGCATCCCGATCCCGAGCGGAGCGAGGGTGAGTGGTTGCCCGGCCCGTGCATAGGTAAGGGCCCTGCCATCGAACGGGTCGGGCAACCACTTGCGTCCGCTTCGCGGACGCGCGGGATGCCCCTACAGGTTCCTGAGGTTGCGTGCAGCGCCGCCTATTTGATCGGTACCTGCTTCATCGGCTTCCAGCCGGGCGGCAGGTCGTTCATGTTCGTCGTATCCGGCAGCTCGCGTAGGCGGCCCTCGGGATCCACCGCGTGGTTCTTCGTGCCGTCCAGAGCGAGCGGTGCGTAGCCCGGCGCCCCCTTCGTCGAGAGACCCGTGATCACCGGGTACAGCTGCCGGTGGATCTTCGACGCCGTCTTCGCGCGACTGGCCACGATGGCCGAGTCGATCTTGGCGATCGTCGCGTCGACCGCCGCCACGCCGGCCCAGTTGTCGTGACGGAGGCGCTCGTAGAGCAGGAACCACCACGCGTTCAAACGGAACGAGTAGATGCTCGTGAGGAGCGAGGGCAGCATCCGCTCCATGCAGTCCTTGCGCGCCCGCACGCTCCACGCCATCCGCGGCCACCACATGACCATGCCCGGCATCCGGATGTACATGGGCGCCGTGACGAAGTGCTCGCGATAGGCCTTGCCGCGCGCCTGGAAATCGACCGTCGTGATGCCGGCGGCGAGCGACATCCTCGCGATGCCCGCGGAGGGCGCTACGCGGTTGAACTGCATGAGCTCGTCGCGGAAGTGCGCCGCGAGCTCGGGCGCGTTCTTGTGCCCGACGATGCGCACGCCTCGCGCGGTGCGAAAGTACCGCGGCAGCAGGATCTGCTGGACATAGCCGCGCGGATCGAGCACCGGCCAGGAGGTCCTGCCGCCGTAGTCGCTGCCCTTCGGGAACATCCGCGCGGCGGGGGCGCCGGACAGATCCGTGAAGTGGTCCTCCGGGTAGACCGTGATGGCCGCGTCGCCGTCCGGAGCCTCGATCGTGAACTCGATCACCGCCGGGTTGACGAGGTCGGAGCGCTTGATCGTATGCACCGTGCGCGCGTTGATCTTCCAGCGCACGCCACCCGTGACGCGCCAGCCCTCGGGCACCCACATGCGGAACGCCTCGAGCCACTGTCCCGTGGCGGGGTGACGCAGACCGCCGCGGTCGGTGTGGATCCACTGCACGAGCGTCGTCACCGGCGTGCAGCCGGGACCCGCCTTGCCGGCAGTCTTCGTGCCCTTGTCCGCCTTCTTGCCGGCGCGCGTGAACCTCAGCTGCGTACCGTCCTGATCGCGCACGAGCAGCACGCCGCCCTGCAGTTGGTAGGGATAGCGCAGCACGTCCGTCGTGCCGTCGAGCACGACGCGGATCTCTGCGCCTTGGGTTCGATACCGGCCGTGTGAGGTCCCGCTGCCGAGCGCCGTCTTCTCGACGATCGTGATGCGGCCCTTCGCCGTGAACGTCACGCTGACCTGGGTGCCGTCGGACTCTGCGATCCACGTCCCCGTGAGGTCCACGCCGTCGGCCGCGAGTGGCGTAGACAGACCGAACAGGAACAGCAGGCACAGAGCGTTGCGCAGCATGACAGCCCTCCGGGGCAAGCCCAGGGGCCGGGGGCAGCGTGGATCCTACCTCCGCGCCCGGTATGGTTCCCAGCACGAGGAGTGCGGCGATGCGCGAGGCCGATCTCGATCTGCTCAGGAAGTACGCGGGACGCTACCGCAAGGTGCGGCTGACGCGCCCCCTGCTGGCCGGGCAGCACACCCACGGGTTCGTGCTGGCCCTCTCCGACGAGCTCGTGCTGATGTCGCAGTTCCACGATTTCTACTCCGAAGGCGCCGTCGTCCTGCGGCTGAAGGACATCTCGGGACTGCGCTCGGGAGAGTTCGAGCGCTGCTTCGAGAAGATGTACCGGGCGGAGGGGCTGCTGGATGCCGTCGGGCTGTCGGTGATGCCGCCGCTCGACGACATGCGCACCCTGACGAGGTGGCTGCGGGACACGCGCACGCCGGCCATCATCGAGCAGGAGGTGTTCGAGGGCGGCGACGAGGAGGACGAGCTCTTCCTGCTCGGCTACGTCACCGACGTGGGCGAGGGGGACGTCTGGATCCGCCACTTCGATGCGACGGGCGTGTGGGAAGAGGAGGATGACTTCATCGAGCTCGACGCGATCACCTCCGTCCAGCTCGAGGCGCCCTACCTCGAGACGTGGCTGCGGCACATCCCGCCGTGTCCGGCGCTATAAGCACGGCGTAGGTGGAGCCATGGCCAGGCGGGACGGCATCCAGGTGGACGCGGCGGGGACGGCCCGCTGCTGGTGGTGTGGCGAGCACGAGCTCTACCGGCACTACCACGACCGCGAGTGGGGGCGCCCCGTCCGTGACGACCACCGTCTGTTCGAGAAGCTGTGCCTGGAGGGTTTCCAGTCGGGTCTCAGCTGGTGGACCATCCTCCGCAAGCGTGAGAACTTCCGGCGCGCCTTCCGCGACTTCGACATCGACGCCGTCGCTCGCCTCAATCGACGCAGCGTCGATCGGCTGCTGGGGGATGCGGGCATCGTGCGGCACCGCGGGAAGATCGAGTCGGTGCTCAACAACGCCCGGCGTGCGCGCGAGCTGGTCCGCGAGCACGGCTCCCTCGCTGCCTACGTGTGGGGCTTTGTGCCGCCCGCGGGCGAGCGTCCCCGTCGCATGACGAAGGGGGCGCTCATGAAGCTCGCCAAGACGCCCACGTCGACGCGCTTGAGCAAGGATCTGAAGGCGCGCGGCTGGAGCTACGTGGGGCCGACGACCGTCTACGCGTTCATGCAGGCGATGGGGCTCGTGAACGATCACCTCGAAGGCTGCTCCGCGCGCGCGGAAGTCGAGGCGGAGCGCGCGGCGTTCAGCCTGTAGGCCGTCGCCTTGCACTACCTCCGCTTGCTGCTCGAAGCCTCAGACGGGGACGGCGGCTCAGCGCTTCGCGGCCGTCTCCATGCGGCCGTAGCCCGGCGGACGCATCAGCTGGACGATGTGGCCACCGAATCCGGAGGCGAAGAGCTCCTGTGTCGCGTTGCGGCCGTCGACCTCGCCGGCACACAGCCAGTGGCCCTTGGCGAGGCCCTCGAAGATCGTCTCGGCCTTCCAGCCCTTGTCCGTCTTCGTGAGCAGCTCGACGCGCTTGCTGTAGCCGAAGATCGCCACGGTCTCGACGGCGTAGTCCGCGTCGAAGCGGCCCGCGACCACGCCGCGCGGGCCGAGCGGGCCCAGGTAGATCGTCTCGTGGCCCCAGCCGTTCTCGAGCTCTTGATGCCGCATGATGCGGCCGTCGTCGTGCGTCGTGTACAGCACGAGGGGCTGCCCCGGCCTGGCAGGCTTGAGGGCGACGCGGCCCTTGCCCATGTTCGTCCCGTGGACCGTCGTCCACTGCAGCCCCTGCGCCGTGATCTTCAACAGCCGCAGGGCACCCGTGCGCGAGACGAGCGCGATCCGGGGCGTCTCTCCCTTGCGCGCCGGGAGCACGACGGCGTCCCGGACGCGACCCCTCAGATCCTGCAGCTTCGTCACCTCGAAGCCGCCGTGCTCGCCGGTGGGGCTGACGCGGTAGACCGCCCCCGGGCGCGTGAAGACGATCAACTCGCTGCCCGGGCTGCGAGGATCCAGATCGCCGGCTACGACGGTGTGGATCTCACGCCCGGGGAGCGTCGCGATGCGGCGACCGTCGAGCAGCGTCTGTTCATACGCGCGGACCTGGTAGATGTTGCCGCGCTGGCTGCCGGTGTAGAGCTCGGCGCCTCGAACGCGGGGATCCACGTCTGCGTGCGTCAGCCCGCCGAGCCAGGATCCGTCGTGGAGCACCGAGATCGGGGCCCACGTGCCGCTGTACGACATCAGCACATGGCAGCGGCCGTTGTCGTCCAGGCCGACGACCTCCGGGCAGGCGAGGTGATCGAACACCTGGAACGACTTGACCGTCCAGACGCCCACGCCCTTGTTGTCCATCACCAGGGCCGCGTGCCAACCCGCCTTGGCCGGCAGCGGTGCTTCGGCCTTGCGGGGGTTGTCGTTCGGAGGCTCGACCGGCGGCGCGATCGGCTTGGGCGCCGGCTTCTCTTCGGCGGTTGCACACGGCGTGGAGGCTGCAACGAGGGCCAGCAGGCAGACGATCAGCAGGGTCCGCATCCTGAGTTCCTTCCTTTCTAGGGGCCGTAGCTGCCGCGCGGCGGTCGGAACGTCACGGGGAGCCGCGTCGTGCGCATGCCCGCGCCGCGACTGAAGCGGTAGGCGTAGGCGAGGGAGACGGCTGCATCGTCGAGCTGCGTGGATCCGGTCGAGGTCTCGATGCGCGTCGCGGTCACGCGACCCTGGGCGTCGATCCAGAGACGCACCCAGGCGCGGCCGCCGATGCCGCGGCGCTGCATGCTGTCGGGGTAGTAGCGCCGCGGGTCGGGTGCCCACACGACGCGCAAGGGCGAGCGCCGTGCGGGGGAGGGAGCGACCCGCGGCGGTGAGGGAGGAGCAGGACGCGGCCGGATGCGCACGATCGTCGGCCGTGGTGCAGGGGGCGCGGGGCGGACCGGCTCGACGCGGGCGACGGGCTGCGGGGGCGCCGGCGGCTGTCGGCCGCGCGCTGCCGTCAACGGCACCTCGTGGAAGGCAGGAGGCTGGCAGTCGAGATCCTGGGCGTCGTCTTCGAAGGGCGTCTCGAACTCGACGGCGTCGCTCGTGAACACGACCTCATCGAGAAGGTCGGGAAGATCCTCCTCCAGGAGCAGCGGCTCGAGGACCTCGTTGTCCGGCACCGCCTGCGGCTCTTCGGGTGCCGCGCGCAGGGCGAGTGCCCCGATCGGCGTGATGCGGGCGTCGACCTCATGCTGTGCGGCCCACACCAGGGCAGCGCCCAGACCCACGGCGTGAACGAGGAGAGAGAGCAGCAGGGGGCCCCGGCACAGCCGGATCCGGCGAGCTTCGGCTCGTGTGGTGCCCTTGCGCTTCATGCGGTGCGTCCCGCCTGTGGCGCCGTCGCGGGACGTCCTCCCGTGACGCCGCCTGACACACGCGCCGCAAGCCGCGTACCTGGGCCGTTTCCGGTGATTTGCGTCGCGGCAGGGGTACACGTGCGGAAGACTCCGCAGATCGGCGTAGGGTCCGCGTGACGGCCTGCTACCCCTGGCGCCCCGTCGGCGAGCCCCTCTCGGTATGCTCCCGCCCATGACCGCCCGCATCGCGCTCGCCAACCTGCCCACGCCGCTCCAGCGGCTGGATCGCGTATCCGCCGAGCTGGGCGCGGAGATCTGGATCAAGCGCGACGACCTGACCGGCGCCGCGCTCTCCGGCAACAAGGTGCGCAAGCTGGAGTTCCTGCTCGCCGAGGCGGAGTCCCGCGGCGCCGACGTCCTCGTCACCTGCGGCGCGGTGACCTCGAACCACTGCCGCGCGACGGCCGTGGCCGCCGCGCGCCGCGGCCTCGCCA
>JASJDY010000123.1 GCA_030065025.1 Planctomycetota bacterium
GACGGCGCCGAAGGCGCCGGCGAACGCCCGCCCTGGATTCGCGGGCGGGCGTTCGGCCGGGAGCTTCGCTCCCGCCCTCCGGCCGCCCCTACATCCGCCCGTCGATCGCCTCGTTGATGAACGTCATGAACGGCGTCATCAACCGGAACCGTCGCGCCACCTCGGTCACCACCGCCGGTGAACGGGCCAGCTTCACCGGCAGCCGCGCGTGGAAGTACCACGCCCGCTGACGCAGGAGATCCGCCGCCGGGTGTAACGGATTGAACCCGCGCGGCACACGCTGCAGCCGCTCACCCTGGAGCTCGCCCATCGCGTCGCGCAGCGCCTTGCGCGCACACAGCTTCTCGAACGCCTCGTGCTCCTCCACGAGCCGTACGCGTACGCGATCGATCACCTCCGTGCTCGCCCCGCGCAGGCCGCCCCACAGCTCGAGGCCGCGCGCAGAGACTTGGACCCAGAACGCGGCACACGCATCACGCGGCAGCTCCCGATAGCCGAACCGGGCTGCCAGATACGTGTTGTACGGCGTCTTGTCCTTGCGGAACCGCAGGTCGCGGTGGATGCGCGTCAGTGCCCGCTTGGGATCCGTCACGTAGTCCGGCGCGAAGCGCGCCAGTCGGCCGTTGAGCGCCGCCACGAGCGCTTCGGTCGGCGCCTTCACGTGCTCCTCGAACACGTCGCGATGATCCTGGAACCAAGCACGGTCGTTGTGGGTGGCAATCTGGCGCAGCCACGTGATGGCCTGTGAGGGATAGCCCGGGAACGCTGCCGGCATGGGGGAACCTCCAATGGGGGTTCCTTCCCTCGCGCGAGCGGGCCTGCCGGTCACATCGCAGGGCGATCCGGCGCCGGGCTACTTCTTCTTGTCTTCCTCGATCTCGCGCTCGAGCTGCTCGACGCGCTTCTTGATCCAGCCGCCCTCGCCATGGCCACCGAGGTCGAGGTAGCTCTGGTAGTGCTTCAAGGCGCCCTCGGGATCGTCGAGCACCTCGTCGAGGAGCTCGGCCAGGTAGAGGTGGGGGTGGGGCAGCTTCTTGTCGAGCTCGGTCGCCTTGCGGTAGGCGGCAGCCGCATCCTCGAAGCGCTCCTGCTTCTCGAGCGCACGGCCCATGTCGAAGTAGGCCCAGCCGTACTTGGCGTCGCGCCCGATCGCTTCCTGGAAGGCGTTGATCGCATCCTCGAGCTTGCCCGCGCGCATGTACGCCTCGCCCATCATGCGGACGCTGTCCGCGTCCTTGGGTGCGAGCTCGGCGACCTTGCGGAAGTGCTTCAGTGCGGCCTTCGACTTGCCCTCGTCGAGGAGGATGTAGCCCATGTAGCGGTTGGCGCGGATGTCCTCGTCGTCCTGCTTCAGGACGATGCCCAGCTCCTTCTTGGCGTCCCGCTGCTTGCCGCGCTGGAACATGACGATGCCGAGGGTGCGCCGGGCGAAGAGCAGGTCCTCGTCGAGCTCCAGGGCCTTGCGCAGCGCGCGCTCGGCCATGATGGTCTTGCCGCGCAGCATGTGGACGAAGCCCACGTCGGCGTGGATCTCGGCCCAGCGCGGAGCCAGCTTGGCGGCCTTCTCGTAGGTTGCGAGCGCGGCGTCGACCTCTTCCCGCTTCTGCTGGACGAAGCCGATCACGCGCAGCGCGCGAACGCAGTTCGCATCGATGGCCAGGGCGGCCTTGGCGCAGCGCTCCGCATCGGGCAGCGCCTTGCGCATGCGGTGGACCTCGGCCAGGCGCGCGTGGACTGCGCTCTTCTCGACCGGCAGCTCGAGCAGACTCGCGAGGGTGCGCAGCGCCGGCTCGAGCTCACCCGCGCGCACCTGATCGTCGGCGAGGCCGGCGAGCAGGTCCGGGTTGCGCGGGTACACGCCGAGCGCCTTCTGCAGCACCGCGCGCGCTTCCGCCGGGCGCTCCTTGCGCCAGTGCAGCTCGGCCATCGCGATCGCGGGCTCGGCCGCGCCCGGATCCGGCGCCAGCGCGGCCGCCAGGGCCTCGGCCGCTGCCTTGTGCTTCTTCCGGGCGAGGAGAACGAGCCCCAGCTCGGTGAGGCCTGCGGGATCGTCAGGCTTCGCCTTCAGGTAGCGCTGGACCTCCGACTCCGCGGGCCCGCGCTTGCCCATGGCGGTGAGCGCACGTGCATGATCGAGTCGGAACTCGACCGCGGCGCCCTCCAGCTTCAGGACGGACGCCAGCTGCCGCGCGCGCTTCTGGGGATCCTGGACCGCCCGGGCGCTCAGCCCACGACGGAGAGCAAGCGGCATGGCTTCCGTCGCCACGTCGTCCTTCTTGCCGGCCGTACGCAGGAGATCCTGGAGCAGGCGCGCCGCAGCCGCGTTCGAAGGGTCGGTGTCGAGCATCGCCCGCGCGGCCACGATCGCGCGCGGGAGATTGCCCTCCCGGGCGAGCTTCTGGGTCTCGGCCCACGTGGGGGTCGTCGTCGGCTTCGCGGGCTCCTCCGCCGTCGCCGCCGGAGCGATGAGGACGAGGACCGTCAGGAGAACGAGGGCTCGCGCCACGAAGGTGGCGGCCACCGAGTCGAGCGTGCGCATCACCGGAGCCGAGCTACTCGGCGTCGTCCGCGGCGGCCCGCTTGAGGGCGTCGCGGAGCTCGCGCGCGCCGCGCTCGCGGTCGCGCTTCTGCTCCTTGTCCTTGCGCCGACCACGTCCGCGCGCGCCGCGACCTCCGCCGCCACGGCCGATGCCGGCGCCACCGCGGTTCCCGCGGGCGCTCGCGATCTCGATCGGAACGAGCATGACGAGCATCGCGACGGCCATGCCGAGCGCGAGCAGCCGCTTCAGGCGCGTGATGGTCATCTGGGCTCCTCCCGGTCGCTTCGCGGCGCAACGGTACCACAGCCCTGGAACCCGATATCTCCGCCCTAGGTGCGTCGAACTGCGTCGCGGTGCGTGACTTGCGTCCCGGCTCCCGGCCGGGGGGCGCCTAGAAGCGTCACCCACCCCCGTCGCAGCCGGGGGGCGGCGAGAGGGGCAGCGTGCGCCGGATGGGCGCACGCGGAGCGCTCTGGCCAGGGGCCATCGGGACGCTGAGGTCCCGGGACCGCACGGCGCGGCGCTTGAGAGTGGACGTCTCGCCGCGGCGCTGGAGGGTGCGGCGGCGGGGCGTGGCGCTCACGGGACGTGAGCGGGAGGTCACCGTCTGGGCCCGGGTGCGATCCAGCTCGGCGTAGCTCGGACTCACCTTCGCGACGGCCGGGGCGGGCAGCGGACCCGTGCTGGGTACGGCGGAGGGCCGCGGGCTCCAGGTCGTGCGGCGCGGCTTCGGCGCGGAGATGGGCGCGAGGCGGGCCGTACGGCGCGGCGTCGGTGCGGGAGCCACCCGGAAGGTCGTCACCGGCACGCGGCCGCGCGGGCGCGCCGCCACCCGTACGGGCACGGGGATGGCCTTCACCGGCGCGGGCCGGGCCCTCACCGGAACCGGCTCGGGGCGCGCGCGGGGCGCCTTCGGGGCCCCGAGCGGCGGAACGTAGGTCGAGTGCGTCTTGCCGCCGCGGGAGGCGACCGGCTCGCTCGGCTTGCCGGTCAGGAACGCCGGACGCGGCGTGGGGGCCGTCGGCACGTTCGCCACCTGCCGGCGCGGAGCCGTGCGCACGGGCTGCCGGACGCTCACGCGGGGCGTGCTGCCATGGCGGACCTGCGGCGGGGGCAGGTCGCCGGCGGCGGCGGGCGACGACCACACCGCGGAGGCAAGGACGGCGACGGCGCAGATCGCGCCGGCTCGCAGGCTCGCTCGTGTGCGGTGGTTGTGCGTCATCATCCCTTGTTTCGGCCTCGCCCCCATGGACGCCTGTCCTGGGAATCGGCTTCCCCTAGCCGAATCTAAATCCCGTTGGGGCGGGATCCTATGAGCACGTCAAGGATCAAGGGGGCGTTGGCCCGGCCCAGAAATGGGTATCGTGCGACGTCCGGGTGACACACAGCCGCCGAGCGCCAGCGGATGGCGCCTGGGGCCGTGAAGCGCGGCGATTCCGTCCCAACGCGGAGCAATGGATCGCCTCCCAGGGCCGCTAGCATGAGCGGCGCCGTGACCGAGCCGACGCCTGACCTGCCCCCGCCGTCCGAACCGGTACCGTCCAACTGGATGGTGATCGTCGGTACGGCCGCAGGCGTGTTCCTCGGCGTGATCTTCATCGTCGGCCTCTACGGGAAGGCGCTCGATCCCGAGGGATTCGTCGAGACGATCCAGGGCGAGGGGCTGGACTTCCTGCTGCCTGCCTCGTGGGTGGCTGCCATCGCCTTGTTTCTCGAGGCGATCCTCGGGTTCGCCCTGGTCATGGGGCTGCGCCGGATGCGCATCCTCGTCCCGTCCGCCGGGCTCAGCCTCTTCTTCGTGTTCCTGACGGCCCGCGCCTACATCCTGCACGACCCGGGCGCCGCGCTGGACGACCACTCCTGCGGCTGCTTCGGCAACCTCGTCGAGCGCTCGCCCGCCGAGGCGTTCTGGCAGGACCTCTTGATGCTGGTGCCCTCGTCGGCACTCGCCTTCCTCGCGCGGCCGCCGCACCACGTGCCCCACGTACGCACGCGCTACATCGTCGCGGGCTCGCTCACGGCGGTGGTGCTGGTGTTCGCGCTGCTGGCCCCCGGCCTGCCCATCGACGACCTCGCCACGCGCTTGAGCCCCGGGTCGAAGGTCGCCGAGCTGTGCGCAGGCGAAGACAAGCCCGGCGAACCTGCAAAGGGCGAAGCGGGCGAGGAGGAGATGGGTGACGGCAGCATCCCCCCGCCCGAGGGGCGCGTGTGCCTGCTCGACCTCATCCCCGAGCTGGGCGAGGGCGAGTCCGTGGTCGTCATGGCGGACCTCGCCGACCCCGGTCTGAAGGAGCGTCTGGAGGCCTTCAGCAACTACGCCATCGACGCCGTCGACGCGCCGCTCCTCTTCGTGATCACGGATGCGTCGGAGGAGGAACTCGAGGCCTGGCGTACCGAGAATCAGCCGGCGTTCGATCTCCTGCAGGGATATCGGGCCGTGCTTAGGCCCTTGTATCGTCGCCTCCCGCGCAGCTTCCTCGTGAAGGATGGTACCGTTACGCGGACCATCCAAGGTTGGCCGCCCCTGGCCGACCTCGCGGCTGCAGCCGAGCAGCCCGGATCGGGGAACGGTGGTTCCGAGGATGATGATGCTCCCGACGATCAAGATGGGAAGGACGGCTAGGTCGCGCAGCGCGCTCTTCGTCGCTGTGTGCGCGTTCGCCTTCTTCTTCGCCGCCACGCCGCGTGACGCCTCCGCGGACGACGTCCACAAGAGCCTGCGTGACTTCGGCCGCTCCGGCCAGTACACGCTGTACATCAGCCAGAAGGTCCAGAAGAAGGCGCGGATCTTCCACTCACGCCGCGCGGGTGCGTTCCTGATCCTCGACTCCGACTTCGGCAAGCCGTGGCTCGTGCTGCCCCGCCAGCGCAAGGTCGCGACGGTCCCGGCCGATGCCCTCGTCGATCCGAAGGCAAAGACCATCAATCTGAAGGCCGATGCGAAGCTCGAAGAGCTCGGCAGCGTCCGCATCCAGGGCCGCGACTTCCTCATCAAGGTGGAGGGCCTCGTCGCGCGCATGCGGCCGCAGGCCTACGCGATCGGTCCGCTCAACGCCGAGGAGCTGCTGCTGCACTCGCCGGAGTATGAGCGTGGCGTCCAGCGCTACCGGCCCAGGAGCAGCGACGTGCAGGCGCTGGTCGATTGCGCGACGCCGACCGAGGTGATCATCTTCTTCGGCACGTGGTGTCCGACGTGCAAGCGCTTGCTGCCGCGCATCCTTCACGTGGATCGCGCCATCCAGGGCTCGAGCATCAAGATCACCTACTACGGCCTGCCCAAGAGCCGCGGCGGCGTACGCTCGGATCCCGAGGCCAGGCGTAACGGGGTCACGCGCGTGCCGACGGGCGTAATCTACGCCAACGGCCGACGCGTCGGCACGATCAACTCGCGCGGTCTGAGCCGGCCTGAGAACGCCCTCTGCGGGGCGCTCACTCGCGCGCGCTAGCGCGACGTCACGCGCACCGACCGCGCCGACTCGACCGCGATGCGATCCGATGCCAGGAGCGCCCGTGCGTCGTCATCCCCCCGCAGGTACGCCTGCCAGAACAGCAGGCTGAGTGCCTTGACCGCGTTCACGTGCTCGACGTTCGCCGGGCCCGTACGCCGGTTCGGAGGATGTCCGGTGATGCCGCCGAACGAGTGCCGCGCGCCATCGATCAGCGCGGCGTACTTGTCACCCGGCGGCGCGTAGCTGAAGGGCTCCAGGCGCCATGTGAACGGCTGGCCGCCCCGTCCGCGGTCGCGTGTTCCCGTGATCGTCAGCATCGGGACCGTGAGGGTCGTGAACGAGGCCTGGTCGAGCTCGCCGCCGCGGCCCTGCGGTGACACGAGCAGCACAGCCTTCGCGCGAGCATCGCGGTGGCTCGCGCGCGCGCCGGACGTTACGCCGCCGGTCGTCACGCCACCGACGAGCTGGGACGTGTGCGCGCCGAACGAGTGCCCGCCGACGCCGATCGCTTGCGTATCGAACGTGCCCCGCCAGTCCTTCATGCGCTTAGCCAGCGTCGTCAGGCTGTCGAGCACGAGCGTCACGTCCTTCGGCCGGTCGGCGAACCCCGCGAACATCCGCTCGAGGCCGCCACGCTGCCGCGCGAGCTTGCGTGAGTCGGCGTGCGTAGCCTGGATCACGACGAAGCCGTGCGTGGCCCAGTGGTCGACGAGCGGGCCGTAGGCCTCCTTGGATCCTCCGGCGCCGTGACTCCAGACGAGGACGGGGAAGCGGCCCTCGCTGGTCGGGTACGTGACGCGCACCTGGAGGTCCTTCTGGCGCTTCTCGTCGCGCAGCACGGTGTGCTCGAGCCGGGCCGTCGCGTGGCGCCCCTTGGCGCTCCAGGTCGCGATCGTGCGCGACGGCGCCGTCACCGTCGGTGTGCTCGTGCTCGTCGCGCCCTTCAGGTGCTGGTCGAAGAAGGCGCGCACGATGGCGCGATGCGATTGCCGTCCGAAGGCGGGACCGCCGTGGCCCGCCTCCTCGTAGACGCGCAGGGTCACGGGTACGCCGGCCTTCTCGAGGAGCGCCGTCAGCCGGCGGCTCTGATCGAGGGGGACGAGCCTGTCGCGTGCGCCGTGGGCGATCAGGAAGGGGGGATCGTCCTGTGTGACGTGGCTCGTGGGGCTCGCCAGGCGCGCGGCCTCGGGCTTCTCCGCGGGGGCGCCGCCCAGCAACTGGCCGACGGCGCCGCCGCCGCGGCCCATCGTGCTGAAGTCGGCGGGCCCGAACTGGTCGTAGACCGCCTGCACGCGACTGGACTGGTCGGCGTTCCCCCCGACGGTGCCTTCGAGCGCTGCGACCCCGCCGCTCGTTCCGAGCAGCGCGGCGAGGTGTCCGCCCGCCGAGCTGCCGCCGACGCCCACGCGCGTCGCGTCGAAGCCGAGGCGACTCGCGTTGGCGCGCAGCCAACGGATGGCGCCCTTGCAGTCATGGATCTGTGCCGGCCAGATGGCCTCGCCCGAGAGCCGGTATTGGATGCTCGCCACGGCGTAGCCGTGCTCGGTCATCCAGCGCAGCTGACAGTTGCGCTTGTTGCCGCGGCGCCAGCCGCCGCCGTGGATCCACACCACGAGGGGCTCCTTGCCTGTGGCGTTCTCGGGGCGATAGAGGTCGAGCTTCAGCTCCTTCGAGCCGACCGTGGCGTACGTGAGGTCACGTCGGATCTCCTGCGCGTCCTCTGCCAAGGCGGGCAGCGCGAGGAGCAAGACGAGCAACAGCGAGAGCGGTAGGCGAGCCATGGATGCTGCAACCCGGCCCGCCCGCGCGGGTCGCGCTCTACCGCAACGACGTGAGCGCCCTGCCGCCGTCGAGCGGGAAGCAGCCGCCGGTGATCCAGCGCGCCTTCTCGCTTGCGAGGAAGAGCACGAGCTCGGAGGCATCCTCAGGTGCGCCGTAGAAGCCGAGGGGGTGCGTCTCCTCGCTGCGCGCGAGGAAGGCGTCGTAGTCGGGCACGGTGTTCGTCGCCTTGTGCAGGTTCGTCTTCACGACGCCCGGGTTGATCGCGTTCACGCGCACGCCGTCCGGCGCCAGCTCGAGCGCGAGGCACTCCGTGAAGCGGTCGAGGCCGGCCTTCGCGACGCAGTACGGACCGATCCCGGGATACGGACGCGCGCCCGCCACGCTCGACACGTTCACGATGCAGCCCTTCGCGGTGCGCAGGTGGGGGATGGCGGCGCGCGAAAAGAGGAACGGTCCCTTCAGATCGATGTCGACGATGCGGTCCCACTCCTCGGTCGTCGTCTCGGCGATGGGACCGGCGCCGATCACGCCCGCGTTGTTCACGAGAATGTCGAGACCGCCGAAGGACTCGACCGTCTTCGCCACCGCGTCCGCGGCGTGGTTCTCGTCGCGCACGTCGCCCGGAATGCCTACACAGCCACCGCCTGCTTCCTGGATCCCGGCGGCGACCTCGGCCAGCGGCTGGGGACGTCGGCCTGTGATCGCGACCACCGCGCCCGCTTCCGCGAGCGCCTCGGCGATGGCGCGGCCGATGCCCGACGAAGCCCCGGTCACCAGTGCCTGCTTGCCTTCGAACTCGCGCGTATCGCTCATGACGTCCTCCTGCGGAGGCCGTCGTATCACGGGTCGCGGTGTACGCGCTCGATGTAACCGGCGAGCTCCTGGATGCCGTCGGGGTGGCGCACCTTCATGTCGTCGACGTGGAGGGTGTAGGTCACCGTCCGCAGCGGCTGCGCTGCGGGGTCGGCCTTCAGGCTGGCTCGCAGCCGCATGCACAGCGCCTGAGGGATGCGGCCCCGCCAGATCATTCGCTCGGTATGGCGTACGCGGTAGTGGCCGTCGAAGTGGACCTGGACACGGCGGCCATCGCGCCACTGCTTGCCGTCGTGGTGACGTTCCTGGACGACGAGGAACGGCTGCTCGGGCTGGGGCGTGTGGTAGTCGTCGTTCATCGGCACGCGGAGACCCACCTGGATGCGCTCGTCGATGTCGGCGCGTACGTGCGTCAAGCCCTTCGGCTTGGCAAAGGCGCCGAGCAGCGCGGAGCCGAGCGTCACCGGCTTGGCGCCGGGCTTGTCGTCCTGCGTGTAGAGGCGCCAGCGCAGCACGCCATCGCGCACGCGTCCGTTGCTCCAGTTCAGCTTCTTGCGCTGCCACGCCTTGGACAGCTGCACGTACACGAGCATGTGCGTCTTCCAGTCGAACCCGGGCGGCAGCTTCCACGACGACGTGCGCGGGTAGCGCCAGGTCAGCTGCGACTTGAGATCCTCGAGGGCCTGGGCGCTCTCGAGCACGCGCACGCGCGGTGCGCCGACGTGAGCCAGGCCGTGGACCTGGTAGACGCGGAGCGCGGGCGCGCCGACGTAGGTCGGCTTCGTCCGCGAGAGCAGTGCTACCAGCGCGGCGTCGGCGGCGGGATCGAACTGCCACGCGCCCCCCGAGGCGCGGCCGTGCGGCGCCGTGCCCCGGACCGAGACATCGCCGTGGCCCTGCCGGTAGTGGAGGTGGATGCGCCGGCGCGTGTGTCGGTCGCGGACCTCGATGATCAGGCGCGCGTCGGCGCCCGGGAACTGACCGTCGAGGAAGCGCCGCGTCGTCGCTCCACGCAGGGCCTTCCAGACCGGCGCGGGATCCCGGAAGACCCAGCTCGTGTTGTAGGGCAGCGGTCCGCCGGTCGCGGCGTCGCTGGGCAGTGCCGCCTTGTCGCCGCTGGGCGAGGCGTAGGTGACCGTGACGGGCGCCTTCGGATCGCCGAAGCCATGGCGGGTGAGGACGGGGGGCAGGTCGAACGTGCTCCGCGGACGCTTGTCGCCCGCGAGCGCGGTGCCGCCGGCCGCGAGCAGAACAAGAGCAAGGGCGAGCGTTCGCATGGGTGCCTCCGCGTGCATTGGAACCCCATCGCAGCCGGGAGTTCCCTAATCCTGGCTGATGAAGAGCTCGGCCGGCTGGCGGCGGTTCTCGCGCCACATCTGGAACCAAGCCTCCGGGCTGCGGATGTCGCGTCCCGTGAGCTGGTTGGCGGCGGCCACCATCGGGCCGGCGAACGCCTGCCAGCGGCTCAGCGCCTGGTCTCCCGTGCGGCGCGGGCCGTACACGACGGTGTTGTCGCGCCCTCGGATGCCGGGGCGTTCCTTGATGGTCGTCGAGATGAGCCCCTCGAGGATCTTCGCACGCTGCTTGCTCGCCTTGAACGCGCCCAGCGTGCGCATCGCCTTGGCCGCCGCGCTCAGGTTCTTGGACTTACGCATGATCTTGAGCAGAGCCGGGACGGCGGCCTCGGGCTGGAGCGCCCGCGTGACATCCATGGCCTGGGACTGGGTCTGCGAGAACGACTTGTGGATGGGAGCGCGCAGGAGAGAGCGAATGTGCTTCCAGGCCGCGGGGTCGCCCATGGCCTCGAACGCATCCAGCGCGGCGCGCTTCAGCGCCGGATCCTTCTTGCGCAGGACCTTCGCTACGGCGGCCAGGAGCTTCTTGCGGTCGGCCTTCTCGGCTTCCGCATGCGCCTTTACGACGGCGGCGAGCTCCTTCTCGACCGCCTGGGACTCCTTCGCCTTCAAGGAGGTGTCGAGCTGCTTGACGACCTGGGCGATGGTCGTGCCCTCGGCATGCGCCGGGGCGGGGAACAGGAACAGGAATCCGGCCAGCAGGGCCGGGAGCACGAGGCAGGGGCTACGCGCGATCATGGCATCTCCTCCGTTGGGTCCGCTCCCAACGTGGCTCTTCAGACGCCATCGCTCGCGAGGAGTTTGTCAGGTGAGCAAGCTCTTACGGAACTCTTGCAGTCGCATGAGCCGTGCGTCCCGGCTCGTCGTAGGGGCATCGTGAGCCCTGAGCTTGGCGAAGGGCGAACGTTGCCCGGCCCGTCCATGCTCCTTGGGCCCGTGCGCATGTCAGCGCGTTCCAAGCCCTTGTGCCGAGGTCCGCTCCTTGATCGTGCACGTTCACGTCCACGTTCACGTTCACGTCGCTGATCCTGGATCGGACGGCTCTCGGACCTGCGTTGTACAACCGGGACTTCACGGAGGAGATGCGCCCATGAGCGACGCCAAGATCGGAACCATCGCCTGGCGCGACCTCACGGTCGCCGACGCGGAAGGTGTGCGTGACTTCTACGCGCAGGTGGTCGGCTGGGACGTCAAGCCGCACCCGATGGGGGAGTACGACGACTACGAGATGGTCGCCCCCGGGACCGGTGAGACCGTCGCCGGCGTCTGCCATGCCCGGGGACCGAACGCCACGGTGCCGCCGCAGTGGCTCGTCTACGTCGTGGTCGAGAACGTCGCGGAGAGCGCGCAGCGCTGCACGGCGCTAGGCGGCAAGGTCGTCGAGGGACCGCGCAAGATGGGCGCCCAGGACTTCTGCGTCGTGCAGGACCCCGCCGGCGCCATGCTGGCGTTGATCCAGGGATGACGTCCTTGCCCGAGTCCCGCGTGGCTCAGTACGCCGAGCGCTACCTCGCCGGCCGCCTCGGTGACTCGAAGCCGCTGTGCGTCGAGACGACGCCCTCCCGTCTGCGCGCCCATCCCGATGCGCTCCTGCCCGACGCGCCGCTCGAAGCTCCGTGGCTCTTCCTGCTCCGTGCGGAGGGCTGGCTGCACGACGGTGAGCGCAAGAAAGAAGAGCGCGGGGACAGCTTGGTTCGCGACGACCTGGAGCTGCTCCGTCCCGTCCTGGCCGCACACGTGAAGAGTGGACAGGCAGGAGTGTGCGTCATCTCCGTGCAGGGCGTCGACTCCGAGCACGCCAAGGGCTTCCGCACGGGCGCGCTGCGGCTCGCAGACCGGCTCGCGCTCGAGCGCGCGGTCCTGGGGGAGGACGCCGGCAGCGCCCGGAACCTCGCCGTGGTGATGAGCTCGCTCGAAGATGTTGCCGCCGAGACGGCCGAGGCGTGGCACAGCCGGCGCGACGACGGGTAGGATCCCCGCATGGCGCGCCTCCCGCGAACCCACATCGTCTGGATCCTGCTGCTGGGTTTCGCCGCCGCCCCGCTCCGCGCCGACGACGACGGAGTGCAGGTGGACGTGCCCGTCGAGGTCGAGGCCGTCCTCCGCGCCAAGGACGCTGCCGCCACCGGCAGGGTGGTCCTCGCGCTCACGTTCAAGCCGCTCGCGGACCTCGACCGCCCCTACACGGTGCAGCTGCGCCTCGCGGCGTTCCGCAACGAGGTGCTCACGCTGGATCACGCCGCCGACCCGCCCGTGGCGCGCTGGAAGAAGGGCAAGCCGGTCACGTACGAGGTCCCGGTGCCGCTACCGCTGCACGTGAAGCCGGGCTCGCGCATGGAGCTCTATCTCGGGTTCTATGATCCCGAGCGCAAGCGCGTGTACCCGCCGCAGAACGAGGGCCCGCGGCTGATCAACCGTGTGCGCCTGGCCACGTTCGAGATTCCCGACTTCGGTCCGCTCGAGGCCGGCCCCGCGGTCGACGCGCTGCTCGGCGCGGCCGGTGACCTGGCCGCGCAGGGGCGCGAGGCGGACGCCTGGGCCGTGTTGGAGCAGGGCATCCGCCGGGCGGTGGAGGACGGTCCCAAGTACCGCTTCCGCGATGCGCTGCTCTCCCTGATGCGCGACGTGCGTGCGCCGCCGCTCAGCGTGATCGAGAAGGAGATCGTCGCCGGCCGCATCCGGACCGAGAAGGAACGCTATCTGCGGCGCATCTCGGGTCGCTGCTTCGACCGGAAGCAGTGGCACGCGGCGCTGCGCATCCTCGAGGCGATCGGCGGACGGCTCAGCGAGGACGCGGGCGCGGCCGTCATCGGCGCCCTCGATCAAGCCAAGCGCACGCAGCGCGACATCGACGACCTCAAGGTCCGCATCCTCCGCAGTGCGACCGACGAGGACAAGGCCGCCGCGGGCGCGGCGGTCGAGAAGCTCGGCTACACGCCGAAGTTGATGGCGAAGGCCGAGGCGTGGGTGAAGGAGCGGGCGTGGGCGCGCGCCGATCTCGCACTGCGCTCGCTCGGTCTCAACGCGCCCGACCGCAAGCTCTCCAGGAAGGCGGTCGAGCTGCGCAAGCAGGTCGAGCAGTCCTGGCTCGCGGACACGCCGCCGGAGCAGCAGCAGATCGTCGACGACGCAGTGAACCACCCCGTGTGGGCGCGCACGACGACGAGCGTCTCGCAGAAGTTCATCTACATCGGTCCGAAGACGCTCGTCGAGACCCTGCCGGCGATGTCGAAGCTGCGCTTCGATCTGGCCTACGTCTTTCTCACCGACCTCTTCGGCCGCGTGCCCAACCCCGGCGGCGATCGCGTCACCGTGTACTTCAAGGAGCTGTGGGACTTCGGCGGCGGCGTGGGCGGCGGGAAGATCATCGACATCGGACGCGCGAAGCCGGATCAGCGCGGACGCCGCATCGACAACGGCCTGCTCTATCACGAGCTGACCCACTGCGTGGACGACACGAACCCGATCCTCAAGGGCTGGCGCGAGGGCCTCGCGAACGTCGGCGCCGCCTACGCCTACGAAGCGCTCGGCCAGACGAGCGACTCGCTGCACTCCTTCGGCACGAACCTGCGCGCGTTCCGCGAGGACTACCTCGCGCGCGACATCGCGTACTGGCGCATGCAGAACTACGGGCCGAGCGCCGGCTTCTTCCTGCACTTCGTGGACAAGTACGCGAAGAAGGGGCGACTCCACGACTGGAAGCCGTACCGGCAGTTCTTCCGCGAGTATCGCGCGGCGCCCGTGCGCGACGGCCGCGTCCCCTACGTCGCGCGCGCGGTGGCCTACTACCTGATCCGCGCCTTCGGCCCGAAGGCGTTCGACGATCTCGTCCTCTTCCGCCTGCCGCTCAGAGAGGACGACCGCGACGCCGTGCGCAAGGAGCTCCAGGCCTTCGCCGAGGGCGGCTACGGCGTCGAGCGGATGAGCCCGCTGCTGGAGAAGCACCACGGCTCGCCCATCCCGCGCGACCTCATCGCCGGCAAGATGATGGGCGCCTACCGCCAGCAGCGTTACGAGGAGGCGGAGCGCATCAGCCGCGAGGAACTCGGCGTCATCCACGAGTGGAAGGTGATCGGGCCCTTCAAGGAGAGGGGCGTGAGCCCCATGGCCGGCGTGTTCCCGCCCGAGCACGAGATCGACTACACGAAGGAGTACCCGGGCGAGGCGAACATGTGCTCGTGGCGCGACCCGAAGAAGGTCGGTGTCGTCGAGCGGCATCCCACGGGCTGGATCAAGTTCAACTTCGCCTACCAGGACGAGACGGCGACCTACGCGCTCTCGTTCCTCACGGTGCCCGAGGACACGGACGCGTACCTCCACGTCCGGGCCGACGACGACGTGGTGGTGTTCCTGAACGACCGGCTGGTCGAGAACTACCTCAACGTGGGCTCGAACGCCTCCACGCCCATGGCGTGGCGCGGGCCCTACGCGCCCGTACCCGACGCCATGAAGCTGGGCGTGCGACTTCAGCGCGGGCGCAACAAGCTGCTCGTGAAGGTGCGCAACCGTCGTGGGGATGCGGGCTTCATCCTCGCCGCCGCGCGTCCGAGTGGTCTCCCGATCAAGGGTCTCGTCGTCGACACGAAGGCCTCGCCGACCGATCCGACTTCGGGCGACGCAGGGTCGCGTGCGGCAAGGGCGAAGAAGCTCGCGTGGAAGTCCGTCCTCAAGATGAACTTCAAGCGCAAGTCCTTCTCCTCGAAGCTGAAGGTTGCCGTCGGCGAGTTCAAGGTCATCAAGAAGGCGCTGACCGGCGAGGACACCGATGGGCGCGTCGGCTGGCGCAAGTACACGGTGCGCCCGGGCTTCCCGAAGGACTCACCCTCGAACCTCCTCTGGGTCAAACCCAAGTACACCGAGGGCCTCGACGAGCTGAAGCTCGCGCTCGACTGCCGCACGCGGAACGGGGATGCCCCGAAGCTCGTCGTGACGCTCCAGGGCAACGGCGGCAACGACGCGCTCTCGGGCTGGAACCTCATCGTGCATCCGCGCGGCAAGGGCCGTGTCGGGGCGCAGCTCGAGCGCTACGACCATCTCTTCTATCAAGCGCCGCCGAAGGACCTGTCCGCGTCGGAGGACGGCGTGTACCGGCTCGAGGTCACCCTCCATGACCGGCGGATCCGCGTGACGATGGGCGACGTCGTCCTGTTCGCGGGCGAGCCGATCACGCCAATCCCCGAGAAGCACCGCGTCGGCATCGCGACGTATGGACCGGGGGTCGGGTTCGAGAAGCTCGAGCTCTACCGGGTGACCAAGAAACGCTGATCATCCGGGGGCGTGATCGCCCAGGTTGCCGTAGGGGCGGCCGGAGCCCTGAGCGACCGGAGGGAGCGGAAGGGCGAACGCCCGCCCGAAGCGCATGCTCCAGCGACGTCCGTGTTCCACATCGCGCGCCTCGCCAGGTTGCGGCGAGTCGGCGGCCTCTGGCACGACCACGGCCACGACCACCACCACGACCAC
>JASJDY010000156.1 GCA_030065025.1 Planctomycetota bacterium
GTTCTGTTGATCGACGAGATCGACAAGGCCGACATCGAGTTCCCGAACGACCTGCTCCAAGAGCTCGACCGCATGGAGTTCTTCGTCTACGAGACGAAGGAGACCGTGAAGGCCCTGCACCGCCCGGCGGTCATCATCACGTCGAACAACGAGAAGGAGCTGCCCGACGCGTTCCTGCGCCGCTGCTTCTTCCACTACATCCGCTTCCCCGACGCCGACACGATGGCGGCGATCGTCGATGCCCACTACCCGGGCCTGAAGGAGGACCTGCTGCGCGACGCGCTCAAGGCCTTCTACGACCTGCGCGACGTCGCGGGCCTCAAGAAGCGTCCCAGCACCTCGGAGCTGCTGGACTGGCTCAAGCTGCTCGTCGCCGAGGACATCCCGCCCGAGGCGCTGCGCAGCAAGGACAAGCGCACGTTCCTACCGCCGCTCTTCGGCGCGCTGCTCAAGAACGAGCAGGACGTCGCCCTGCTCGGCGGCCTCGGCCAGGGTCCGTCCGGTCGCTACAACTAGGAGCGCCAACCACCGATGTTCATCGGCTTCTTCCAGGACCTCAGGCGCGCCGGCGTCCCCGTGACGCTGCGCGAGTTCCTGTTGCTCCTGCGAGCCCTGCGCGAGGGCGTCGCGCAGCAGGACGTCGAGCACTTCTACTACCTCGCGCGTTCGTGCCTCGTGAAGGACGAGCGCTACCTCGATCGCTTCGACCTCGTGTTCCAGAAGGCGTTCGAGGGCCTCGAGTCGCTCGAGCTCGAGCTGGAGGACCTGCCCGAGGAGTGGCTCCGGAAGATCGCCGAGCGCTGGTTCACCGAGGAGGAGATGCAGGCGGCGATCCAGCGCGGCGGCTTCGACGAGCTCATGGAGGAGCTCCGCAAGCGCCTCGCCGAGCAGGAAGAGCGCCACCAGGGCGGCAGCAAGTGGGTCGGCACCATGGGGACGTCGCCCTTCGGGGCGTGGGGCTACAACCCCATGGGCGTGCGCATCGGGCAGAACAAGTCGCGCCATCGCCGCGCGATCAAGGTCTGGGACCAGCGCGAGTTCCGCGACTTCGACGACACCCGCGAGCTGGGCACCCGCAACCTCAAGATCGCGCTCCGGCGCTTGCGCAAGCTCGTGCGCGAGGGACGCGAGGAGGAGCTCGACCTCCCGGGCACGATCAAGGCCACCGCGAACAACGCCGGTTGGCTCGACCTCAAGATGCAGAAGGCCCGCACGAACGCGGTGAAGGTGCTGCTCTTCCTGGACGTCGGCGGCTCGATGGACGACCACGTGATGCGCGTCGAGGAGCTGTTCTCCGCCGCGCGCGCCGAGCTCGTGCATCTAGAGCACTTCTACTTCCACAACTGCCTCTACGAGCGCGTGTGGAAGCAGAACGTGCGCCGCTGGGGCGAGGTGACGCCCACGCTCGACCTGCTGCGCACGTATGGCGAGGACTACCGCGTCATCTTCGTGGGCGACGCCAGCATGGGGCCGTACGAGATCACGGAGCCCGGCGCGTCCGTCGAACACTGGAACGACGAGTCCGGCGCGACGTGGATGCGCCGCGTGCTGCGCCACTGGCCGCGCGCGATCTGGTTGAACCCCGTGCGCGAGGACTGGTGGCGCTACACCGAGTCGATCGCCATCCTCCACCGGATGATGGAAGGCCGCATGTTTCCGCTGACGCTCGAGGGCCTCGATGCCGGGCTCAAGGAGCTCACGTAGCCCTCTGGCCGTAGGGGGCATAGAAGCGCATGACGACGGGGCTCCTCTTCGCACTCGCCGCCTCGTTCGCCTGGGCGGGCCTCGACACCACCCGCAAGGTGCTCGTTCGCGATCTCGAGCCCGTCGCCGCGGCGGCGTGGCTGGCGGTGCTGAACACGCCGATCTTCCTCGTGTGGGCGCTCGCCACGGGCGAGCGCGGCCCAACCCCGGCTTATTGGTTCCCAGGCGGTGTCGCGTTGCTTCTGCAGGTCGTGGCCAACGTCATGTTCTTGCGCGCGCTCGTGCTCTCGCCGCTCAGCCTGACGATTCCCTTCCTCTCCCTCACGCCCGTGTTCACCAGCTTGCTCAGTCTGGTCCTGCTGGGTGAGGAGCTGTCGGCGGCGCAGTGGGGGGGCATCGTGCTCGTCGTCACCGGCGCGCTCACGCTGCACGGTGGCGTCGGCTCGCTCCTAGCGGGATTGCGGCGCGAGCGCGGCAGTGTGCTCATGATCGGCGTGGCGCTGATCTGGTCGGTGACCGGGCCGCTGAGCAAGCTCGCGCTGCAGCACGCGTCCGTGCCGTGGCACGCGACGATCCAGACTGCCGGCGTGGCCGTGGCCCTCGTGACGGCGCTCCTCGTGCGCGGCGGACCGCGGCGGCTCCGTGTCGTGGCCTCCGCGCGGCGGTGGCTCGGTGCGTCGGCCGTGTTCTCGCTCGTGGCCTTCACGTGCGAGCTGTTCGCGATCCGGTTGATCTTCGTGGGGCTGGTCGAGGCGCTCAAGCGCGCCATCGGGATGACATCGAGCGTCGTGCTCGGCCGCGCGCTCTTCCACGAGCCGATCACGAGGTCGAAGGCCATCGCCGTCCTGCTCATGATCGCCGGCAGCGCCCTGCTGCTGCTCTGAACGCCGCCCGACCTACTCCCAGTCGAGCGCGAGCGTCGGGGGGAGGCTGATCGGGTCCGTGTCCACGGCGAAGCTCGTGAAGTGCAGGTAGGAGGCGACGGCGTCGGGGACGACGGACACGCCGAAGCGCAGACGGATGTCCACGCGCGTGAGGCCGCGGTTCAGGGCGTCCTGCACCAGCGCTGTGACGTCGAGGTTGTTCAGGCCCATCGGTAGAGCCGCGATGCCGGTGATCGACGCAACCGCCGGCGCGGTCACATCCGCCGCGTCCAGGGCCGGCCCCATGTCGATCCGCTCGGCGAAGAGCAGGCCGAGCTTGCCGAAGGGATCGCCCGTCATCTGGCCGAGGTGCAGCCGGAGCTCGGCGCGCTTCAGCGTGCGGCCCGCGGGAACCGTCATCGTGAAGCTCGTGAAGGCGCGCCAGCCGCGGTCGTCCTCGTCATCGCCCACGCGCAGCGGCAGCAGGTCGTCCGCGTCTCCGTTCGGGCTGAGCGAGCCTTCCAGGCTGCGGTTGGGCGCCGGGAAGGCCTCCTCCAGAGAGGGCACGAAGATCTCCGCGAGGTTCGGGACGAGGCCGCTCCCGCCGCAGCCGGCAGCGATCAGCATCACGAGGGCGGCGGTGAGGCGAGGCGGGCGCGGCATGGGCAGTCTCCGGGCGCCACGGCGGCGCCTCCATCCGGAGAACTGCAGAATCCCGCGGCCCGCGACGCGCCGTCAGCGCGCCGCGGCGGCGCGTAGTCGCTTCTCGAGGCCGCGCCGGATTCGCGGAACGGCTCTCGTCCAAAGCTGACGACGTTCGTGGCCGTCTCCGACGAAGTGGTAGCTCACGGTGTCTTCGCGCAGGCCGCCCGTGAGCGCGTAGGCCGGCGGGAGCCGCGCGGCCCCGAGGTCGGACATCACCAGGGCGTGGGCCGTCTGCTCGTGCCGGTTGAGGATCGCGTTCTGCAGGTCCGTCTCCGCCCACGCGAGGTAGCGCTCGATGAGTCCGAGGCGTTCGCGGTAGGCGGCGACGGGGATGTGGAGCAGCCCGGCGTTCACCTGACCCTCCACGGACCCTCCCGCCCAGCGCTCGAGCTCGGCCCGCGTGGCTCCGTAGGCGTCCTGGTAGTCACTCGAGAAGCACGGCGTACCCGCGCGTGCGTGCTCCAGCAGCTGCTCCGGTGGCTGGAAGAAGAGGATGTCGCTGTCGACGTACAGGACGTGCTCGGCTTCGGTGAGGAACAGCACGTCCAGCAGCTTGCGTGTGCAGTAGAAGCCGGGATGCCGGCGCGCCCTGAGGCAGGCAGGCCACGCGGCCAGATGCTCCTCCATGCGGGCGCGCGAGTCAGCCTCGTCCAGCACGGTGATGCCTTCGAAGTGCTGCGCATACAGCCGCCGGTCCTCGGACGTCAGCGAGCCGTCGTCGTGGACCACGATGCGCGGGAGCAGACCGCTCGCCGCGATGAAGCTCTTGAGCGACCAGAGCGACATCGGCACGTCCCGCGTGCAGGCGAGCGTGTGGACCTCGATGTCGTCGCGACCGAGGACGAGTTGCGGCTCGAGCGACGGAGGGCGGGGCGGATGGAGCCACGTCCTGACGCTCCGCGGGATCCGGCCCAGCTCGCGCAGGATCCGGCTGCGGGCGGTCCTGCCGTTCGTACCGAGCGTCGCCATGTCCGCTCTCAGTCCGCGTCGCTCTGGAAGAAGTCCGCGACGTCGTCGTACTGGCCCGCGCGGTTCGCGTAGCTGGCGTAGTTCTTGGCCGTGTTGAGCCACTCCACCGTCGTCGGGCGAATGGTCTTGGCGGCCTTGGCCAGCATCTTGCGCGTGATCAGCGTCTCGCGGCCCGTACGCATCTCTTCCTGGATCGCCACCTCGGCCGCGCGCTCGACGAGCTCACGGAGGTCGGCACCCGACCAGCGCTTCGTCGTGGAGCGCAGCTTCTTGTAGTCGGGCTCCTCGTGCGGCACGTCCGTGAGGTTCAACCGGAGGATGGCCTCGCGCGCGTTGCCGTCCGGGGGCGGAACGAACACGACGCGGTCGAAGCGTCCGGGTCGGCGGAACGCCGTGTCCACGTTCCACGGCGCGTTTGTCGCAGCCAGTACGAGGACGCTGCGGTTGTCGCTGCCGACGCCGTCCAGCTCCGTGAGCAGTTGGTTGATCACGGTCTTGAGCGCCGAGCCGCGCGCCTCACGGCGACTCATGCCCAGCGCGTCCAGCTCGTCGATGAAGATCACGGTGGGGGCGCGGCGACGCGCCTCGGCGAACAGCTCTTGGAGGCGCTGCTCGCTCTCGCCCAGCCAGCGCGAGAGGATGTCGGCTACGCCCACGCTCACGAACCGCGCGTTGCACTCACCCGCGGTTGCGCGCGCCAGGTACGTCTTCCCGCAGCCCGGCGGACCGTAGAGCAGGATCCCGCCGCCCGGCTTCTTCTTGAACTTCTCGAAGAGCTTCGGATTGCGGAACGGGTACACCACCCGCATCCGGATCTGCTCCTTCACCGCGTCCATGCCGCCGACGTCGTCGAACGTCAGCTTCGGCAGCTTGGGCGCGGGCGTGCCATCGAGGTCGAGCGTCTCCTGGAGGTCTTCGACGCTCGGTGCGTCCTCTACAGCGTCGTCAGGGGCCGGCGCGGGTGTCGGAGGGGGAGCGAGCGGTCGCGGAGGCGGCGGCTCGCCGGCGCTGCCGCCGTGGATCCAGTCGTCGAACTCCGCGTCCTCGAGGGCCTCGTCGATCACGACGGCGATGCCGTAGTGGTGGCGCGCATCCTCGCGCAGGCCGCTCTCGCGGTAGAGGCGCGCGAGCGCCATGTGGGCGGCCGCGTTCCGCCGGTCGGCGGCGACGACCGCGCGGTAGTGCTCGATGGCGCGGCGGGGATCCGCGGCTTCCAGCACGCGACCGCGCAGTAGGGGGTCCTCCACCCCCTGCCCGCTCGCAGGCGCTTCGTCCAGGAGGGCGAGGGCTTCCTCGGCGCGGCCCGCGTCGAGGAGCAGCGTCGCGAGGTGCGCACGCGCCTCGGCGTTCTCGGGCTGCGAAGCCACGAGAGCGCGCAGGAGCTCGAGCGTCTTGTCGTCCGTGCTCATGAGGTTTCGAGCATCCCTTCCGTTCGCTTACGTCGGCGCTTCGCCCGGCGCTTGTCGCGCACGATGAGGAAGAGACCGAAGATCGCCAGCAGGATCGCGAGGCCCACGACGATTCCGAAGCCGATCACGAGCGCTCGTCGACCGCCTTCTGTGTCGACCAGGCGGTAGAGGCCGTACCAGAAGCCGCCCGCGACGGCGAGGAAGAGGAGCGTGCGCACCCAGGCGGGCATCCGGAAGAACCAGCCGCCGCGCCGCGTGTGGTCGTGGATCTCACGCGCCCGCTTTCGGATCTCCGAGATCGTCATCCACTCGTACAGCTTCAGCACGGGGAAGAAGCAGGTCACCCACACCGCGCCCAACGCGAGCAGGAACAGGAAGATGCGGCTGCCGACGCCGATCAGGCAGAGCAGGATCCAGAAGGTCCACGAGCTGCGGTCGATCCACGCAAAGCCCTTGACCACGAGGTCGCCCGGCCAGCGCAGGAACTTGTAGATCCACGACCGCCGCTTGATCACCGAGTACAGCGTCTTGCGGTAGTAGCCGTTGCCCGGCTCGAGCATCAGGGCCTGCCGCGCGCTGTCCTCGGCTTCGTCGAGGCGGCCCATCTTGAGCAGCAGCGCGGCGCGGTCGTCCCAGACGTCGGCGTCCTCGGGGTCGTCCTGCAGGGCTCGGTCGAGGATCTCCAGTCGCTGGGCGTGCTTCTTCGGGCCGGCTTCCTCCAGGCTGCGGGAGAGCAGCTGACGTGCGCCGACGTGCTCGGCATCCAGCTCCAGGGCGCGGTTCGCGTAGCGCTCGGCGCCGTCGTGGTCGTCCTCCGTGATCGCGATCTCGCCGAGCTCCACCCAGTAGCCGGCGTACTCAGGATCCAGCTCGATGGCCTGCTGGACGTGCTGCTCGGCTTCCTTCGTCTTGCCGTCGACGCGGAGCATGACGCCGAGGCGGTAGAGCGCGAAGTCGTACTCCGGCTCGGCCTCGACGGCCTTGCGCAGATGGTCGATCGCCTTGTCGAGGTCACCGCGCTGCAGCCACGACTCGCCCGCCATGCGGTAGCCGAACTCGTCCTGCGGCCGGCACTCGATCAGCTCCTGGGCGACCTCGTGCAGGCGCTCGCTGGTCCGGGAGCGCAGGTACGCGTCGGCCTGGGCAGCCAGCGAGTCCCAGCGTTCCTCAGGATCCACGTTCGCGCTCCATGCCACCAGCGGTCGGACATCAGATCCGATCCGCGCGCCGGGCGCAAGTCGTGGCGACGTGGAGAAGAACGGCTACGCCATCGCGCGGAGGCGGCGGATGCGCTCCTTGGGATCCGGGTGCGTGCTGAACAGGTTGGCGAGGCTGCGGCCCGCGAACGGGTTCGCGATCATCAGGTGCGCCGTGGTGCCGGTCTCGGTCACCGGCGCCGCTCGGGGGATGTTGCGGTGCAGCGTCTCCAGCGCGTCGGCGAGTGCGTGCGGATCGCCTGAGATCCTGGCGCCCGCCGCGTCGGCCTCGTACTCGCGCGCGCGGCTGATGCCCATCTGGACCAGGCCCGCGACGAGCGGCGCGAAGATGGCCACGGCCAGCAGGCCGAGGAACCCGCCGTTCTCCTCGTCGCCGCCGCCGAAGATCGCGCCCCACTGGGCCATCCACGCGAGCATGCCGATCGCGGAGACGGCGCCGGAAACGAGCGTCATCGTCAGCATGTCGCGGTTCTTCACGTGGCCCAGCTCGTGGGCCATGACGGCGCGCACCTGGCGACGATCGCAGACGTGCAGCAGGCCCTGCGTCACGGCGACGACGGCGTTCTTCGGGTTGCGGCCCGTGGCGAACGCGTTGGGGCCGGGCTTGGGGATGACCGCGACACGCGGCATCGGCATGTCGGCGCGCTGCGCCATCTGCTCGATGTCGTCGTAGAGCCAGTCGAGCTGACCGCCGTGGTCGCCGCGCTTGAGCTCCTTGCCGCCGAACGCCTTGAGGATCAGCGTGCTGGAGAACCAGTAGTTCACGAAGTTCAGCGCGAGGCCGATCACGAGCGCGATGATCATGCCCGTCTGTCCACCGACCAGGTTGCCGATGAACACGAGGAACATGGTGAGGGCCGTGAGGAGAAGTGCGGTGCGGATCATGGGGCTGCCTTTCAGGGTCGAGGCAGCCTAGCGGATTGGGGAGGCCTAGGGGAGCGGGATCGGACGCATGTTCGGGTCGATCCCGAGTAGCTGTCGCGGACCGTGTCAGATCGACAGGATCCGGTGGCGGCGCAACGTGGCGGTGCGCCGGAGCGACAGGGAGCAGCGTCAGTCGTCTAGAAGATCCTCGAGCTCGTCCTTCGCCTTCTCGAGCTTGCGCTGGAGCTTGCGCCGCTGCCCGCGATTCAGGTCGCCTTCGAGTGCCGCCTCGAGCTCGGCGATCTTCTCGCGCAGCGCCGTGATCTCCGGATCTTCGGTGGGCGCGTCCTCTTCGGTGCCCGTGTCTCCACCTGCATCGCCGTCGCTGCCGCCGCCTCCGGTGTCTTCGTCGCCGGTGTCGTACAGCGGCGTGAAGCGCTCGGGCGCCACGGGCAGCATGCCCAGCTCTTCTTCGGTGCTGCGCTCGGCGGTGACGGTCCAGCGGTCTTCGCCCGGCTCGCGCTCGAACGTGAGCGTGCAGTCGTAGTCGGTTGCCTCGCCCGCGACCGTGTAGACGCATGCGTACGGCTCGCTCGGCGGGAAGCCGGTGCGCATGAGGTAGATGCCGCGCGCCAGGGCATGCGAGACGCCTTCGTCGCGCTCGGCCCTCAGCGTGATGATCTTCTCGGTGCGGATGAGGTCGCGTGTCGTCAGGAAGGCGAGCGCCCAAGCCGAGAACGCGACGATCCCCAGGATCGTGGCCAGCAGCACCGTGTGTCCGCGCTCGCCCGCCATCACGGCCCCCACACCAGCGTCACCTGGCGACGCAAGAGACCCTCGCCCGCTGCGATGCGTACGTACGTCGTCTCGCCGTCAGGCTGCGTGAGCTCGAACTCCTCGATGCCGACGGCGACGACGCTCGACTCGCGATGGGGTAGGACCGTGCGGTACAGCTTGCCCTCGGCCAGGCTGTACTCCAGGCCGTCCGCGGCCGACCAGTCGCGGTTGTGCTCGAGGCCGTCGATCGGGCGTTCGGGCGTGATCGTGAGTGCGCCCGAGCCCTCGATCTCGAGCACGGCTGCCCGCGCCAGGTCCTGGCGGAGGTGCTCGACCACCGCGTGCAGCTCGCCGGCTGCTCGTGCTCGTTGTCGCGTGCGAAGCGTCTCACCCGAGGTGAACCGACCCGCCATGCCGAAGACGACGCCGAGCACGGCGACGAGGGTCGCGGCGACCGTGAGCTCGAGCAGCGTGTGGCCGCGTTCGCTGCGAGATCGGGTCCGGCGCGTCGCCATCAGTCGTCGTCCTCCTCTTCTTCGTCCTCCTCTTCTTCGTCGTCTTCTTCCTCGTCCTCCTCGTCTTCCTCGTCCTCGTCTTCCCGTCGGATGGGGGTGACGTCGAGCACGGCGCGTGCGCGCTGCGGATCGAGATCCCGGGTCACCTCCTGGATCTCCAGGTCGTTGCCCCAGCTTTCCGCTTCGCTGCCAGATCCACCCTCACCGTCGGAGCCACCTTGCCACTCAATGAGACCGTCGTCTTCGACCAGTTGATCGAGTGCTGCCGGTACCCGGGCGACGCGCTCGTGTTCGTCCGCCGGAGGCACCACCCGGAAGACGGGATCGCCCTGGCACCACGACTCGAGATCGCGCACGAGACTCTCCTGCGCGCCGACCAACCGGGTGAAGCCCACCACGACCAGTGTCAGGAGGAGGAGCCCGACCTGGACCTCGAGCAGCGAGAAGCCGGTTGTGCTACGGCGTGACACGGCGGCCTCCCCGGTCTTCCACGCTGCCTGACAGGTCGCCGGTCTCGCTGATCAGGAAGGACCCCTGCCAGCTGGTGCCGAGACGCTTGGCTTCGACCAGGAACGTGCTGTCCGAGCCGCTCATGCTGTAGGCAAAGAGCGCGTCCGAGCGCTTCATGCTGCGATCGAGCAAGCCGGCGTCGTCGAGCTTCTCCAAGGACGTCGCGTACACGCCGTGCTCCAGGCGGTGCATGCGCTGTGCGCTCCACACGCTGCGCAGCGTCTCGATGGCCTGGTCGCAGCGCGCTTGCTCCACCGCTTCCCCGTAGTAGGGGGCTGCGGCAGCCGCGATGATCCCCACGATCGTCACGACGACCATCAGCTCGATCAGCGAGTAGCCGGCCTGCTTCAACGCGCGCCCCCGTGAGGACGCTGGATCAGCGAGATGCCGTTGACGGGCGGCAGGCGTTTCTCCTCAGGGATCGGCGCCGGCATGGCACGCACGGGCGCCGGCGGACGCGGTGGCGTCCGGTAGACCGGTGCGGGGCGCGGCGCCGGCGGGGCGGGCTGTGCGACGTGCGTGGGCGCGACGGTGCGCACCGCCGCAGGCCGGCGGGTCGTCAGCGTGCGCCGGCTGTTCGCGGCCGCGATCAGGTGCCGAAGCTGGGCCACGTTGCGCGCACCCGGCAGGGCGGCTGCACGCGCGTAGTCGGCGGCCGCCTCGGCGTAGCGCTCCTGGCGATAGGCGAGGTGCCCGCGGAGGACCAGGGCCGGCCCGAGGTCGGCTCGAACTGCCAGGGCCTCGTCGAGTGCCTGGCGCGTCTCGCGCGGACGCTCGATGAGGAAGAACGCACGCGCAAGGTCGAGCCATGCGTCCGCGTCGTGCGGGCTGCGTTCGAGATGCGCCTGCAGCATGCGGATGGACAGGTCATAGGAGCCGACGACGAGCGCGGAGCGCGCCAGGGCCAGCTGCAGCGGGCTGCCCGCGTCCTCGCGCAGGCGGTCCCGCAGAAGCGCGACCACGTCGGCATGACGGCCGAGGGCATGGAGCGCTAGCGCGCGTCCGTCGGCGGCGCCCGGGTGAGCAGGATCGCTCGCGAGAGCGCGATCGAACCACGTGAGCGCAGCGCGCGGGCGACCTGCTGCGAGGTCACGCCGACCGTAGGCCGTCAGCATGTCGGGCGACGTGCGCCCCGTGGCGACATCTCGCGCGAGCATGCGGTCCGCCGCGTCATCGCGCCCCGCAGCTTGCAGCGCGCGCAGGCGCGCCAGGCGGATGCGCTCGTCGTTCGGGAAGCGCTGGGCGGCTCGGCCATAGGCCGTCGCGGCGCCGTTCCAGTCACCTCGCACCTCGGCCAGGAGGCCGCGGACGAGTCCGACGGTCGGCAGCCGCGGATCGAGTTGCTCGGCACGCTTCAGGTGCGGCTCCACGTCGCGGAGCCGGTCCTGCTCGATGGCGATCTTCGCAAGCAGCACGTGGACGCGGGCGTCCTCGGTGCCGCGATCGATCGTGGACTCGAGCTCGTGGCGGGCGAGGTCGAGCTGGCCGCCGCGGATGTAGTCCGTCGCGTTGGCGAGAGCCAGGTTCGTGCGCACGCGGGTCCACTCGGTGCCGGCGCGCGGGTTCTCGTTGGCCTCGTCGGGGGCCGACTGACAGCCGGCGACGACGATCAACAGGATCAGCAGGGCGGCCTTCACCGTGCACCTCCCTTGCGCGGGGCCTCGGGCCAGCGCGGCGGAGGCGGCGGCGGAGGCGGCGGCGAGGTGGGTGCCGACGGAGGCGCACTGGTCGGCGCGCTCTTGGGCGCGGGCTGAGGCGCGCGCGGTGCGAGCCGTTCCAGGATGCGCTCGTCGAGCACCGCGCCGACACCCGGCGAAGCGGCCGGGGCGGGCGGACGTACTGCGTCGGGCGCGACGCGCTCGAGGATGCGCTCGTCGACGCTGCGCCCCGTCGGGTTCGCCACGACGGGCAGCACGACCCTCGCGCGGAGCGCGCGGACGTCCGGGCGCCCGGGCTGGATGCCGTCGGCAGCGTCGAGCATGCCCGCGGCGGCCGAGAGGCGCCCTGCTTCGATCAGACGCCGCGCGGCGGCGACGTAGGAGTCGGCGAGGCGCGCACGCCCCAGCGTCGTGACGCTGCTGCTGCCGTCCGTGCTGCGCTTCTGCTTGGGTGTCTTCAGAATGCGCGGCGTCAGCATGATGATGATCTCTTCCTTGCTCGACTCCTTCGTGTCGCTCCGGAAGAGGAGGCCGGCGCCCGGCAGGTCGCCGAGACCCGGCACCTTGCGCTTGGTGGCGCTGCGTCGCTCGCGGAAGAGCCCGCCGATCACGATCGTGTCGCCGCTCTTCACCAGGATGTTCGTCGTGACCTCGGCGGTCTCCTTGAACGGCAGGCCGTCGGCGTTGATGCCTCCGGCGCTGTCTTCCGGGTGGATCTCGAGGCGCACGTAGCCGTCCGAGCTGATGAAGGGACGGAACAGCAGCCGTGTGCCGGTCTCGAGGAACTCGACGTTCTGGATGCTCGACGTCTCGGTCACCGTCGTGGTCAGGTAGCCGTCGCGGCGGCCGATGATGACCTCACCGCGCTGCTTGTTGAGCGCCAGCACCTTCGGGTTCGCAAGGACCGTGACATCGGTCATCTTCTGCAGCGCGCGAAGGAAGACGCCCACCTTGTTCTTCAGGATGCCGAGGTTGAGGCCCGTCGTGGGCAGACCGTCGAGCAGGTTCGTGGAGGCGTTGCCCGCGCCCGTGTCGAAGCGGCTGGGCGGGACGGTGCCCGGGACGAGGTCCAGCGCGCCGTTGCTCGAGCTGCCCAGGCTCTGGATGTCCACGCCGGCCAGCGCCGTGAACTCGACGCCGAGGGAGCGGTCGCCCGTGACGTCGGCCGAGCAGATCGTGGCCTCGATGAGCACCTGCTGCGGGCGCACGTCCAGCGCCTCGATCGCTTGCGCGATACGGTCCAGGTTGCTGGGGTTGTCGATGGCGACCACCATCTCCTGGGCGGCGTAGTCGTCGCCGCCGGCTTCGTCCTGGCTGGAGCGGATGCCCCGCTGCGAGGCCATCGTCGCGGTGAGCTTGCCCTGGTTGCTGAGCAGCGGCGAAAGCAGCGTGACGATGTCCTGCGCGCGTGCGTAGTCGAGGCGGAAGATGCGGGTCTCGACGCCCGCGGGCTCCACGTGGATGAACGAGCCCGCGACGCGGGCCTTCAGACCGGTGCTCGCGCAGATGGCGTCGAGCAGCTCGAGGAGCGTCACGTCGTACAGGTCGCCCGTGAAGCGTGCGTTCACCTCGGGGGCGACGATGATGTTGCGTCGCGTGAGCTGACGCAGCTGGGCCAAGGCGTCCGCGACGTCAAGGTCGCGGGCGTGGAACTCGATGCGGCCGGACGCGTGCATGGTGAACGCGTCCTTCGCGCTCCGGGCCAGGCGCGTCCGGGTCGGCGTCTGCACCTCGGTGCTCCGCGGCGCCTTCGCTGCGGCCCGCGGTGCGGCGCCGCCGCCACCCGCGCCCGGGGGCCTACGGGGCCTGAGCCCGTCACCCGCCAGCGCGCCGTCGGCGCCCGCTACGATCAACATGAGGACCAACCATGCGCCTCGCAAAGTCATGGCCCCTCCTTCCTCACACTCCGGATGCCATCGAGAAGAGCGGCAGATAGATCGCGCAGAGAATCACGGCGACCGCGACGCCCATCCCGAGGATGGAAAGCGTTTCCAGCACACCGGTCACCCGGCCCACGACCGAAGCGACCTTGCGTTTGTAGAAGAGGTCCACCTGATCCAGGACCTCGATGAGCGTGCCCGACTCCTCGCCGATGCGGACCATCTTCGAGACGAAGGGCGTGAACAGGCCGGACTCCTCCAGCGCGTCGGCAACCTTGCCGCCCGAGCCCACGCGGCGGTTGATGTTCGTGAGCGCAGCCTGGTAGATGACGTTGCTGTTGAAGATGCCCTGCAATGAGTGGATCGCGTTGTGGAGCGGCAGACCTGCGCGAAGCAGCAGCGCCATGTTGTTGGCGAACTTCTGCATGCACGCCTGCACGACGCAGTCGCCGACCAGCGGCAGACAGACGAGCAGCTTGTGGAAGACGCGCTTGCCGCCCGGCGTGCGGATGTAGTGGCGAATGCTGAGGATGACCGCGATGACGCCACCGAGCAGCGCGGCGAAGTTGGCGCCGAGGAAGTCCGAGAGCTCCAGCACCGCCTGCGTGATGCCGGGCAGCTCCTTGCCGAAGCTGTCGAACATCTGGGCGAAGGTCGGGACGACCTCGATGAGCATCACGGTCACGGCGAGGACTGCAACGATCATGATGACCAGCGGGTACATCATGGCGCTCGTGAGCTGGGCCTTGAGCTGCGCCGCGGCGTCCATCTGGGCCGTGAGCGACTGGAAGACGTCGCCCATCTCGCCGCATTCCTCGCCGCTGCGGACGACCTCGACCCACTCCTGCTTGAAGTACTTGGGGTGCTCCTCGAGCGCCTCGTTGAGCGCCGCGCCGGAGGCGACGCGGCTCGCGACCGTCTTGATGACGGTCTGGAGCTTCACGCTCTCCGTCTGCATCGAGGCGATCTGCAGGGCCTCGAGCAGCGGCGTACCCGCCCGGAACAGCGTGCTGAGCTGCTGGAAGAACGCGATCACGTCCGGTCCCGTGACCTTGGGGTGCATCTTCGTCGAGACGCGGGGCTTCAGGAGACCGCCGGCTGCCGTGCTCATGCTGCCTCCGCCGGCCGCAGGTAGTCCGCGACCTCTTCGATGCTCGTCGCGCCGTCGAGAACCTTGGCGCGCGCGTTGTCACAGAGGAACTCGAAGCCGTTCTCCTTGCCGACGCGGTACAGCTCGGACAGCGGAGCTGCCTTCATGATCATCTCGGCCATCGCTTCGTTGACGGCGATGACCTCGAAGATGCCGACACGGCCCTTGTAGCCGACGCCCCGGCACCGTTCACAGGACCCCGGGCCGCTGCGATACAGCGTCGTTCCAGGCTCGATCCCGTACAGGTCGGCGACGTCGGCAGTGACGTCGTAAGCGACCCGGCACTCCGGACACAGCTTGCGCGCGAGGCGTTGCGCTTGCACGAGCCGAAGTGCCGGGCCAAGAAGGAAGGGTTCGATTCCCATGTCCACCAGGCGGTTGATCGCCTGCAGGGAATCGTTCGTGTGCAGCGTCGAGAGCACGAGGTGGCCCGTCAGCGCTGCGCGAAGGCAGATGTCCGCCGTCTCCTGGTCGCGGACCTCACCGAGCATGATCACATCGGGGTCCTGACGCAGGAACGCGCGCAGGGCCTTGCTGAAGGTCATGCCGACCTCCGAGTGCACCTGCGACTGGTTGAGGCCGTCGAAGCGGTACTCGACCGGATCTTCGACGGTCACGATGTTGTGGGTGGGGCGGTTGATCAGGTTGAGGCAGGTGTAGAGCGTGGTGCTCTTGCCCGATCCCGTCGGGCCGGTCACGAACATGAGGCCGTGCGGCGCGTTCGCGGCGTCCTCGAAGGCCTGCGCCTGCTTCTCCGAGAAGCCGAGCTTCGTCAGGCAGTCCGGCGTCGCCTCCTTGGCCAGGATGCGCAGCACCATCTTCTCGCCGTAGACCGTCGGCACCGTGGAGACGCGGAAGTCGATGCGGACGTCGGCCAGGCGCGCCGAGATCGCGCCGTCCTGCGGGATGCGGCGCTCTGCGATGTCCATCTTGGAGAGCACCTTGAGGCGCGAGATCACCGGCAGGAACAGCGCGCGCGGCGGCGGCGTCACCTCCGCCATCTTGCCGTCGACGCGGTAGCGGACCCGGACGCTCTCTTCGTAGGGCTCGAGGTGGATGTCGCTTGCGCTGCCACGGATGGCGTTCGCGAGCAGCAGGTTCACGATGCGGATGATCTGGCCGTCCTTGCCCGGGGCAACCGGGCGCTCGAGGTCGACGATCTCCTCCTGCTCCTCGTCAGGAACCAGGTCGGCCTCGGTGAGTGCGTCCTCGCCCTCCTCGCCCTCTTCGTCCTCGCCGGCGATCTCCGCCACGATGTCGCGGGCACCGAACAGACCGTGGAGCAGCTCGTCGAGCAGGCTGAGCGGCGCCGCCCGGGGCTCGACGAGGCAACCCGTGACGATCTGGACCTCTTCCTGACCCATCAG
>JASJDY010000152.1 GCA_030065025.1 Planctomycetota bacterium
CGTCGGCCCGCGCACAGACGTCCGTCAGCACCTCGGGCCCCGCGAGCTCCGAGAAGTTGAGGTAGTTGCTCGAGAGCCCGATGCGTCCTGCCTCGAGCATGTGCACGAAGCGGGCGCGTTCGTCCGAGGTCGCCCGCGCCAGGAACTGCTCCACGCCCCAGAACGTCTCGCAGACCCAGCGGAAGTCCGGACGACGCTCGGCGATCTCGATCGCCTGGCGGATGAAGTCCGCGTGCCAGCGCGCGATCCTCTGCTGCGTCTCCGTGTAGCCGACGTCCGTGTGGCTGTGGTGGATGAGGTAGAGCGTGCGCGGCATCGGTCACTCCGCGAACTCGAGCACGCCCCAGTGCTCGGGCCGGTGCATGTCGATCCGCCCTTGAGGCGACCAGACCCAGTTCTCCTCGTCGCGTTCGCTCTTGGGCGTCTTGCGGTAGACGCCGTTCTCGATCTCGTAGTGCCAGTGGACGCGCGAGAAGTTCAGACGCCAGCGGTCACCGGCCACGGGCGGGCAGGCGCAGTCCTTGGCGAACGTCGCGAGGTCGGCGAAGGGGATCGCCACCTCGACCGACCAGCCCTCGTCCTCGTCGGACGGATCGTTGAGCGTGCCGTGGACATGGACCGCGGAGCGGAGGCCGGGCAGGTTGCGGCCCTCGTGCACGGGACCGCCTTCGTGGTACGGCTTCTCGAGATAGAGCTCCCAGATCGTGCCGAGGGCATTGATCTCGAACTCGTAGTAGTGGTGCGTGTCGCCGTCCGGGTCGAGGAAGATCTCGAAGTCGGGGTCGTGGAAGATGACGGCGTTCTTCTCCGTCAGCGTCGCCTGAACGTGCGGATCCTCGAGGTACGCGCCGACGTAGAGATGCTCGTCGTCCCAGCCGAGCTTGGCGCGCGTGCGGTGCCACGGAGCGGGCTTCTTGTCGCCTTCGATGTCGACGAAGTCCTCGGTCCACGGCAGCGCGGCCCACACGTCGTCGTCCAGGCGTCCCGTGAGCGCGGGCGGCCTGGCGACGCGCTTGCATACGTACTGGCGACGCTCGGTCATGCCGTGGGCGCCTCCAGCTCGATCTCCACCGTCGCGATCTCGTGGGGCTTCAGGAACACCTCGACGTGGCCCTCGCGCAGCGCCTCGACCTCCTTCGCGCGCTGCTCGAGCAGGTCCACGTGCCATGCCTGGCGCACCTTCGGCCCCAGCGCCAGGCGCGCCATGTCCGACTCCGAGGCTGGGTTGAAGACGCGCACCACGAGCGTTTCTCGCTCGACGTGCTTCTTGATCGCCGTGACGCACGCGAACTCGGCGGACAGCGTCAGCAAGCCAGGGTTGCTCGCGAAGGCTCGGTCCATCACCCCCTGCACGACGGGCGTGGGTGTCCGCCAGCGCTCCGACAGCAGGCGCACGGGCGCGTGTGGGTGTGAGCCCGTGAAGGGCATCAGCGCGTAGCGGAAGCGCTGTGCACCGAGACACTGGGCGTCCGGCGTCGGGATGGTCGGTCCTGCGTTGCTGTGCCGCCTGGTGGGGAAGTCGTCCCGCGACAGCCAGCCCACCGATCGCAGCAACGTGAGCGCGATCGTCGTGCCGCCCTCCTCGCGTGTGCACGCGACCTCGGGCAGGCCGCGGTTGAGCACGGCCAGTCCACCGTCGTCGTCTTGGACGAGGGAGAAGTCCTGCTGTGGGAAGGTGCCGGGGTGCGGCTGGACCCAGTCGTCGTCAGCGGGCAGATCCAGCGAGCGCACGTTCTCGTAGAAGTGGCCGTCGGAGACGAGGTGGTCGGTCTCGATCGCCGCCTTGAACAGCGCCCGCAGGCGATGGTCTGCCGCGTGGTTCACGAACGACACGTCGATGTCGACGACGGCGCTGCCCGCCTCCAGCGTGACGCGCACGTTGACGGGGCAGGCGACCGTGCCGTCCAGGCGCTTGCGTCGCGACGGATCGATCGCGGGCGGTAGTTCCATCAGGAAGCTCGCTTCGAGCGTGGCCCGCAGCGCGCCGAACTCCACCTGCGTGACGATGCCGTCCACGCCTCTGGACGTGATCGTGCGGCTCTCTTCGGCGGGAGAGTAGTCGTACTCGTCGCCGATGTCCTCCGTGCTCTCCAGCACGTTGAGTCCCGTGTGGGTTCGCCCCGTGCGCTTGTCTTCGAGGTCGAGGGTGCCGTCCGGATGCAGCACGACGGCGATGACATCGTTCTCGATACGGTTGCCGTCGGTCTGCACGGACTCGTCCGTCGGCGGATCCGCGCGCTCCATGTCCGACGCGAGTCGGTAGCGCGCGTGGCCGACGGGGGGGAGGTCCGCGAGGAAGCGCAGGTGCACGAAGCGATCCGCGCCGGCCTGATCCTCGCCCAGCTTGAGGATGCGGGCGCCCATCTGCTCCTTGTAGGTCTCGAAGCGCGCGCGCTGGTCCTCGCACCACAGCGTCTGGCGGTAGTCGATGCCCCAGAACCGCTCCACGTGCTCGACCTCGGTGATCTCCATCGGCACGCTGTTGCCATCGTCGTCCACCACGGCGAGCGACTCGTGGTCGACCTCGCCCGGCTGCAGCACGACGAGGCGTTCGACGACCCGGCGCTGAGACTGGGGCAGCGGGTTGAAGACGCACAGCGCGGTCTCGCCGTCGTCCTCGGCCTTGCGGGCGAAGGTCGGCAGCAACGCGCGCAGCTGCTCACCCATGGCGGCGTCCGCAGTCTCCTCGACCTCGCGGAAACGCGGCTCCATGTCGCGGTGCACCTCGTCGATGGAGCAGCCGCAGATCGAGTCGTGGGGGTGGTTCTCGAGCAGCTTCTTCCACGCGTGCTCCAGCAGGCCGTCGGCGTACGGCCGGCCGAGCGCGAAGTGCGCATAGGCCTCGAGCGGCTCCCAGCAGCCGCTGAGCAGCGTCTGGCAGCGGTCGTTCCACTGCTTCAGCGGCATGCGCGCCGACCAGACGCCGCTGAGGATGTGGTGCAGGCGCCCCCCGGCGAGCTCGCCCTCGAAGCGCTTCCGCTCCGCTCCATGCTCCCGCACCGCATCCACGAACGCCTGCAGGTTCGTGTGGCGGAACGTGGTGTGGGGGTAGGCCTCGCGCAGCGCGGTGAGGACGGTGCCGAACTCCTGCTGCACGGGGAAGTGGTCGCAGCCGTTGTTGAGCAGCACGACGTCACCGCCGCCCTGCTCGCTCATCGCACCGAACAGCTCGCGCACCTGCTCCACGGCGCGCTCGAGCTTGACGTCGCGTTGGGTGTGGGCGTGCCAGATCTCGTCGAAGCCGAGCCCCGCCGCGTTGCAGTAGCCGCGCACCTGATTGACCGCCAGCACCGTGCTGCCGTCGGGGGCAGCCCAGTCGTAGAGGCAGCCGACCTCGTCGATCTCGCTGCCGTTGCCGCGCGTGTAGACGAACGAGTCCATGCCGGCCTGGCGGAGGATCTGCGGCACCTGCGCGATGTGGCCGAAGGAGTCCGGCATGTAGCCCACGCGCTGCACGGGCCCGTAGCGCGACGCGACCCGGTGGCCGAGGAGCAGGTTGCGCACCGTGGACTCGCGGCTGATGAGGAACTCGTCCGGGAGGATGTACCAGGGGCCCAGCGAGAGCTTGCCCGCCTCGGCCAGCGCGCGGATGCGCGGCTCGTCTTCGGAGTGGATGGCGAGGTGGTCCTCGAGCACGATCGCCTGACCGTCGAGGCAGAAGTGCTCGAAGTCCGGGTCGTTCTCCAGGGCGTCGAGCACGCCGCGCACGATGCGCGTCAGCGCCACGCGGAAGCGTGGGAACGTGAGGTACCACTCCCGGTCCCAGTGCGTGTGCGACACGATGTAGGCGTCGGTCGGGGCGGCGGTCGCCGGCTCCGTCATGGGCTCAGTCCTTCAGCGCCGCGAGCAGTGCGGCGGGGGTGGTGGTGGCGAGACCGATGCAGGTGTCGGCCGCGCCGTAGTAGACGAGTACGCGCGCGTCCGGGTCGGCGACCTCGTGCGGCTCGTGGCCTTCGATGACCAAGCCGCTGGGGAAGACGACGTTGGGCACTTGGCCGACCTGCTCATACAGCTCGCGCGGCTCTAGCACGTTCTGGCGGCTGCGGCCGAGCACGACCGTCGGATCCTGAGCGTCCAGCAGCATGACGCCGGCCTGGTAGATGTCGGCGCCCGCACCGTGCGTGGCGATGCCGTGATAGATGTGCAGCCAGCCCTCGGCGACACGGAACGGTGGGGGGCCGGAGCCGATGCGTTCGTCCCAGTAGTGCCAGCGGCCGTGCGCGAGCGGTGCCGTGACCGTCCACGTCTGCAGATCCGTCGAACGCGCCATCTGCATCGTGTCGCCCGAGAAGGTGGTGCCGTCGGCGGCTGCGCGGTTGGGCCGCTCGAGGCGCCAGAACGCATCGTCCCAGCGCGCGGGGAAGAGGACGCCGTTGCGTTTCTCGTCCGACGTGTCGAGGCCGAGCAACTCGTAGTGCTCCAGATCCTCCGTGCGAGCAACCGCGAGGTGGCAGCCCGCGTCGGTGTCGACCGCGAACACGGCGTAGATCGCATCGTCGATGCGCGTCAGCCGCGCGTCGTAGGCGTGGTGCACCGTGACCGACAGCTCGTCGAGACCCTGGATCTCCAGCTCCTTCGGCCGGACGGTGAAGCGGGCGCCGTCCGCACTCTCGGCCAGCATCCAGACGGTCTCGCGGCCGCGCGTCTGTACGCGGAGCAGCAGATAGATGGTGTCGTCCAGGCGGATGGCGCCGGGGTTGAAGACGGAGCTCACATCGCGGATGCGTCCGCCGAGGTCGGGGATGTCCTCCCGCGTGAGAATGGGGTTCGCGGGGTGGCGGTCCATGCGGTCCTCGACTCCTCCGGCGCCGGTATGCCGTGCCCGGGGGGCCGGGGTCAAGCTACGCTCCCGAGGTGAGCACTTCCGAGCCGCTACCTCCGGTCCTCCTGCTGGACCTCGACGACACGATCCTGACGTTTACGGCCGGAGGGCGGGACTTCTGGGCGGAGGCGTTCGCGGCGCTCGGCCACGAGGTGTCGGACGTCGGCGCCGAGGACTTCCGCGCAGCGATTCGCGCATCCAGCAGTGCCTTCTGGGGCGATCACGACACGGCCGCCGCGGGGCGCCAGGACCTGTACGCCGCGCGCCGGCTGGTGGCCGGAGGCGCGTTCGAGCGGTTGGGGCGCGAGCCCGATGCGACGTCCGAGCGCCTGGCCGACCACTACACGCGGACGAAGGAAGAAGCGGTCGCGCCCTTCCCCAGGGCGATCGAGACCCTCGTGGCGTTCCGCGAGCAGGGACTCCGTCTCGGACTCATCACGAACGGCAGCTCGGAGTTCCAGCGCGCCAAGATCGAGCGCTACGACCTCGCCGGCTACTTTGACGCGATCTTCATCGAGGGCGAGTTCGGCGTCGGCAAGCCGGACGCGAGGGTCTTCCACGCGGCGCTCGAGGCCCTCGACGCGAAGGCCGACGAGGCGTGGATGGTGGGCGACAACCTGCATGCCGACATCGCCGGGGCGCAGGCCGTCGGCATCCAGGGCGTCTGGCACGACTGGCGCCGCGGCGGGCTGGGCGAGGATGCGCCGACGATCCCGCGGCGCGTGATTCACGGCCTGGACGAGCTGCTCCCCGCGTAGGGCTCTGTGGGCTAGAGGTTCAGCGTGACGCCGGCAAAGACGGCGTGGACGAGGAGGTCGTCCTCGAGCTGACGGGCCTGGACGGCGCCGGTGGCGCCCTGGGTAAAGTCGAGCGCGTCCGTCGCGTGCACGACGTTGTCCAGGAACATCAGGTTGTAGGAGACCCCGATGAGCAGCGAGCGGCTCACGCGGTAGCGGATGCCGACCTCCGCGTCGATGCCCCAGGCGAAGACGCTGTCCTCGTCGATGGCCGTGTGCGCGCCGCCGATGAAGATGTCACGGTCCCGGACCTCGATGTCGCGGCCCATGGCGCCGAACAGTCCCTTCACACTGGCGAAGAGGCTCCAGCGGCGGTCGGCGTCATAGCGGACGGATGCGCCCACCTGGCCGCCGATGAAGGTGTTCTCGACGTCGGCCTGCACGAACGGGAGGCCTGCGAGCGGCGGGAAGGGCGTGGCCCAGCCGTCGGCCGTCGCGGTCTCGTCGAGACGCAGCATGCGGATGCCCACGCCGAGCTCCCAGCTGACGCACTGCCAGGCACACATCTCGTGCCACCAGTGCAGCTCGCCGCCGTAGAAGTCGACTTCGCTCGTGAGCGTCGCGGTGTTCACGGGCGTCGACAACACGCCGCCGCCGGGCGTCTGTGTGTAGCCCAGCACGCCCGTCTGGCGCTCGCTGTTCTCGAAGGAGCCGTAGAAGGTACCGGTCAGGGATACGCGGTCGCGCGGCGTCACCGCGTACTGGAACCCGGCGCGGCCCGCGAACTCTACGTCGTACTCCAGCCGATCCCAGCTCATCTGGTTGGCCAGGCCGGTGGATACGCCGAGGAGGCCCTCGGGGTCCTCGATCATGCCGACGCCGCCCTCGAGACGGAACTCCCAGCGACCGTACCGGCGGTTGCAGAAGTCCACGGCCCAGCCGCAACGGTCGTACACCTGGCCGCAGCAGAGCTTCTCCAGCCGACCGGGCGCCGGCGCGGTCGCAGCCTCTTCCACAGGGACGAGCTCGCGCACGTCTTCCTCGGTGGGCGCGGTCTCGATCTCGAGCTCGAACTCGCCCTCGACCATGGCGGGAGCAACTTCCGACTCAGGGGGCGGGGCCGGCTCGTCTGCAGGCAACGCATCCCCGGCTGGTGCCGCTTCCGGCCACTCCTCGAGCGCGGCGGCGCCGGGCAGATCTCCGGCCGGGGGCGGTCCGAGGTCGGCGTCGTCGGCGTTCGCAACTGGCGTGATGAGGAACACACAGGCAGCGAGGCACGCGAGGATGAACAAGGAGCGTCGAGGCATCGAAGTGCCCTCCCGATCGGCGCGCGCGCCCGGACGCATGCGCCGAGATGTTCGCGCGACGTCCCTCCCCGGGGCGCCAGCGTGGTGCTGCGGAATTGTACGTCCGTGGGCCCGCGTAGGCGAGCAAGACCGGCCATTCCGAAGGGGGAGGGCGGCGGAAACGAAGTGGGTTCCCCTCTCCGTTCTGAGGACCGGATCCAGTAGGCTGTGGAGAGCTCCAGACGTACCGCGGGAGGTTGTGATGCGGAACGCGCGTTGGCTTACGTGGGGTTCTTTCGTGAGCATTCTACTGCTCGCGGCAGTGCCGCTGGGATGCGGCACGCAGCAGGCGCCTGCCGCCGGTGCAGCGACGGTGACGTCCATGGGAGCACCACTCGTGACGGACGCCGTCACGAGTGTCAGCGTGATGGGTGGGAACTTCACCACCATCACGGGTACGGCCGTGACCGTGCGCTTCACCGCCGTTGGTGGTGCGACGCCGTTCAACGGCGGCACGAGTGCCGTCGCGACCGTGCCCGGCACCGTCGTGTCCCCGAACCAGGTCGACTGTGCGCCGCCCATCGCCACGATCTGCGGTGGCAGCCCGGTGCAGGCCACCGTCGACATCCTGTTCCCCAGCGGTGTGATCGCGCCTTCGACCACGCCCATCGTGACGTTCCAGCCGCCGACGATCTCGGCACTGAACGGTTCCGGGGCGCCGTCCAACGTCCCGTCGACGGTCCTTCTCGGCGCGGGCGGTGCAGGCGGCTTCACCATCACGGGGACCGGCTTCGGACCTGTGGGTGGTACCGCCCAGGTGACGTTCGGCGATCCGGCGGGCATGGGAAGCGGATTCAACGGTGCGCCCAGCGTGACCGTCCCCGGCAACATCGTCAGCGACACGTTGGTCACCGGGACGCTGCCCACCATCACGGCGCCGCGCCTCACGGCGGATCTTCCGGCCGACGTCACGGTCGTCCTGCCCTCGGGCAGCTGCGCCACGTCGCCGAGCCTCTCGAACTGGGTCGCGCCGCCGACGATCACCACGGTGACGAACAATCGGCCGCCGTTCGACCAGACGAATGTGGCCCTGACGAAGCCGCAGACGTTCCTGCCCGTCGTGCCGACGGACACCGACATCGACGGCACGGCCTTCGATCCGGGCCTCGCGCACCTCATCTACGACACCGGTGCTGGGCCGGGCACGCCGATCGGCAGTGGCTTCCTCTCGAGCCCCGTCGTCACCGGCACGAACATCAGCGGCATCTGCCCGACCGACCCGACGATGACGGCGACCACGGCCACGACCGTCCGCGTCGTGAACCCGGACAACCAGTTCCACGAGTTCCCGATCAGCTACTCCGTGAGCGACGTCCTTCCGAATGTCAACACCACAAGGCAGGCGGGCATCAACGCCGAGACGGTCGTCGTCGTCAACCCGACGAACCCCGCCAACGCGGCGATCTTCGTGCACGCGGATCGCGGTGGGACGCTGGCCTTCGACGAGATGACGGTCTCCTACACGACGGACTACGGCGCCACCTGGACCATCACGACGATCGACGACGCGGTCGACGGGTTCGGCGCGGGCGACCTCCGCTTCGATCCGGCCGCCGCGTTCGATCGCTTCGGGAACCTCTACGTCTGCTACGGCGTGGTCGGCGGCGGTCTCACCAGCGTGGTGATCCTGCAGAGCGCCGACGGTGGTGCGACATTCGGCAACCTGCGCATCCTCGCGCAGCACCCGGGCTTCTCCCACGACCGCTGGACCATGGCGACCGGGCTCGAGCCCGTGAGCGGCGGCGAGGCGATCTACGCGTCTTGGACCGGCTTCTACACGTTCCCCTACCCGGCGGTGGTCAACGGCTGCGTCTCGACGGGTCTCGGAAACCTCGGCGCGCCGTTCGCGCCGGCGGCCGCGCCGGTCGTGGTGACCGACGGCGCTGCGCCGAGCCTGCAGTGGCAGAACGCCTATCCGGAGGTCGGGCCCAACGGCGAGCTCTACATGATCTTCTTCGACATCCCGCCGGGTGCGGGACCCGCGCCGGGTGACGTCTGGTTCGACGTGGATCCGGACGGTCTCTGGGACGCCACCAACGGCTTCGGCACCGATCAGCTCATTGCGACGTCGAACATCGGCTGGCGCACCTACATCCCGCCGCAGCCGCAGCGCGGCTTCGGGATCAATCCCCAGATCGTGTCCATCCACAGCGGCCCGAATGCCGGCCGCCTCGTGCTCTGCTACACGCAGGAGGTGCCGGACGACCAGACGGTGGCGTTCTCGGGCAGCCCGACGCCCAACAGCAACACGCTCGTCGTGGTGCGCACCAGCGACAACCAGGGTGTGACGTGGAGCGCCGAGACCCAAGTGCACATCGACACGCCCGAGCACCAGTTCATGCACTGGCTCACCTGCGACCGGGCCACGGGCGAGCTCTACGTGACGTGGTACGACTGCCGCAACGACTCGACCAACAACGTGCTCACCGAGCGCATGGGGGCCTCGAGCTCAGATGGCGGCGCCACGTGGACGCCCATCCTGCAGCTCGCGCAGGGACAGAGCGATGCCAGCTCACCCGCCGCGCCGCTCGGCCAGGACTACCTCGAGTACTGCGGTACCGCTGCGTACAACGGCGTCGTCTACGCGGCTTGGACCGACTTCTCGAACTTCACGGGCGACAATCCCGACGGCACGTCTCGCAGCGACGTGTTCGTCAGCGTCTACATGCAGAGGTAGGTCCGGCTACGCGGCGCTGCGTCGCCGTCGCAACACGAGGATGCAGGCGAGCCCCACGCCAAGCAGCGCCAGCGTGCCGGGTTCCGGTACAGCGGCAAGCTCGCCGCTCACCTTGATGTTGTCGAACTGCGCGTAGCCGAAGCCTGAGTTGCCGTTCGTCGTGAAAGCGATCTGGGCCCCGTCGGTGTAGCCCGAGTTCGTGATGGAGGTCGTGTAGACGTTGGTTGCGTCGTTGGCGTCCACGACCTCGATCTCGATGAGACCGGTCGCGGCCGTGATGTTGACGGTCATGTGGTGCAGCACGCCGGCCGCCGGCACGAAGCCCATGTCCCGGTTGTCGCCCGGTCCGCCGAAGCCACCCGGGCCCTCGACCCGGAACGCTCCCGGCGTGACCGTGTAGCCGGGGTGGAACACGATGTTGTTGTCGCCGATCTTGAGGCCGACGTTGTAGCTGCCCGAGGCCGTCGAGGTGCCCAGGTCCACTTCGATGGTCAGGTCACCCGTGAACGTCGATGGCAGGGCAAAGCCCTGGAGGTCGAAGGGATCCCCTTGCGCTTCGATCTGCACCACGCCGTTCACCACCGTCACGGGTGTCGTGCCGATCACCGTCCAGCCGCTGTACGTGCTCAGCGTTGTCGCCGTGTTCGCCGTGTTCGTGTCGAACGTCTCGTGGAAGAGCGTGTCGGCCCATGCTGGGGCAGCGGCGAAGCCGAGCGTCACAACAAGAATCACGGCCAGACCCAAGCGCAGCATCATCGCAATCTCCCAGACCGGAGGGTGGGGCTGCGGGTGGATCGTCCACGCACTATCACATTGCTCGAGTGCGCGTTTGCTTCGAGGTCGAATCGCGATGGCCGGCGAAGCGTTTCATGGCGATACACACCCGTACCGAACCAGGAACGAAGTCGCCGGAATAGCGGCCGATCTGTACCCGGAACGAATCGGTCGATGTAGCGGCGGATGTGTTCCTGGTTCGGTACCCGGTTCCGGTCAACGCAGCGGCTTGTAGAGCCCGGTCTTCGGATCGATCTCCCGCGACTGCCCGTCCGTCAGGTCGAAGCGCCGTCCGCCTGCCTCGATCACCGTGCCGCGCCTCCCCGTTTGGTAGATCGTGACGCGTGCGTCGAACACGCGCTCGTTGCGGCGCACGCCGCTCCGGCCGTCCAGCTCGATGACCCTCCAGCGTTTGCCGTCCTCCGTGAAGGCGACGATCGGTCCCGCACCCGAGGCGCCCCCGACGAAGTCCTTCGCCCGGCTGCTCAGGCGTTTCCACTCCGTGCGCCAGGGATAGGTCGGGTACCCGCAGCCCTGGACCTCCAGGACGCCGTCCTGCAGGCGGGCCGGCCACACGGCGGAGCCGTGGGCGAGGCGCTCGATGCGCGGCCCCTCCTCCTGCGCCGTGCCCACGGCAGGCAGGCCGCTGCTCTTGGCCTTGCCCAGCATCGCCTGCAGGGCGCGGGCCCAGTCCTGGAGGTTCTTGTCGATCTTGACGCGCTCCAATCGCAGTACGACGACGACGTCCAGGTAGCACCAGCAGGTCTCCTGCACCTGGTGTGTGGGGGTCGGCGAGGTGAGGTAGTACGCCGGCAGGCCCTGCAGCTTCGTCTGCACCTTGCGGCCGCCCGGCGCCGCTTTCGTCATGCGGAACAGCGCAGCCTGATAGCTCTTCGCATCGTCCGCGTTCGTCATCTTGACGAAGGTCACGTGGCCCTTGTCGCTGGCGCCGCGGCGGGCGCGGACAATGACGAGGACGCCCGGGTAGGTCCGGCCCTTGTCGTCGCGGAACGTCTGCTGCGGGCCCACGACCGGCTCGCCCTGGAGCTCCCAGCGGTTGTCCGCGAAGAGCCGCTTGGCGATCGCGACCAGGTTCATGTCGCTGGCCTTGGTGTTGCCTGACGGCGTCTGGCGCAGCGGGATCCACTCGGTGATCTCCACGCCGCCTTGCAGCGAGACGTTGCTCGTCGACGTCTTGGGGATCTTCCAGATGCGCATGCGGACGAGTGTGCCGTCCATGAGGCGGCACTCGAACTCCGCGGCGCGGCTCTGCGTGGTGACGACCTTGAGCGTGCCCGGCTTCGCCTTCTTGCCGCGGAGCGGGACGCGGCCCTCGTGGGTCGTCATCGCGCCCATCCGCTTGAAGTCATAGCCCAGGGCTCGGAACTCGAGCCGGCCGCTGCGAGCGATGTACAGCAGGAAGCCTGTGTTGCAGCCGTCGGCCTGGTCCCCGACGGTCAGCACCGCGTCGGCGACGCCGCCGAAGTGCCAGACCTTGGCCCACGACGACCAACCCATGGCCATGGTGCGCCAGCCGCGCGCTTCCACGCCGTCCAGCTTGCCTTGTGCGTCCTTGCGGAGGCGGAACTCGTTGCGACGTCGCGCGATCGGCGTGCCCTTGCCGCCCTTCGTTCCGTCGTCCTCAGGAGGCTTCGTCTCACCGCTGGTCGTGCCATCGTCCGGTGGCGTAGACGGTGCGCGGATCGTGATGCTGCGCGAGACGGCGTCTTCCACGCCGCTCACGGGGTGCTTGGCGAGGAGGCGGATCGTGACCGAGCCCGGCTCGGAGAAGGAACGGCGTACGATCGCGTCGGTCGACTCGTCGGAGCCGATGTACCAATGCCACGCCGGCGGCGGGTTCATCGGGGAGATCGCCTTGAACGTGATGGCCTGGTCGACGTCGAACAGCTGGCCCTCCGGCTCCAAGCGGATCTGGAAGTCCATGCCGCCCGCGCTCATCACGACAACCTCGGCATGTGCCTCGTGGCGCTTTCCCAGGCGCTCGGACGACACCGTGATGCGCGCCGTACCCGCAGGGCCGACGGCACTCGCCGTCGCGAACACGCCGCCGCCCTGGACGGCAACGATGCCCGGTGCCGACGAAGTCCACGTCACGTCGCCGGGACCCAGCTTCAGCGGCAGCATCACCGGGCCCTTCATCTCGAAGCCACGGACGCGAAGGCCCATGCGCTCGCCTGGCTGGAGCACCAGCCGCTTGGGCTCGAGCTTGAACAGGACGGTCTCACCGGGCGGCAGGTCGATGAGGGGCTTGGGGCGCAAGGCCACGCGCAGCGGACGCGTCGTCGGCGCCGCAACGGATGCCGCGCGCGCGGCGTGCATGCCGCGCGCCTCGACGCGCACCTCGTAGAAGCCGGGCGGTACATGCAGTGTGTGGCGCGCACCCTGGCCGTCGCCCTCGGCCACCAGCTGCGTGCCCTTCGAGACGATCACGCGGTACGGCTCCGTGCAGGGACTCTCGGTCCCGTCGTCCTTGGCGACGAACGGCTCGATCACCAGCGGTGCGAGCCCCGGCTTCTTGGGCTCGGGCTTCGGCGGAGGAAGCACCACCGTATGGCGCCAGGGCTCCGTGCGCGGGGCCGTCAGCGGCACCTCGAGCTCCGCCTGGTAGGGGGGCTGCCCCTTGCGCTTCACGACTAGCCGATACGTACCCGGGAAGACCGCCGCCGCGCCGTACACGCCGGCTGCCCGGCGCGCTTCGAGCGCAACGCTGCGTTGCGCGCTCGCCAGGCTGACGTCAGCGCCGGCGAGCGGCACGGGCGCCTTGCCCGCTTCGGGTGTCTGCTGGAGCGTGAGCTCGGCTTCGAGCGGCTGCGGTGGACCGACGGAGACGACGAACGTCACCGTGCGCGGCTTCACGAGGGGCTTCAGGGCCTTCGGGATGCGCCCGAGGGGGGGCTCCAGCATGAGGGGCACGTGGCGTACGCCTTCGCGCGCCGTGGCGTCCAGGTGGACCTCGATGACGACGGCCGCGTCCATCGTCAGCAGGCCGCGCTCGGGCTTCAGCGTCACGCCGGGAACCGGCTTCGCCAGCCGCCACGTGAAGACGGGTGCCTTGTGCGCCGGCGTCAGCGTGACGGTTCCATGCCTGCCTGGATCGAGGGTCAGAGGCACCGGCCCCACCCGCACCGCGGTAATGCGGTCCACGCGGAGCTGGTTCACCAGGCTGTTGAAGGCCACGGCCTTGTTCCTGAGCACGGCGCGCCGCTTCACGGCGTCCTCCGGCTCGTTGGCAAGTCCGAGGCGCTGCCACCACGAGCGGGGCTTGCGCGACTCGGCGAGGACCAGGTCAGCGAACTCGGCGTCCGTCAGGATCTTCAGGGAGAGCATGCCGCACGGAGAGGCGTTCACGCCGGTGAGACCGTCCGGGCCCGCGAAGCGCAGCTCCTCGATCAGCAGCTCATAGCGTGCGACGCGGAGTGCGGCGTAGGCCTTTGGATCGTCGGGCGCACTCATGTCGGAGGCCCCGCTGATCTCGAGCCAGAGCGAGAACATCGACGGCTGGATCCTGTCGATCTCCGCTTCCACCATGCGCGCGGTCGCGAGGTCCTCGTCGGGCTCGAGGATGAAGGGCGGCGAGCCGCTGAGCGGCCCGTTCGGTCCCATGACCGCTTCAGGCTTCACGCCCATGGCGAGCACCTTGCGCGTCACGCGGCTCTTGATCCCGCAGATCTGCTCGTACGCGTTGACCCACTGGTCGATGACCAGGACGGCCTTGTCCTTGCGGTCCTCGGCCTCACCGGCCGCGGCGCCCTGCCAGGCCTCGACCGCGGCCTTCACGAGCTTGTCCGTGTCCAGATGCAGCTTGGGCGCGAGCTTCTCGAGCCGCTCGCGCAGGGCCGAGTCGATGTTCTGGGTGTCGCTCTGGATGATGAACTGCGCCTTCCGGCGTGACTCGAACGAGCGGAGGATCAACGCCACGAGGCGGTCGAGGACGTCGTTCTTGATCTGCCTGCGCTGTGCGAGCCAATGCTCCAGGGCCCTGCCCTCCGCGCCCTTCGGATCGATGCCGCTCCAGCCGTCGTCCAGGACCTGGGTGCGGTCCGCGTTGAAGCGCACATCGAAGCCCCGTGACGGATGGATCGAGATCCAGGAGAACCACGTCGGATCGCGCTCGTACGAGCGCAGGATCCCGTCGTTCTCGGCCATTTGCGCCAGCAGGGAGGCCATGACCGGGTCGCGCTTGAACAGCGTGTGCTGCGCGGTCTGGAGCATGGAGCGGATCGCCGGTGCGGTCCCGCGATTCCACAGCTTCGCCCAGCCCTTGGCCAGCTCGTTGCGATCGTCCAGCGGCTTCCAGACTGCGGCCTCGCCGAGGTACAGGATGTCGTCGATGAACTGCCGGACACCTGCCTTGCCCGTGTAGGGCGCCGCCCCGTCCTTGCTGCCTACGGCGACGGACACGAAGGCGAACTTCACCTTGTCCAGGGCGTCGTCTGTCGTGCCCCAGCGCTGCTGTGCCTCGTCGAAGGTCGGCGTGAAGTTGGAGCATTGGTACATCGTGTCGAGCAGGCCCTCGAACGCGATGGCGACGGCGACGTCCTTGGCCATGCCGCCGACGCGCTTTACCGACATCGGGATCGCCGCCTGCGGGCAGAAGAACATGGCGATCATGTTGAGCAGCTCGTTGAGGTCGCCTTGCTGGGCTGCCGCGTACGCACCCATGCCCACGGCGACGCACGGCCAGACCCGGATCTGCGCCGCGCGCGCGATCTGCTGGGCGACCTGCCACGCGGCGTCCTTGGCCCCGGCGCTCATGGCCTGATCGAAGCGCGTGCCCTCACGGATGTCGGCCTCGATCCAGGCTTGTGTGCAGACAAGCGTGAAGGCCACGGCGTCCAGCGCCAGGTCGGTGCGGTCGCGGCCCTGCTCCAGGCGCTCGAGCGCCGGGTTGATGAGCACCGAGTTCACGTACCAGGCGGTCGTGCCTTCGCGGATCCACTGCCCCTTCTCGATCCTCAGGATGTCATCGTCGAACGGCTTCCTGACGTCGTCGGCGAGGTAGGGCTTCATGATGTCGGCGAGCTTGGCGCCCTTGGGCGTCTTGCGCAGGAAGCCCAGGAGCCCACGGCGCTTGCCTGGCGTGCTCTTCTTGTAGACCTGCCGGATCTCGTCGAGCACCCGAAGTGCGTCCCTGTCGTTCAGGTGCCGCAGCGTCTCCACCTCCTGGATCAGCCGCAGGTTGTGCTCGATGTCGGCGTCGGGTGCCTTGTGGTGCTCGAGCTGGCCCTGGACCTTGCGGTAGTCGTCCAGCAACGCTTGGATCAGTGCACCGCGGGCCGCCTTGCCTTCGATGCCCTCGATGCCCACGACCTGCTTCATGGCGTAGGTGTGCGCGAGGCGCTGCTGGTTCTTGATCAGGTTGTGGACGCGATCGGTGAACGCCTTCATGCGCTCCGTCGTGGGCGGCCCCTTGAAGTACTCCTCGTAGAGTGCGTTGAAGCGCTTCTGGTTCGAGCGCGCCTCCTCGAGCGCGTAGATCTTGCTCATCAGATCCCGGTCCGCGTCGCTCAGTAGGCGATACCACGCCTCACGGCCCTCCTTCGCCTCCGCGAGACCCCGCCGGAGCATCTCCGTGCAGCGCATGCCGTACTTCGTGCAGCGGCCGGCGCG
>JASJDY010000153.1 GCA_030065025.1 Planctomycetota bacterium
GCCGCCCTGCTTCGACGGCTCCGGCGTGCGCCCCTTGGTCAGGAGCTCGGGCGGCTCTTCGCCCTTCGGTGCGGCCGGCTCCTCGTCTCCCTGCAACGTCGAACTCGGCGCAACGGGACGATCCTCCAGCAACCACGCGAGCGCCACGCCGGCGGCAACCCCGGCGACGAAGGCGAGGACGATGGTGAAGGTGCGCGTGTTGGGCATGGCGGGCGGGCGTTCGCCTCTCGACTCGGCTATGCCTCGCTCGAGGCTCCGGCCGCCCCTACCAACGTCACGGGAGCTTGACCGGCACCTCGATCTCGGCCGGGATCTCGCGCCACGCGGCGGTCAGCTCGCCGGCGGGGCTCACGGCGACCTTGTAGTTCTTGTCGCCATCCGTGAGCTTGACGTGGTACTCGACCAGCACGTCCTTGCCGTCGCGGATCTCCTCCCACGCGTTGACGGTGCCGTTCGGGTAGCCCTTCTGGATGCTGTCCTGCACGCCCTGGGGCACCTTCGTGACCGGCACCTGTACCTCGCTGTCGTGCGGCGTGCCGTCCGGGAGGAACATCGCCTCGGCCTCGAAGCCGTCGATCTCCTTCGCGAGCTCGTAGTACAGCTGGCCGTTGTTGTACTCCTTCTCGGCGCCGATGTACTTACCGCCGGGGTGCTTGGCCTCCATGGCCTTGTGCACCGCCTCGGGCACCTCGTCCGGTCGGATGTGGAACTCGGTCTCTGCGTGCCGACCCTGGGCGTCCATCGTCGTCTCGATCTTGACGGCCTGCAGCGCGTTCTCGACGCTCAGGTCGCTGCCGTGCCCGTGGACGACACGGTTCTCCGTGTAGCGCACGTTCATGCAGCCTGCCGCCACGAGAATCAGGGCGCAAAGCGCCACGACGGTCATGGTCTTCTTCATGTTCGACTCTCCCTGCTTCCCCCAGTGTCCTGGGGCAGGGTCGAGGATAGCCGAATCAGACCCCCGGCCAGAAGGCCTTGAAGAGGAAGCCGCAGGCCAGTGCGTAGACGAGACCGTCGATCACCGACTTCGCGATCAACGCGGGCTTGTAATAGAACCACAGCAGATACCAGCCGTGCGCGCCGGCGAACCCGAGCCACGCCACGGTCGAGGTGAGCTGCAGCACGTCCCCATTGGGATCGCCCTTCGCGATGGCGATCGTGGCGACGTACGCAACGAGAACCGCGATGATCACGTTGTAGATGAAGGACAGGAACATGGACTTGCCCATGTTCATCGGCCCGCGCGGCACGATCGTCATCATGCCGCTCGGACCCTTGTCGCGCTTCTCGATGTAGGCCGGGTCCTTCATCTCCTCGGGCGTGACGCAGTGCGGGAACGTGTACATCCCCGCCTCGATGTCGCCGAGGTGATCCATCGTGCCGTCTTCGTCCGGCAGCTTGGACCAGTCGCTGCGGTGGTGAGGCAGCACCATCCACATGATGAAGCTCAGGAAGAACACCGCCACACCCGAGAGCAGGATGGGCAGCCATAGGTCGGCAAGCGATACGTCCATGGGGGAGGCTCCTGGAACGAGCGCAGGGATCGCTCACCCCCGCGCGGGCTGGCCGTCCAGTGTGCCGATTCCGGGACTGGTGTGCCAGCGTCAGGCTTGAGCGAGCGTCCGATTGACGATGCGCTCGAGCTCTTGAGGCGACAGCTTGCTGCCCCCTTCGCGCGGGCTGCCGCCGATCGTGTTGCTGCCACCCCAACGGCTTGCTGCCGACTCGAGCCCCTCTTCGGCGTTGAGCACGCCGTAGAGCTCCTGCACGGGGAACCGAATGAAGGGCGACATCTTGCCGAGCGTGTAGGTCCACGTGCCGTCGCCGTTCTCACGCACGGCGACATAGGCGCGCACGCCCTCGGAGAAAAGCCCCGTCCGGGCGTGCGGACCTTGCTCGACGATCATCTCCCAGCCGTCGCCGCCGCCGATCCGGTCGTAGCGCGTGTCCAGCTCGATGCGCTCGCCGCGCCCCTCGACGTACGCGGTGATGCGCACGCCGACCGCCTCGATGATCGAGCGCATGGTGTCGGCATCGACGCGCGTGAGCGCACCCGACGTGCGCGCGTCCACATACGGCTGGAAGATCCACGCCTGCTCCTGCATGAACGGCGCATCGGGAGAGACGGGATAGGCGCCACCCGTGCAGTCGATGGCGTCCTCGCCGATCAGCAGGCGTGCGATCGGCTGGTGGACACGGATTCCCTCACAGCGCTCCGGGTTGCGCAACACCCAGACGGCGAGACACGTGTCCTGGTCGCCGTCGTTCACGAACAGGTTGGCGTGCGGCTCCCCGTCCTGCTGGAACGTGTCGAAGAGCCCCATCGTGATCGCCATGTACACCTGCATGCACGTGCTGCGAGTCGTCAGGCGATCGACCAGGCTGTGGTGATCGAAGTTCGCGTGCGGCCCGTGCGATGAGAAGGACGGCGGTCCATCCACGTAACCGTCGAGAGCGATGGAGAACGGCGGGTTCTCGGCCTGGAAGGCGTCCCAGGTCTTCATCACGCGGGGCTCGACGTGAAGCTCGATCACGGTGCCTCCGCAGGGAGAACGAAGGAACGGGACGCGGGAGCGACCTGAGGCCGCTCCCGCGCCCGTGGATCGTCGATGCCTGGTGGTGACACCCGGCTCGCCGACCCTCCTTCTGCGCTTTCAGCGCGCGAAGAGATTAGCGGCAACCACCCACCGAGCGCAATCGCAAGGTGCGCGAGAATCGCCTCGCGCTACGTACACTGCGCCCGACGGAGAACACCATGGAACTTTCTTGCAGCGTGCGGCGCGCAACGCCCCAGGACACGGACGTCCTTGTCGCGCACAACTGCGCGATGGCGCATGAGACGGAAGGCAAGGAGCTCGAGCCCGACGTCGTCACGCGCGGTGTCGAGCGCCTGCTGCATCTGCCCGAGCACGGCTTCTATCTCGTCGCGGAGCGCGACGGCAAGGTCGTCGGCAGCCTCATGGTGACGTCGGAGTGGAGCGACTGGCGCGACGGCTTCTTCTGGTGGGTCCAGAGCGTGTACATCGCGCCGGATCACCGCCGCACGGGCATCTATCGCAGCCTGTACGACGAAGTCCGCACGGAGGCTCGCGAAGCAGAAGACGTACGGGGCCTGCGCCTCTACGTGGAGCAGACGAACCGCAACGCGCGCGCCGTCTACGCGCGCCTCGGCATGGACGAGACGTCGTACCGCCTCTACGAAGAGCTGCTCTGATCCATCCCCTGGATCTTCAGACCGAAGCGCTCGACACAGAGCGTGTACAGCGTCGGAATGACGAGCAGCGTCAGCGCCGTCGAGAGCGCGAGCCCGAAGATCACGGCCCACGCCATCCCGGCCCACATCGGGCCGGCGAAGAGCGCCAGCGGCAGCATGCCGCCGACGGTCGTCAGCGTGGTGAGCAGGATCGGCTTCATGCGTAGGCGGCCGGCCTCGGCCACGGCGGTACGCAGCTCCTTGCCTTCACGCACACCGGTCTCAATGAAGTCGATGAGGATGATGGCGTTGTTGATCACGACGCCAGCGAGCGAGATGATCCCCAGCATCGGCATGAAGCCCAGCGCCCAGCCGGTCGTGAAGAGACCGATGAGAGCTCCGATCAGCGACAGGGGCACCGCGGCGAGCACGATGAAGGGCTTGGCGAACGAGTTGTACTGGCTGATCAGCACCAGCAGGATCAGGAGGCCGCTCAGCCCGAAGGCCGCGGACAGCTGCGCCTGGCTCTTCGTGGACTCCTCCATCTCGCCGCCGTACTCCCAGCGACTGCCTGGGGACATCGTGGCCACGAGCTTCTCTACATCCGCCTCCATGCTCGTGGACACCTGGTTCGCCAGGAAGCCGGCCTGCGCTTGCCCCCCCACGGTGACGGTACGCCGCTGGTCACGACGGGCGATCACGGCCGGTTGCCACGCCGGCTCCAAGGTGGCGAGCGACGAGAGCGGGACCTTGCCCGATCGCCCGTTGACGTAGATGCGCGACAGGTCGCTCAGACGCTTGCGCTCCGCGTCCTGCATGCGCAAGAAGACGGGCACGAGGTGATCCCCTTCTCGGTAGGTCGTCAGGCGACGCCCTGAGATGAGGCCGTTGAGCGTGTTGGCGACGTCCATGTTCGTGACGCCTGCGAGGTTGGCGGCGTCCGGGTCGATCCTGACCTCGACCTCGTAGCTTGGATTCCGCCAGTTGCTCTGGGGATCCGATGCGCCGGGCGTCCTCCGGAAGATGCCGATGAGCTCCTCGGCCTTCACACGGAGCTCGTCCGCGTCGTCACCGATCAGGCGGATCTCGACCGGGTTCTTCACCGGCGGGCCAAGCATGAAGCGTCGAACGTCGATGCGCGCACCGGGGATGTCCACGACAGCCTTCTTGATCTCCTCCACCCAGGGTGCCGAGTACGTCGGATCCGAGGTGTTCACCACCATGTGGGCGTAGTTCGGGAAGTTCTGCTCGGGGTTGCTCGTGAGCATCAACCGCGGGCCGCCCGTGCCCACCATCGAGGTGATGTGCGCGAGGCGATCGACGCGCCGGCCTTCGATGTCGGTCACTCGCGAGTCGAGGATCCTCTGCTCGACCTGCTTGCAGATCTCCTCCGTCTTCTTGATGGACGAGCCCTCGGGCAGCCACACGTGCACGAAGAACTGATCGCGGTCGCCCATCGGGAAGAACTGGTTTCCGATCAGGGGGACGAGCTGCAAGCTCGCGACGAACGCCGCGCCCGCGATGCCAAGCGTCAGGCCCTTGTGGCCGAGGCACCACAGGATGAACTTGTCGTAGCCGGACGGACCATCCTTCGCTTCGAGCTCGCGCTCGTCGACCGGCGCCTCGCCCTTCTTGCGCCTGAAGAGACCGGCCAGCCTCGCGACCAGCGTCTTGCGCCCCGCGTCCTTCACCGTGGGCTTGAGGAGCCAGAAGCACATGATCGGCGTCACGAGCATGGCGACGAGGTAGCTCATGAGCAGCGTCGTCGCGACGACGATCGGTAGGCTCCGGACGTACTCTCCTGAGCTGCCCTCGATCGTGAGCATGGGCAGGAACGCGGCCACCGTCGTGAGCGTGGAGGTGATGATCGGAATCGCCAGCGAGGTGGCGCCCTTGATGACCGCCTGCTTGCGCGGCAGCCCCTCGTCGATCATGCGCACGCTGTTGTCGGATACGACGATCGCGTTGTCGACGATCATGCCCAGCGCGATGATCAGCGAGGCGATCGAGAACTGCTCGAGCTCGACCCCGAACATGCGAACGACCGTGAAGGCCGCGACCATCGACAGCGGCACGGCGGTGGCCATGATCAGCGCCGGGCGCCACCCCATCATGAGGAAGGCCACGGCCAGCACGATCGCGATCGCCTGCCAGAGGTTCGAGACGAAGTCCTCGATGAGGGTCCCGACCTGTCGGGGCAGGTCATTGATCTGCGTGAGCTCCACGTCGTAGGGCAGCGTCGTCGCCTTCAGCTCGGCGATCTTCGCGCGGATCGACTCCCCCATCTTCACGACGTTCTCGCCGGACTTCATCGTGATCGCGAGCAGCAGGGCGCGATCGGCGGTGAAGTCCGGATGCACGAAGCGGAACTTGGGCTTCGGCGGATCCACGAAGGTGCGCTCGATCTGGATCGGCAGGTCGCGAAGGAAGACGGGCAGCCCGTCTTCATGGCGACCGACGACCACGTCGCGCATGGCCCGGTACGCCTCGAACTCACCGGTGGGTCGCACGGAGTAGCGACTGTCACCCGTGTCGATCTGCCCGCCTGGGGCGACGATGTTCTGGGCGTCCAGCAGCTGAGCGAGGTGGTCCTCCGTGATGTCGATCTTGGCCCAATCCGCGCTCGGCACCTCCAGGTAGATGACCTCGTCCTGGATGCCGAGCTTGTCGATCTTGGCGACCGTCGGGATCGTCTTGAGCTCGGTCTCGACCTGGTCGGCGAGCACCTCGAGCTGGCGCCATGACAGTCGCGATCCCTCCGGAATCTCCGATGCGCCGTTCACGGGCCGCTGGTAGAGCGTGAGGCAGACGGCCCCCACGTCACCGAAGTCGGAGTTGACCTGAGGGATGCCACAACCCTGCGGCAGATCGCCGTGGATTGCGTCGATCTTGTTCCGCATCTCGTCCCAGGCCTGATCGACCTCACGAGCCGGGGTGGTGTCGATGAGATCGACGGTGACGACGCTCATGCCGGTCTTGGACTGGGAGTGGATCGTGTCGACCTCGCTCATCTGGTTGATGGCGGTCTCGATCGGGTCCGTGACGAGCTCTTCGACCTTCTCGGCCGTCGCGCCGGGCCAGTGCGTGATCACGATCGCGGAGCGGATCGTGATCTCGGGATCCTCACGGCGGGGCATGGTGCTGAAGGTCTGGAGTCCCAGGAACAGCGACACCAGAACGACAGCGATGGTCGTCGTGCGATGGTTGACCGTAAACGACGTGGGGTTCATCGGCCCTGCCCCATCAGCGTCGACAGACTGGCTTCCTTGGAGACCGCGACGTCAGCTCCGTCGTGCACGTAGTGCATGCCGACGACCACCACCCTCAAGCCGGCCTTCAGGGCCTCGCCCTCGATGCGGCGGAGGCGCCCGACCGACTCATGGACGCTGACGGGCACCGCCCGCGCCTTGCCGTTCTCGACCACGAACACGCTGCGCTTCTCGTTCTCGACGCGAATCGCGTCGTCGGGCACCCAGATGCCTCGAGGACTCGCCTTGCCCTCGAACACGACCGGAACCAGATCGCCGGGCCGGATCGCCCAGTCGTAGCGGTCGAAGACGGCGCCGCGCTCGATCGACGCCAGCGTGACGTCCGGCGGCTCGAACCTCACGAAGAGGTCGCCGTAGTCGATGCTGTAGCCCTCCACAGGGTCCATACGCTGGAACGACCAGTTGAGGATCTGCATGAAGTTCTCGGGCCCGCCGTCAATCGGGTTCACCTCGACGCGCTCGAGGTCGAGGCGCCCCTCGAACATCTCTGCCGGGCGCGGTCGGGCGAACTTGCCGCCCTTCAGGCGATAGAGCACCTGCTTCCCGGTGTCCTTCTCCGTCGCGACGCACTCGCGACAGACGTAGAGCGGGCCGCCTTCGTCGTGGTGACGTTCGACAGCCGGCAGGATCTGGCGGAAGCCGATGCGCGTCAGGCCGTTCTCGCCGGTCTTCGCCCGGTTGCGGCGCGCGTTGCGCACCATGACGTCGATGCGGAACGTGCGCGTGGCTGGATCTGCGACAGCGCCCTTCTCGAACACCGTGCCGAAGAGCTGTACGGCTTCGTCCTCCTCCTTCTCGTCGTCGGCGTCTGGTTCGGGGTTCTTGGTGGGCGCCGGCGTGACCGTGGCGTAGCTGCCCGGCTGGATCTGACGCTCGCGATCGGCGGACACCGTGACGGAGACCTTGATCGGATCGATCAGGGTCAGGCTCAGGACCGGCGTGCCCGCCGCGACGAAGTCGCCCTGGCTGGCATGGATCTTCGTGATGCGACCGCCGAAGGGCGCCTCGAGCTTGCAGTGGTCGAGGTCCGTCTGGGCCTGCTTGAGCGCGTTCCGGAGCTCGGCGATCTGCGCGTTGGTCTGGTCGACCTCCACCTTCTTGAGTCGTAGCGCGGCCTCCGCCTCGGTCAGCGTCGCCTCCAAGGCCTGCAGCTGCTGCTCCGCGGCCTGCACGCTCGCCTTGGCCTTCTGCAGGTTGGCGACCGCCGTGTCGTAGGCGTTCTGGAACTGATCGAACTCGGCCTTCGGGATCTGGCGATCGCGCAGCAGCTTGCGGTTGCGCTCGAGGTCGGCGCCCGCGGTGTTCTTCGTCGACTCGGCGCTGGCCACCGACGCCCGCGCCGACGTGATCTCGGACTCCGCGGCCTCGCTCTGCGCCTCGGCCCGGCGGACCGCGGCCGGCGCGACCTCGTCCAGATCCAGTTGCTGGGCCTTCAGGCCCTGCAGCGCCGTCTCGAGCTTGAGCTTCGCCGCGTCGCGCCGCTGCCTGTACGCCGTGTCGTCGATCTGTGCGATGACCTCGCGGCGGTGACCGAGCGCCTCCGGAGCCATGTTGCCTTCCTGGCCCTTCCGCGTCGTCGTGTTGACCTGCACCGTGCGCCCGACATCGAGGATGAACGTGATGCGCCCTGAGACCTCGAAGCTGACTTCGGCTTCGCGATACGGCTCGGCCACGCCCGTCAGGACCAGCGGCGGATTGGGCGCGAGAACCTCCAGCGGCATCGTCACGACCGGTCGCGCCGGCGTCTCGGGCGGCGGGACGTCGCCCCCACAGGCGCCGAGGGCGAGAAGGGGGACCACGAGGGTCCAGAGGCAGATTCCACGCACGGCATCCTCCTCCCGGCAGGCACGGGGCAGGCAGGGTACGCGCCTCGGGGCTCCACTGCATCTGTCAATGCCGCGGGGCCGGCGCGCGAGTAGGATGCCGGGGCTGGGGGTGCGCCGATCGCGGCGCTGAGACCACACCCTTGGAACCTGCTCCGGTTCGAACCGGCGAAGGGAAGCAGCCATGAGCGACGCCAAGGCCAACCAGAAGCACGGGACCGTCCCCTCCTCCTCGGATGGCATCACCCGCAAGCCCTTCCCGGCCTCGAAGAAGATCTACGTGCCCGGGACGCTGTACCCGGACGTCCGGGTGCCCATGCGCGAGATCGAGCTGACGCCGACGCGCATCGACGGAGGCGAGGAGCCCAACGCCTCGGTGGCGGTCTACGACTGCTCGGGTCCGTACACCGATCCCGCCGTGGCCATCGACGTCCGCCAGGGACTGGAGCCCCTCCGCGAGGGCTGGATCCGCGCCCGGGGCGACGTCGAGGAGACGGGCGGCGTGTCGTCGGTCTACGCGCAGGAGCGCGCGAGCGATCCGGCGCTCACCGCCGTGCGCTTCCCCAACCTGCGCAAGCCGCTTCGGGCCAAGTCCGGCGCGCGCGTGACGCAGATGCACTACGCGCGGCGTGGCCAGATCACTCCCGAGATGGAGTACATCGCCATCCGCGAGAACCAGCGGCTGGAGCAGATGGACGCGGCGCTGGCCAAGCAGCATCCGGGCGAGGCGCTGGGCGCCGCGATTCCGGAGCGCATCACGCCGGAGTTCGTACGCGACGAGGTGGCCCGCGGCCGCGCGATCATCCCCTCCAACATCAACCACCCGGAGAGCGAGCCGATGATCATCGGCCGCAACTTCCTGGTGAAGATCAACAGCAACATCGGCAACTCGGCGGTGACGTCCTCCATCGAGGAGGAGGTCGAGAAGATGGTCTGGTCGACGCACTGGGGTGCGGACACCGTCATGGACCTCTCCACGGGCCCGCACATCCACGAGACGCGTGAGTGGATCCTGCGCAACAGCCCCGTCCCCATCGGCACGGTCCCGATCTATCAGGCGCTCGAGAAGGTCGGCGGCCGTCCCGAGGAGCTCACCTGGGACCTCTTCCGCGACACGCTCATCGAGCAGGCCGAGCAGGGCGTCGACTACTTCACGATCCACGCCGGCGTGCTGCTGCGCTTCGTGCCGTGGACGGCGCAGCGCACGACGGGCATCGTCTCGCGCGGCGGCTCGATCCTCGCCAAGTGGTGCCTGGCGCACCACAAGGAGAACTTCACCTACACCCACTGGGACGAGATCTGCGAGATCATGGCGGCCTACGACGTCGCGTTCTCGATCGGCGACGGCCTCCGGCCCGGCTCCCTCGCCGACGCCAACGACAAGGCCCAGTTCGGCGAGCTCCAGGTGCAGGGTGAGCTGACGCGCCGTGCCTGGGAGCAGGACGTCCAGGTCATGAACGAGGGCCCGGGTCACGTGCCCATGCACATGATCCGCGACAACATGACCAAGCAGCTCGAGTGGTGCGGCGAGGCGCCCTTCTACACATTGGGCCCGCTCACCACGGACATCGCCCCCGGCTACGACCACATCACCTCGGCCATCGGGGCCGCGATGATCGGCTGGTACGGCACGGCGATGCTCTGCTACGTGACGCCCAAGGAGCACCTGGGTCTGCCGGACAAGAACGACGTCCGCGAGGGCGTGATCACCTACAAGATCGCGGCGCACGCCGCCGACTTGGCCAAGGGCCATCCCGGCGCGCAGTACCGCGACAACGTGCTCAGCAAGGCGCGCTTCGAGTTCCGCTGGGACGACCAGTTCAACCTGGCCCTCGACCCGGAGCGTGCGCGCGAGTTCCACGACGCCACCCTGCCTGCCGAGGGTGCCAAGGTCGCCCACTTCTGCTCGATGTGCGGGCCCAAGTTCTGCTCCATGGAGATCACGCAGCAGCTGCGCGACTTCGCCAAGCAGAAGGGCCTCGACACCGAGGAAGCCATCGAGGCGGGTCTCCTGGAGCAGAGCAAGGCGTTCGAGGAAGCCGGCGGCGAGATCTACTCGTAGCCGCGCAGCGCACAATCCCGCAGCAAGGTGACGGCTGAGGACTGTGACGCAGGAGTCGCCTGTCAACTCCGATGGCGTGCTCGCCCCGCGCATGCGAACTGACCAACGCGCAGTGCGGACTCTCCCTCACGCCCGCCGCCTGTGCGTCCAATGACCGCGCCACGGTGCCGGTCCCGCACTTGCAGGTCCGTAGCGCAGCGCGAAGGGCGTCATGACGCTGCGCCTGCGCGCGGGAGGTGTTGCATGCGTGTGATGGTGAGTGGATTCCTGGTAGCGATGCTTGTCTGTGGCGGCGTGCTGCTCGCGGCATGCGGCGGGGGCGGCGGCGGCGGATCGACCCCCACCAGCGCGTTCAACGGCCAGTACGGGATGTACATCTTCGAGGCCACGGCAGGTCCTCCCGAGGCGTGCTACAGCCTCTGGGGCGGCGTGGATGTAGACGGATCCGGCAGCCCGACAGGCGTGCTCCGGGGCAACGAGGACGGCAATCTGACAGGCGCGCAGCCCGTGACCGGCTGGAACACGCGCATCGAGAGCGACGGCTCATTCCACTGGCAGCACACGTCCATGCCAGGGACCGACATCTGGAGCGGGACGATCAACTCGGGCGGCGAGGTCGGCCTGGTCATGCCCGTCCACAGCGGCCAGCCTCCGTCGATGATGATCATGTCCCGACGGAGCAACTACGCTGCGGCGCCGAACATCACGGCCACGTACCGCGCGTGCGGCTACTCCTTCGATCTGGGTACGGCCCGCAATACGAGCTGGTGGGGCACGATGACGTTCGACGGCAGCGGCGGCGGAGAGCGTGAGTTCAGCAGGAACATGGAGGGGGCCATGGGCATCACGCTGTCCCCGCCGGCGATCTCCTACACCCTGACCCCAGCAGGCAACCTGACGATCGACGCGCCGGGCATGGGACAGCTCACCGGCGACGTCTATGCAGACGGCGAGTTCATCGTGGTGGGCGGTTCCACGACGAGCGGCGATGACCCGATCCTCCTCGCGATGGTGCGGCCGAGCACCGCGGCGTCCGTCGCCACGCTCTCTGGCACATACGGCATGGTCGGTCTCCGCTACGACCGCGCCGGGCCGGCCTTTGCCTCGATGACGGGGACGGCAAACGCGGACGGGGCCGGCAACATCAGTGTCGTGGTCACCGAGAACAACGAGGGCACGGTCGTCACGGGGCCGCCCGACACCGCGACGTACACCGTCGAGGTCAACGGACGCGTGCGGCTGGACACGGGCGGCGGCGAGCGCTACGTCGGCGGCGTGTCGCCGTCGGGCAAGTACGTCGTGCTTGCCGGCGCAACGTCACCCGGCACGGATCCGTCGTTCTACGTGCTCGTGCGCCGATAGCCGAAGCGAGCCGTCAGCACGTGGTGGGCGCAGCGCGGTGCGTCCGTCACGGGCAGACTCTCAGGGGTCAAGGACCCGGCGTGCGCCTCCTCCGAAGCTGCGCGGAGTCGCTTGACGAGCTTCGATGCGTCCTCCGCACCGCGCATCAGCGACTTGACGTGTCGCGCCATCGCCTCGGGGTCCTTCGTGCGCTCGAGCGCCAGGCTGGCGTTGCCCAGCATCACGGCGAGCAGGTTGTTGAACGCGTGCAGGAGCTTCGGATCGGCGTGGTGTGCAGCGCCTGAGCCGGCGTCGTCGGCCGTGCGGCGTGCTACGGAGAACGACACGGCGCGTGCGACGTCGTCCTCGCTCATGCGGTCCTTCACCAGGAAGTCCTGCGCGCCCAGCGCGACGGCCTGCACGCCGACCTCCGGCTCGTCCACGCCCGTAGCGACGATGACCGGGATGTCGCCCGCGTCAGGGCGGATCGTCTGCAGCGACTCGAGCCCGGCGCCATCGGGCAGATCCAGGTCCAGCACGATCAGGTCGAAGTCGCCGAGCGCGAGCCGCGCGCGTGCGTCGCCCAGCGTCTCCACGTGCGTCAGTTGCATGTCGCGACCGCAGCTCCTACTCAGGTAGCGGCCCATGATCTTGGCGTCGAGCTCCGAGTCCTCGATCAACAGAACACGTTCGGGGCTCCGCAGGTCTGCCGTGGTCTTGACCATGGTTCCACATCTCCCTTGCATCTCACGTCCGGGGCGAAGTACGGCAAACCTAGCGTTGCTTGCGGCTCCGTCCGGGGATCCAGTGCGTCCGTTAACGCGGGCCTTCCATTCTGATCGAGTGTTGTCAGGTCGCCTCACGAGGAGGGCGGCGACACCATCACAGCGAGCCAGTGGTGCGCGATCTCCTGGACCACCTTGTGGAACTGCGAGAAGTCGACCGGCTTCTGTACGTACCCGCTGCAGCGCAGGCCGTACCTGTCCATCACGTCCCGCTCGTCGTCCGACGTCGTGAGGATGACGACGGGAACGTGGCTGAGCTCTTCGTCCTGGAGCATCTCCGCGAGGACCTCGCGGCCGTTCATGATCGGCATCTCGAGATCCAGCAGGACGAGATCGGGGCGCGGCGCGTCGGCGAAGCGCCCTTCGCGCCGCAGGAACGCGAGGCAGTCCTCGCCGTTCGTCACACGGTGGAGGCTGGTCGCGAGCTTCGACTTGCCCAGGCTCTCCGCCGTGAGCAGGAAGTCGAACTCATCGTCCTCGGCCAACAGGATCTCGGCCGGCCGCAGCTCACGGATGGTCGGCTGTGTCATCTCGTTCGTCCTCCGCCGGGAGCGTGAAGCAGAACGTGGACCCCATCCCCTGCTCCGTCTCCACCCAGATCGTTCCTCCGTGGCGCTCGACGATCCGTTTGCAGATCGCCAGCCCCATGCCGCTGCCCGGGTACTCCCGCTGCGTGTGCAGCCGCCGGAACACCTCGAAGATGCGCTCGGCGTGCTGCGGCTTCATGCCGATGCCGTCGTCCGCAACGCGGATCCGCCAGAAGGCGCCGTCCCGCTCCGCCGTGATGTCGACTCGCACCGCCCGGCCCAGCTCGCGGAACTTGCGCGCATTCTCGAGCAGGTTCTGCAGCACGAGGGTGAGCTGGGTGCGGTCCCCCCGCACGACGGGCAGGTCCTGATAGACGAGCTCGTCCGGCGCCACGAACGGCGCGGTGGCCGTTACGGACCTCACCACGGTCTCGAGCGGCACCGGCTGGAATGGCCGTGCTTCGTCGTCGGCCTTCGCGTAGTCGAGCAGGTCCCGAATGAGCAGCTGGAGTTGCTCGGCGCTGCTCAGGACGTGATCGAGGTAGGTGCGTCCCTGTTCGTCGAGCCGCTCTCGGTGGTCCTCGTTGAGGAACCGCGCGAAGCCGGCGATGTGGCGCAGCGGCGCCTGCAGATCGTGCGCGACGACATACGAATAGTGGCGCAGGTCGATGTTCGACTGCGTGAGGGCGGCGTTGGCCTCCTCCAGCTCCGCCTGACGGCGCTCGAGCTCGGCCTGGGCCTCCATCTGCGCGGTGATGTCCGTATGTGCGCCCAGCATGCGAATCGGCTTGCCCGTCTCGTCACGGATCGCGATGCCGCGGCAGCGCACCCAGATGGTGTGTCCCTGCGCGTGTCGATAGCGCACGACCTGGTCGTACGGATGGCTCGGATCGGCCGCGTGGAGCTCGTAGTTCCGGAGCGCCACGGCGAGGTCGTCTGGATGGATGATGTCCTGCCAGGCCGAGGCCTTGTGCGGCATGGCGGCCGGGTCGAAACCGAAGAGCCGCCAGAAGGTCGGGCTCATCCACTCGTCCTCGGGGCTCTCGAGATCCCAGTACCAGAGCCCGTCGAGTGCGCCCTGCTTCAGGAAGTCGAGAATGGAGGCGTCATCGCGCATGCGCGCGTAGAGCTCCGCCTCGAGCCGGTGGCGTCCGGGCTCCTCTGCGAGAGAAGCGGGCAGAGTCTGGCCCGTGGATTCAGACATGGGTTTGGCTCACACGACGGGGGTTGCCGAGCAGGAAACCCTGACCGAGGCGGACGCCGATCTCGCGAACAAATTCGAGGTCGGGTTCCGCCTCGATGCCCTCCGCGATGCAGACGCGACGCAGGCTGTGGACCGCCGCGACGAGGCGTGCCAGGCGGCGACGGCTCGAGGCACTCCGCGAGACGCCGGTCACGAGGGACCCGCTCAACTTGACGAAGTCCGGCTCGAGCATGATGAGGCTCTCCAGCGAGCCGCGACCGAGGCCCAGGTGATCGAGCGCAACGCGCACGCCGTGCCGGCGCAGCTCCCCGAGCGCCTCGGAGACGGCCTCGTGCGAGCCGGCGAGGTGCTGCTCGTTGACCTCGAGACAGACACGATCGGCCGGCGCGCCACCGAGCGCTTCGAGGATGCGGGCGGGCTCGACCGTCTCGAGGGTCTGGGGGAAGACGTTGATGTGGACGGGATGCGTCTCGGGCAGGACGTCGGCCGCCTCCGCACAGACGGCGAGACAGGCGAGGTCCGTCTTGACGAGGATGCCCTCCTCGTGCGCCGCCTGGAACATGTCGAGCGGGTACTCGCAAGGGCCCTCGGGTCCCCTGGCGAGGAGCTCGTAGGCGACCACGCGCTCGCTACGCAGATCGAGGATGGGCTGCAGGTGCGGCCGGAGGTGCTTGACCGCCTGACGCGGCCTGCAGCTCTGCCGGTCCAGGTGCTCCGTGCGCGGATCGAGGAGCGTGCGGACGCAGTTCTTGCCGTGCTCCTTGCTCGACTTGAGCGAATGAGCAACGTGCGGCAACACCTCGTCGATGCTCATCACGTCGGGCGGTATCGGCGCGACGCCGATGCTCACGCTGATCTCGACCGCGTGCGTGCCTTCGAGAAACGCATGCGTTCGGATCCTCGAGCGGAGCCGCTCGGCGGCGATCACGGCATCCGACACGCGCGTGCTCGGGTACAGCACGATGAATTCGTCGCCGCCGATGCGGCCGGCCAGATCGCCGGGACGGACGGTGGACTGGATCAGGAGTCCGAGGTCTTTCAGCACGGCGTCGCCCGCCGCGTGTCCGTAGCCGTCGTTGACCGCCTTGAAGTCGTCGACGTCGACGAGCGCGGCACACACGATCTCACCCGTGCGTCCCGCTCCTCGCTGGAGCGTCTCGAGCCTCAGATCCAGGCAGCGGCGGTTCGCCAGCTGCGTGAGCGGATCGGTGAGCGCCATGCGCTCGAGCTCCGCACGCGCCACGGAGATCTCGTTCAGCAGCCGCCAGCGCTCGAGCGCGTACTCGATGGCGCGGTGCAGGCGCGGCCCCGTCGCCTGCTGCTTGAGGACGTAGTCCTGGGCCCCGAGGCGCACGGCCTCGACGGCGAGCTCCTCGTCGTCGTTGCTCGTGAGGACCACGATCGGTGTGCTCAGATCCTCGTCGAGGAAGTGCTTGAGCACCCCGAGCGGGTCGCTGGTGGTCTCGCCCACATGGAGATCGAGCAGGACGGCATCCGGCGCGCTCTCCGCGAGCACGGCCGCTGCGGCGGGCACGGTGTCCACGTGCTGCAGCCGGTAGTCGGCGCCCTGCACGCGCTGGAGCAGCCCCTCCACGAGCAGGGCGTCCTCCGGGCAGTCGTCGAGCAGCAGCACCTGGCGCGCGGGCCGGGCCTCCACCATCGCGAAGCTCTCCGCGGAAACCCCGACCCTGACCCGCGTCGGCACGAGGCCGCACGTCCTCCCGGCGACGAGGGG
>JASJDY010000007.1 GCA_030065025.1 Planctomycetota bacterium
TGCAAGCGTTCGGCCGCGACGCCGGCGCCCGCGAGCTGCGCGCGCAGAGTCTCCGACACCACGACGACCGCGTCCATGCGCCGCAGCAGCTTGCGGTCGACTGCCTCGAAGAACCCGATCTTGCGGTTCTCGGCGGTGTAGCCGTGCACGACCGATGCACGCCTGCGGTCGCGAACGGCGCGTACCGAGAGGAAGTTGGCCTTGTAGTCGTGGCTCACCACGAGGTGCGGGTCGACCTGGTCGACGACCGCGGCGACGCGCCGGCGCAGCTTGCGGTCGTACGATCCGCGCTGCTCGATGAGGTGGGCTTCGATGCCGTCGGCGCGCGCGGCGTCGAGAAAGGCGTGGGGCGCGTCGGGCGGGCCGAAGGAAGCCAGCACGGGCGTGACGCCGTCGCCGGCGAGCGCGGCCTGGTCGAGCAGCAGCCGCTCGGGTCCACCGAGACGATCGCTGTTGCGCACGTGCAGGACGCGCAGCGGCGCGCTCACGCCGACCTCTCCAGACGCGCGCCGGGAACGCCCACCTGCTCGGGGCGCTGCGGCTCGGCGTCCACGTGGGCCAGCACGTCGGTGACCGTACCGAAGCGGAACGTGCCGAGCAGGTTGTCCAGGCGCGCCTCCGTGCGCCGGAGGCCGATGCGGTGGCGCAGCAGCGTCTTGGCGCGTGCGCCTTCCATGCGCGGCTGCTCGGGGTCGAGCTCCCACGGATGGACGTAGACGATGCCGGGCGTGCCCGCCGACTCGGCTGCTTTGAGCGCCCGGTGCATGACGAACGGCGGCAGTGCGCGCATCCAACCGCCACCGGCCGCAGGGACGTTGCGGCCGAGCACGCGCCACGTCGTCATCGGGAACTCCCAGATGGCGTCGTCGCCACCGGACGCGATGCGCACCGGGCGGCGCGGGAAGTCCGGGATGCCGTAGCGGTCGTGCTTCACCGGGAACACGCTGCTGCTGAACGTGTAGCCCTCTTCGCGCAGGACGTCCCACGCCCAGGCGGTGTCCCGCGTGAACGAGAAGCTCGGCGCGCGGAAGCCGCGCACCGCCGCGCCGCACGCGGCGTCGATCGCCGCTGCCGCACGGGCCAGATCGGCGCGGAACGACTCGGGATCCAGCGTGTGCACGAGGCGGTGCTCGTAGCCGTGGGAGGCGATCTCGTGTCCGCGCTCGTGGATGCTGCGGACCAGCTCGGGGTGACGCTCCGCGACCCAGCCCAGCACGAAGAACGTGGCGCGGACGCCGTGGGCCGCGAACAGGTCGAGCAGGCGCTCGCTACCGACGTGGACGCGCTGCTCCTGGTCGGGCCAGCCGTCGCGCGACACGAGATCGTCGAAGGCCGACACCTGGTACCAGTCCTCGACGTCCACGGTCATGGCGTGGAGCGGCGGAGCGGTGGTTTCGGGCGCAGCGGGCGGCATGGCGGGTTCCGTGGCTCTCCTGGTCTCTCTCTATCGGCCGTGTGGGGGCCATGGGCCCACGGCGGTGGGGGGCGGATTCCTTGGGGACGATCAGGGTGTCGTTAGGCTCTGCGCGTCCATTCCGGTGGACGCCCTCCAGGGGGGTCGTCGAGGGTACTCGACGGATCGAGGCGGGGTAGCGCTCCCAGAGGCCATTCGGCGGCCTTCCGGCGCTGGCCCCGGGTTTGCTTCCCTCCCGAGCGATCGCGGGCCTGGACACCTGCGCTCGATGGGATTGCCGGAAGGACCAATCGCACGTACACCGGACCCTGGTCGATAGTGCCCCGGGATTGCCGGAGCGGAGAGTGTCCTGATGAGAGTGTGTGTTACCGGGGGTGCCGGCTTCGTCGGCAGCCACCTCGTCGACCGCCTGCTGTCCGACGGGCACGACGTCGTCGTGATCGACGATCTCTCCACCGGCTCGGTCGAGAACCTCGCCGGCGCCTTCGACCACATCGAGTTCGTCGAGGCCGACATCCGCGACGTCGCCCGCCTCGACGACGCCGTCGCCGGCTGCGAGGTCGTGTTCCACCAGGCCGCTCTGGCGGCGGTCGCGCGCAGCGTCGAACGTCCCTTCGACGTCCACGACGTCAACGTGACCGGCACGCTCGGCGTGCTGATGGCCGCTCGCGCCGCCGGCGTCCGCCGCGTGGTGTTCGCGTCCTCGTCCTCCGTGTACGGCGACACGCCGACGCTGCCGAAGATCACCTCCATGCCCACCTCGCCGCGCTCGCCGTACGCGGCGGGCAAGGCTGCCGCCGAGGGCTACCTCGAGGCGTTCCACGCGTCGTTCGGTCTCGAGACGGTGGCGCTGCGCTACTTCAACGTCTACGGGCCGCGGCAGTCGCCGCGCTCGCAGTACGCCGCGGTCATCCCGCTGTTCATCGATGCCATGCGGGCCGGTCGCGCGCCCACGATCCTCGGCGACGGCGAGCAGACGCGTGACTTCACGTACGTGGCCGACGTGGTCGACGCCAACGTGCGCGCCGCCACGGCGGAGGGCGCGCCGGGCATGGTCATGAACGTCGGCTGCGGCGAGCGCATCAGCATCCGCGAGCTCGCCCGCGTCATTGCGCATGAGCTCGGCTTCACCGGCGACATCCACCACGCGCCCGCGCGCACCGGTGATGTACGGGACTCGCTCGCGTGCATCGAGCGCACCTGCGGCGTGCTCGGCTGGCAGCCGACGGTCGCGCTGCACGAGGGCATTCGTCTCATCCTGGCGCATGGCGATGCGCCGGCGGAGTGCGCCCCGAAGGCGGTTGCGCAATGAAGTGGCGCAAGAGCACAGGCCTCGTGCCCTCGGCGCCGACGCGCGGACCCACCGCGCCCGGCACGCTCGCGCGCGTCTCCGAGCACGGCATCGTGCCGACGACGGTGCCCGAGGAGCGCACGGCCGACGCCTACCTGCGCCTGAGCGCCCACCTCCTGCTGGAGTCGGAGCGGCGCAACGTGCACACGATCGGCGTGCTGAGCGCCGTCCCCGGTGAGGGCAAGACCACGGCCGCCATCAACCTCGTCGCGTGCCTCGGACGTGCCCGCGGGCGCCGCGGCCGCGCGCTGCTCGTGGACGGCGACGGCCGGCGGCGCACGCTGTCGCGCCTCATGGCAGACGGTCGTGAGGGGCCGCGCACCAAGCCCATGCTGGTTGCGACCTCCTTCGAGAACGTCGACTTCCTCTCGGCGCCCGCGCCCGAGTCGGGCCCGACGATCCACACGCCCTCCGCATGGACGGAGACCCTCACCGCGCTCGCGGCCCGCTATCCGCAGGTGGTCGTGGACTGCCCGTCGGTCCTCGAGGATCCGGAAGGGGTCGTGCTGCGCGAATGCGTCGACGCGCTCGTCGTCGTCGTGCGCGCCGGCTCGACCACGCGCGGCATGCTGCGCCGCGCCATCGGCCGCGCCGCGGACCGCGTCGCCGGCGTCATCGTGAACGGGGCGCGCACCTCGCGCGTCGCCCCGGTGGGAGCCACCCTGTGAGCGTCGAGCACGCCGTCCTCGAACTCCACCGCTCGCTGCCGCCCCGGCCGTCGGCCTCCGAGCCGATGCGGCCGGCCGCCGTGCACCCCGGCGCCGTCCTCGTGCCGCCGGTCGCGTTCGTGGTGCTCTCCGTCGCCTTGACGACGGGCGTGCAGCTGATCGCGGGTGGACCCTGGCTGCCGGCCGTCGCCCTCGGCCTGGCCCTGCCGTTCGCGCTGCACGTCGTGCGCTGCATCATGCAGGGCACGTCCGCCGCTGCCGCGATCCACGTCGTGGCGCCGCTCTCCGGTGCCCTCTTCGTGCTCGCCGTCGGGCTCCTCGCCCCGGCCGCGTGGTTCGCGACCTCGACGCTGGTCATGGCGTGGGTCGTGGCCTTCATCGCCGTCGAGCTCGGACCCCGCTGGCGTGTGGCCTGGATGCGGCAGCATCCGCGCCGCGTCACGCTGCTGACCTCCACGGAGCTCTCCGCCGCGGAGGCGATCCGCAGGCTCGAGACGCTGTCCAACTTCCGCGTCGCCAACGTGATCCTGCCCGGTGGGCACATGGAGCTGGCGAGCCGCCAGGTCGACCGTCCCGTGCACAACGAGGTGACCGAGGACATGGAGCTGGCCGGCCGCGTGATCGTGGCGTGCCCGGTGCGCGATCCCGAGGTCGCCGGCTGTGTCGCCCAGCTCGTCGCGCGCGGCCAGCGCATCCAGAGCGAGAGCTCGGCGCTGCGCCAGGCCGAGGGGCGCGTGGACAGCCGGCAGGCGAACCCGATCAGCCTTCTGCACAGCGTGCAGATGTCGCCGGTGATCGAGTTCCTTCGTCGCGTGATCTCGTTCGTCGCGGCGGCCGTGCTGCTCGTGCTGCTCGCGCCGCTGTTCCTTCTCATCGCGGCAGCGATCGTGCTGGAGTCGGGCTTCCCCGTCTTCTACCGGCAGACGCGCGTCGGCTTCCGCGGTCGCCCGTTCCAGGTCGTCAAGTTCCGCACGATGTACCGGGATGCCGAGAGCCGCAGCGGCCCGGTGTTCGCCGCCGCGGTCGATCCGCGCGTCACGATCGTCGGGCGGTTCCTGCGCAAGTATCGCCTCGACGAGCTACCGCAGCTCTGGAACGTGCTGACGGGGGAGATGGCCTTCGTGGGCCCGCGTCCGGAGCGTCCGCACTTCACGGGGCTCCTGCGCAAGGAAGTCCCTCTGTTCGAGCTGCGTAACTGCGTGCGTCCGGGCCTCACGGGGTGGGCGCAGATCCGTCTGCCGTACGCATCGGACAGCGACAGTGCGCGCGCGAAGCTCGAGCACGACCTCTTCTACCTGACGCACCGCAGCGTCTTCTTCGACCTGGCGATCCTCTTCGACACCGCAGCGGTCGCGCTGGGCGGCGCCGGCGCCCGCTAGCTCAAGCCGGCCCTAGCGGAATTGTGCAGCTTGCTGCTGCCGCTTGATCAAGGCAGTGAGCATGGCGCCGACGCGTCGTGCGAGGTGGCGTAGGACGTCCACTTCGCGATCGGGTACGAGGCGGAGTCGCTGCGTCATTTCGAGCGCTGCATCACACTCCGCGCACTCACCGCGCGCGATGATGAATCGCGCTGCCTTGTCGCGCGGTGCCCAGCGGTTGGCGCCTTCGGTGATGTTGCGCATGGTGGCAGAGGCGGCGCGCCTGACCTGATCCTTGAGGTCAGCGTGTCCGCGGGGCAGGGCTGCAGCGAGACGTTCGACGCCAACGGTCAGTTCCATGGCCGCATGGAAGGCGTCGAGTCGGTGGTGGGCGAAGCCGGTCGGGGTGGTCGTCATGTTCGAGTCCTCCAGGAAGCAAGGGCGGCTGTGGCCCTCACCCTTCAGGGGGGACGCAGGCGCCCGTCGCCCTGGAGGAACCGGACGCTTCCCGACCATCGTCCGGCTTGCACGCCAGCGACGTCGACCGACGAGCCGTCACGAGAACGAGCACGAGAACGTGCTCGCGCTCGTCAGGAGGGCGTTCGACCCACGTCGTCGCAATGGGTCGGGATGTGCCGACAGGACCTGAGACAGCGCTAGCTAGAAGAGGTTGAGCACCATCTGCACGGCCTCCGTGGCGTGCAGGTAGTTGACGCCGACCTGGTAGCGCACCACGCCGGCTTCGTCGTCCGCCTGGCCGATCATGCCGAGCGCAGCAATCGCGCGCCTGCGGGTCCACGTGTCGCGCTTGCGGTCTCCGGCGATCTTCAGCAGCGGCCGGATCGCCTCGCGGTCGCCGATCTCGCCCAGCACGCGCGCGAGGATCGACTGCGAGGAGTGCGAGCGCGTCGTGGCGAACGTGTCGAGAAGCATGTCGAGCGACGAGCGGTCCGCGAGGAAGGCGAGGCCGACGGCCGCGCCGTAGCGCACGCGCGCGGCCTCCTTGCCGACGACCAGCTCACGCAGCGGCTCGCGGCTCTCGCGGTCGCCGAGCAGGCCCAGGGCCTCGGCGGCGGTCCCGCGGGTGCGTACGTCGCGAGCCTTCTCCAGCAACCGGCGCAGCTCCGGGATGGCGCGCTTCGACCCCAGCAGGCCGAGGCCGATGATGGCGGCGTTGCGCCGATCGACGTGCGCCGCGCCCTCGGCCTCCGGCAGGAGCTTCTTCGTGAGCTCGGTGGCGCGATCCTGGAAGCGGCGCCCGAACAGACCTGCGGACAGGTAGAGCCACGCCATGTCGCTCTTCTGCAGGTTGTAGCCCTTGAAGCACCCGTCGTAGAAGCGGGCGAGCTTGTCGGCGAGGTACTTCGTGCGGGGATCGGCGTCGCCTTCGCCCCGCGGGTGACGGTGGGCGATCTGGCCCAGGGCCACCAGCGCGAAGCGGCGCACCTCGTCGTCCGGGTCGCGGCGGGCGTTGCCGATCAGCGTGTCGATCAGCGGCTCCGTGAGCTCCGGCGCGAGGTTGGCGATGGCGAGCGCGCAGGACTGGCGCACGATGCGCGGCTTGCGGAAGCGCGTGAGGAAGCGCTGCAGCTCGGGAACGACGGCGGCATCGCGCGTCGCCGCGAGACCGCCGGGGATCATCGCGAGCGCTGCGTCGGGCCACGTCTGCTTTCGCAGCTGCTCGATCAGGTAGCGCTGCACGCGGCCGCGGAGCTTCGCGTCGCCCGTGCGGCCGAGGACGCCCAGCGCCAGCACCGCGCTGCCGCGCAGGTTGGCGATCGAGCGGCCCTTCGTGTCGAGCACGTCGATGAGGGCGTCGACGCCTTCGGGCAGACCCGTGTGTCCGAGGGCGATCGCTGCGTAGGCGCGGATGCGCTCGGGGATGGAGCCCTTCTGACCCAGGAAGGCGCGGCCTTCCTTCGTGTCGAGTAGGACCGCGCGCAGCGAGGCGAGCGTGGACTCGCGCTCGACCGTGCCGAACTTCATGAGGATGAGCTCGCGGTACGGATTGTTGCCGTCACCGAGGTACTCGCGCAGCGCCGCGCTCAGCTCGGCCGCGTGCTTCGCGCGCGCCGTGCGCGCCCAGGCGGCGAGTGCGGTGGCGCGCGTGCCGGAAGAGCGGTCCTTCGCGACGGACCGGAAGAACGGTACGAGCGCGCCCGAGATCTCGGCGTCGCGCGGGCGCCGGTCCGCGGGCTGGGCGTCCTCGCCCGCGCGCGGCGTCACCGTGAGCTGGGGCTCGTGATAGCGGCGGCGCAGGTTGAAGAACGACGCGCGGTTCAGCGTCCACCACTGGAGCCACGTGTTCGTCGCGGCGCCGCGCTCACGGCGCCGGGGAGGCCGGGTCGTCGGCTGCGTCGTCGTGGGGTCGGTCTTCGGCTGCGTCGTCTCCGGAACCTGGGGCGTCGGGGGCGGCGTGACGGGGGGCGTCACGGGCGGGTTCGTGCTCGGCTGCGTCGTGGGGGTGGGCCTCCGCGGCGGCGGCGCGGTGGGGATCGTGTCGTTCGGCTCGCGCAGGTCGGGGATGCGCGGCGTCACGTAGCCGGGGCCCATGATGTAGGCGGCCTCGTCCATCGACAGGCCGTGGTCCTCCAGCCACACGCGGAACTCGACGTCGCCGACGAGGTCCGCCGCGTACGCGTGGTTCTTCTCACGCGTGAGGCGCATGAGCAGATCCTCGTGACCCGACACCCGGATCAGGTTGGCGAGCGCGCACGTGCGTCCCTGGGCGTCGACGAGCTCCGGCACGGCGTGACCGCCGTGGCCGTCGTTGCAGGCGAACTCGCCGGCGTCGGCGTAGGCCTGGAGTGCGTCGATGAGCGCCTGGCGTCGGGCGAGCTGCTCGGCATCGAGGTGGGCCGTGTCTCGGCCGGCAAGCTCGTCGGCGACCTCCCGCACCTTGGCCAGCTTGTACGCGTCTTGACGGGCGCGTTCGGAGTCGGACGCCGGCGGGCCCGAGACGGCGAAGACGATGACGACGGCCACGAGGGCGACGAGCACGATGTGACGCATGGGATCCTCCCTGAGCCGAGCTCGAGACGAGGATCCCTCCCGGCCCTCTTTCGTGCAACCCGTACCTGACAACGCACGGCGGCCGGGGCCGCAGCGTCTTTCCGGAGCGTGGCGGGCTCTCGGGGCGGATTCTCTACCTGGCCGCGGCCAGGGCCTCTTCCTGGGCGCGGGTGCGCTCGACGAGCGTGGGCTCGGCGATGAACGCCGCGCAGCCCATGAGATAGCCGCCTCCGATCGACGGGAGGAGGACGAGCTCGCCGGACTCGAAGCGCTGCTCGGGCTGATCGACGATCTCGAGCACGAGGCCCTCGTCATCGAGGCGGCGCGCCATGTTGCCGCGGCGCAGGCCGTAGTCGAGCGCCACGAGATTCGAGGCGGCAGACATGTTGCCGTAGCGGTAGATGGTGCGGACCGTGCGCTCGTGCGGCGCGCGCAGGCGGTCTGCGAGGCCGTCGATGATGCGGCCGTTCGCCTGGTGGGGGACGATGCGCGCGTTCTGGATCGTCTCCAGCAGCGCGGGATCCTTGCGGCGCAGGTCGCGCTTGTCGTAGCCCAGGCAGCTCGTCACGCACTCGGCCATGGCGAGCACAGCGCTGCGCAGCACGTTGGGGCCGCTCTCCATCTCGACGAGCGCCTGCTCGACGAGCGGTACACCCGGCTCGACCTGACGATCCGGGAAGCGCGTCACGTCGACGGGGATATTGCTGTTGCCGAGGTGGATGTTGCGCGGGCTGTAGCGGAAGCCGAGGTGCGCGGGCAGCATGCCGCCGCCGGCGCCGCCCTCGCGGCGCGAGACCACGGCGGCCCCCGAGCCGTCGCCGAAGATGATCGACGTGATCGGGTCGTGGAAGTTCAGCGCCTTGCTGGCCGTCTCGGTGCCGACGACGAGCACGTGCTCGTAGACGCCGGATGCGACCATGGCGTAGGCGACGGAGAGGCCGTACACGGAGCCGGCGCACGCGGCCTTCAGGTGGAAGACGGGTGTGCTCGTCGCGCCGAGCTGCTCGGCGAACAGGCAGTGATCACCGGGCAGGTCCTGGCTGACGGTGAACGAGGCGTAGACGATCAGCCCGATGTCCTGCGGCTCGAGGCCGGCCACTTCCAGCGCCTGGCGCGCGGCGGGCAGCGCCAGGTCGTTGCTGCGCACCGACCAGTCGCAGAAGCGTCGTTCGTGGACGTGCGTGACCTGGTCGACCCACGCCCCGAAGTCGCCGCCGCGCTCCGTGTCGAACCCGCTGACCATGCCGGAGAGCGTGTCGTTGTCGATCACGCGTTCGGGCAGGTAGGCGCCGGTGCCGGAGATGGTGACGTTCGGGTTGAGCTCGGCGCGCACGCTGGACCTCCCTGGGGCGGGGGACGAGCGTACGGGGCTGCCCGAGGCGCGGCAAGGCGGGGCGCCGAGGCCCGTCGGCCCCCCCGCGTACGGTGACCCTCCTTTTGATCGGAGACGTGCTCCTGCCTCGTGTCGTCCGCTGATGCCACTGCCCCGAAGCGCCTGCTGACCGGCCCCGCCGGCTGCGGCAAGACCCACGCCGCGCTCGCCGCGATCCGTGGCGCCGCGACGAAGCCGGGACCGCGCGGGCGCGGGGCCGCCGATCCGGGCGAGGCCTTGCTCGTGCTCCCGACGTACGCGCAGGTCATGCACGTCAAGCGTCTCGCGCTCTCACGCTGGGACGTTCGCGGCCTGGTCGATCAACCCTTCACCACGTTCACCGCTGCGGGCGAGCGCTTCCTGCCTGCTTTCCGCGTCCGCGGCCTGCCGAGCGCGGAGGAGCGCGACCGCCTCATGGAGGAGGCGCTCCGACAGCGGGACGTGCCCCTCTTCCGCGAGATCGTGGACCGCCCCGGCTTCCGCGCGCACCTCCTGCGGCTCGTCAAGGAGCTCAAGCAGACCGGCCTCGAGGGCGGCGAGGCGCGCGAGAACCTCACACGGTCTCGCGACGTGGTGAGCCCCACCTCGCGCGCGAAGCTCGACGGCTTCCTCGACGTGTTCCAGTGCTACGAAGACCTGCTCGAGCGAGCGGGCCTGGAGGACCACGAGGACGCGCTGCGGCGACTCGCCGTGCAGCTCGAGGATCAGCCCCCCGCGCTGCCGCCCGGCCTGCTCGTCGTGGACGGCTTCGACGACTTCTCCCGCGTCGAGGAACGGATCCTCGCCGCCCTCGTCGAGCGGGTCGTCGACGCGAGCGGCCGCGCGCTCGTCACGCTGCCATGGGACGACGCACGCCCGCATCTCTTCGCCGCGTCCCAAGGGGCGCGCGAGCGGCTGCTGGGAGAGGGCTTCGTCGAGACGCAGCTCGCGGGCTTCCGGCGGAGCGAGAGCGAGAGCCTCGTGCGCATCGCGAGGGACCTCTTCGGGGCGTCCGGCGCACCGGTGCCGGGAGGCACCGCCGTGCAGGCCTACGTCGCCGGCGATGCCGAGGACGAGGCCGAGACCGTCGCCCGCGTCGTGCGCCGCGCAGTCCAGCGCGAGCGCCCCGCCGATGTGCGCGGCTGGCGCGATGTGGGCGTCGTCGTCCGGCGCGTGGAAGAGCACGCGCCGCGTCTCGAGAGCGCCTTTGCGCGCCTCGGGATCCCGCTGCGCGTCGTCGGCCGCGGCGAGGCGCTCGCCGGCGAGCCCCTCGTGCGCGCGCTGCGCGGACCTCTCGCCGTGCTGGGCGGCGACATCGAGGCCGGTCGCTTCCAGCCTGCGGGGCTCCTCGAGTGGCTGCGCTGGCGCGCTCTCTTCACCGGCGACATCGACGTCGACGAGGTGGATGCATGGGACGCGGCGCAACGCAAGCGGGGCTTCGCCCCGGACTTCGACAAGCTGCGCGCCTCAGCCCCGGAGAGCCTGCAGACGCCGCTCACGGCATTGGCCGACGCGGCGTCTCGTCTCGCGGCGGCCGCCGACGCCCGTGAACGCTACGAGCAGCTTGCGGCGGCCATCGAGGAGCTGGCGCCTCTGCCTGATCCATCCGGCTTCGACGCGGACGGCCGACCGCGGGATGCACGCCACGACGAGCGCCTCGCGCATGCGGTGACCGCACGCGCGCGCACCGTGGGCGTGGTGCGCGCGCTGGCCGAGGCGATCCGTCGCACCGGACTCGGCGGCGCCGGCGACGCCGCGCACGCCGTACGCGAGCTCCTCGAAGCGCTCGAGCAGACCACGCTGCGCGCGGCCGACCGACGCCTCGATGCCGTCACGCTCATGGACGCCGAAGAAGCGCGCTTCTGGGACCTGCCCGTCTTCGTCGTCGCCGGCCTGGAAGAGGGGGGCTTCCCGTCGAGGCCACGCGAGGACGTCCTGCTGCGCGACGCCGACCGCAAGGCGCTTCGTGCCGAGGATTCCGCATTGCGCTTGCCGCTGGCCCGCGAGCGCGAGGCGCGGGAGCGTCGGCTGTTCTACGGGGCGCTCACGCGAGCGAGCGAGCGTCTCTTCCTCGTTCGCCGCGCCTACGACGACAAGGGCGACCCGCGCGAGCCGTCGCTCTACGTACGCGAGCTCGAGACGATCGTCACGCCCACCTACGTGCGCACCGCGTCGGCGCCGGGTCGCGTCGCGCGCGAGCCGGAGGAGTGCTTCACGCGGGCCGACTGGCTCCTGCATGCAGCGGCGTATCCGGGTCCGTTGGCCGCCGCGCTGCAGGCGGTGGCACGCACGACGGCGCCCGCGCGGGCTCTACGTCAACGGCGACGCTCGAGCGACGAGCTGGCCGCGAACGACGCCGAGCGAGCACGCGTGCTCGGCGCCTTCGCCGGCGCCACCGAGCTCGTCAGCGTCTCCCGCCTCAATCACGCGGTCCTGTGCCCGCACCGCTTCTTCCTCGCCTATGTCGCCGGCATCCCCCAGGACGACCTCACGCTCGACGGTCCCGTCTTCGACGTCCGCGACATGGGCAAGGCGTTGCATCACGCGTTCGAGCTGGCGCTCCGCCACCCCGAGCGCGACGCGGCCGAGGTCGCACGCGCCGGCGTCGAGCACGTACGCGCGCGCGGACTCGAGGGTCGCGTGCTCGAGGGCGAGCTCGAGCGTGTGGTGGCCCTGCTCCGCGATCGCGAGCGACGCATCCAGGGGCCGCTGCGTGCGTGGCCGGGCGGCTTCGAGCTGAAGTTCGGGAAGGACGGCAGTCTCGCGCTGGGCGAAGGCGACGGGCGCTTCCATCTCCAGGGGGCCGTGGATCGTGTCGATCGCACGACGCTCCCCGACGGGAGCGAGGTCGCGGCGATCCTCGACTACAAGCGCAGCGAGACGTCCACGAAGTCTGCGTACGCCGGCGCCGTCGCCGGCCGCGACCTCCAGGTGCCCCTGTACGCGCGTGCGCTGGAGACGCTGCTCGGCGTTTCCGTCGTGGGCTTCGAGTGGGTAGGCGGGCTCACGCGCTACCGCCACATCCTCCACGACGCGGATCGGACGGAGCTCTTCGCGGGACGGCGTGAGACCAACCCGCCGAAGGGCGAGGACCACGACGAGTTTCGCGCCCGCATCGCGGGTGCCGAGCGCCGCGCCACCGAGGTCGTCGCGCGTGCACGCACCGGCGACCACGCGCGGGCGCCCTCCGTCGAGCGCGCGTGCCTCGGCAAGAAGGAGCAAGCGCCGTGTCCGTGGCTCACCGTCTGTCGGCCCGACGCTGCCTACCTCGATGAGCGTCGCGAGCAGGGGGAGGACGCGCCGTGAGTCTGCCCCAGCTCAGTCCGGCCCAGGAGGCCGCGGTCCGCTATGCCTTCGCGGACGCGCTCGTCACGGCAGGCGCCGGCTCCGGCAAGACCCGCGTGCTCTCCGAGCGCTTCGTGCACCTCGTCGAGAAGCGCCACGTGTCGCTCAGGCGCCTCGCCGCGCTCACGTTCACGGACAAGGCCGCGGCCCAGATGCGCGAGCGCATCGCCAAGCTCTTCCGGCTCCGGGCCGCCGAAGCGGACGGCGATGAGGCGGAGGCGCTCGAGGCCTGGCGCGCCGACGTCGAGTTCGCACCGATCAGCACGATCCACGCCTTCTGCGCGTCGCTGCTGCGGCAGCACGCCGTGGAGGCGGGCGTCGATCCGGCGTTCGAGGTGCTCGACGCCGTCGAGGCCGATCTGCTCCGGGACGATGCCGCGGCGCTCGCCGAACAGCGTCTGCTGGCGGCGGCACCGGAGGACCTCGCCGTCTTCCACAGCCTGAGCGGCGACACGCGCTCGCAGATGCTGCGCCTGCTCGACCTCATCCGCGGGGCGGGCGTCACGCCCGACGAGCTCACGTGGCACGCCGGCGACGCCGACGTCGACGCCGCGCTGGTCGCAGCAGAGGAGGCGCTGGCGGACTGGCAGCTAGCCGGTCAGGAGCTGTCCCCGGAGCGGCAGCCGGCGCACGCCGACGCGTGCGCCCTCGTGGGCGGTCTGCTGGGCAGCCTGCGTACGGGCGAGGACATCGACCCCTTCCTGACGGGGCAGGCCGAAGCCGCGGTCAAGGCCCTGAGCGGCCCACGCCGCAAGGTTTACAGCGCGCCCCGCACCGCGTTGATGAACGCGCTCGCTGCCATCCGTGCCGCCGTCCTCGACGGGTGGGTGCCGCAGGTGATCCTCCCCGGCCTGAAGCGCGTGTTGGCGACCTATGACGACACCTACCACACGCTCAAGCGCGCGCGCTCGGCCCTCGACTTCACCGACCTCGAGCTCGGCGCGCGGGAGGTGTTGCGTCGCGCTGCCGTCTCGGGTCGCGCGCTCGACCTCGCGCCACGCGGCCTGTTGGTCGACGAGTTCCAGGACACCAACCCGCTGCAGGCCGAGATCCTCGATCTGCTGCGAGAGCGTGCGCCGCAGTTCTCCGTCGGGGACCCGAAGCAGAGCATCTACCGATTCCGTCGGGCCGACGTCGGCGTGATCCTCGCCGAGCGCGAGCGGGTGGGCGCGGCCGCCGTCCACCCGATGAACGCGAGCTACCGCGCTTGTGCGCCGCTCGTAGCCGGCGTCAACGCGATCCACACGCGCCTGTTCGCAGATGCACGCGCGGGCGTCGCGTACGAGCCGCTCGAGTCGAAGGCGACCTATCTCGATCCCGACGGCCCCGTGCTCGACGTGGCCGTGTTCGATGCGGGCCGTGGTGGCTCGGCCGACGAGGGGCGCGAGGCGGAGGCCGCGTGGATCGCGCGTCGCATCCGCACACTCGTCGATGAGGGCACGCCGCGGCTGCGGCCGGACGCCGACGATCCCACGCGGAGCGTTGGGCCCACCCGGTTCGGCGACGTCGCGATCCTCTTCCGCGCCGCCGGCTCGCTCGACGTGTACGAGGCTGCGCTCGAGGCCGAGGGCATCCCGTTCCACACGCAGAAGAGCAAGGGCTTCTATCAAGCCGAGGAGATCGTCGATCTCCTGCACGTCCTGCGCGTCGTCCACAACCCCGAGGACCGCTTCGCCCTGGCGTGCACCGCCACCGGGCCGGCGATGGCCGCGACCGACGCCGAGGTCCTGCGCTGGTTCGGCCCCGGCGAGGGCACACCCTGGACGCGCATGCGCGCCGACGCCCGGTCCGGCGGACCGCACGCGGAGGCGTTTGCGACCCTGGAGCGCTTGCGCGTCGAGGCGGCCGGCGGCTCGCTCGCGACCGCCGTCGAGCATGCGCTGCTGGACCTGGGCCTGTACGAGACGGCGCTCCTCATGCCTGGGGGCGATCGACGCGCGGCCAACTTGCGCAAGGCCGTGGAGCTGGCGCGCCGTCTCGATCGCGGACGGCGGCGCGGTCTGGGTGACCTGCTGCGCCACCTGGCGGAGTTGCGCGATCGCGAAGCGGCGGAGACCGAAGCGCCCATCGGCGGCGAGGCCGACGATGTCGTGCGCCTCACGACCGTGCACGGTGCGAAGGGCCTCGAGTACCCCGTCGTGTTCGTCGCCGACATCGGGCGCAGCGTCGGCGGCGGCGCCCCCCCGAGCATCCTCTTCGACGGCGAGGGCGGGATCGCTGCCAAGGTGATCGACCCCCTCGAAGGGCGCGCTCTCGCGCCGGCCGGCTACGAGGCGATCGCCGAGGCCGAGAAGGACGCCGAAGCGCAGGAGGCGTTGCGCGTGCTCTACGTCGCCATGACGCGCGCCGAGGAGCGCCTCGTGCTCACCGGTTGGTGCAAGGGCATCACCGGCCGCGGTGCCGCGCGCAAGCCCTCGTACCTCAGCGGCTGGGGCGCCGAGCTCTGGCCGGCACTCGGTGCCTCCTGCGAGCACGGCACGAACGAGCTCCGGCTCGATGCAGGCGATGGCACCCAAGCGATCGTGCGTGTCGCGCTGATCGACGCAGACGACCTACCTCGTCCGACGCCCCGCGCACCGGTCCACGACGACATCGCCGTCGAGGACGAGACACGCCGGGAGGCCGAGAACCTCTGGGCCGCGGCAGCCGAGCCCGTGGCGCCGCTGGGCCACACGCGCTACGTCGTCAGCGTCTCGGAGCTGCTCACGTTCGCGGAGTCGCCGCAGCGCTACTACCGGGAGCGCGTCGTGCTCGGCGGCGCGAGCGCGGCGCTCTCCGCGGCGTGGGATCGCCCCGTGCCGGAGATGGACGGCGACACGGCCACCGCCGCCGACACGGGGTTGCGCGCCGCACGCGTCGAGGATTGGGATGAGCCCGGCGAGCTTCACGGCGGGGTGGACCGCGCGGCGCTGGGACGGGCAGTCCACGCCGTGATCGAACACCTGAGCGCGCGCGATGAGCGGATTCCCGGGTGGGTGCTGGAGCGCGCCGTGTCGGCCGAGGGTGGCGACGACGCGTTCGCTGCGGCGTGCGAGACGATGGCCTTGCGCTTCCTCGCCTCGCCGACCGGGCAGCGCATGCGTGCCGCCCTCGTTGCCGGCGAGGACGTCCGGCGCGAGGTCGCGCTCCACGCACGCATCCGGTTCCCCGGAGGCGAAGACGTCGGCGGCTTCGACTCGCTGCTCGTCAAGGGCTCCATCGATCTCTGGTTGCCCTCGGACGACGGCGTGTGGATCGTGGATCACAAGACGAACCGCGCGGGCGGGCGCTTCACGACGCCCGAGGCGCTCGCGGATCACTACGCGTGGCAGCTGCGCCTCTACGCCCTCGCCGTCGAGCGAGTGCTCGGCCGCGACGTCGCCGGAGCGCGGCTCCTGCTCCTCGATCCGGGCTGGGGCGCGGAGGCCGTGGAGGCCGAGGTCGACGTCAGCGGCGAGCGCCTGGAGGAGACGCGGCGGCTGTGCCGCGCCTTCGCGGTGGCGGAGTTGGAGGGGCGCTACCCAGAAGACTGGACGTCTCTGCTGGCGTAGGCCCCCGGTTCCGTGTACCTCCCGTGCATGGGACGCATCACTACGTACCGGGATCTCGGCTGCCTCGTCACCGGAGCCAGCAGCGGCATCGGCGCCGACATCGCGCGCCTCCTTGCGCGCGAAGGGGCTCGTCTCGTGCTCACCGCACGGCGCGAGGACCGGCTCCGGGAGCTTGCCGACGAGTGCACCGAGCTGGGCGCCATCGCTGCCTGGCCGATCGTCGCAGACCTGGACGAGCCCGGCGCGCCCGAGCACGTGGCGACGATGGCGGAGAACCACCTCGGCCACGTGGACGTGCTGATCAACAACGCCGGCTTCGCGGTGCCGGGCCTCTTCGCGAGCACCGACCTCGAGCGGACCTTGTCCATGATCCGCGTGAACGTCATGGCATCCGTCGAGCTCGCGCACCGCCTGCTGCCGGGGATGGTGCGGCGCAAGACGGGGGGCATCCTCAACGTGGCGAGCATGGCCAGCTTCCAGGCTGCGCCGTACCAGAGCGCGTACGCCGGCACGAAGGCGTTCCTGCTGAACTGGAGCGACGGCCTGCACCAGGAGTACAAGCACACGGGCGTGGCCATCACCGCGCTCTGCCCCGGCGTGACGGACACCGAGTTCTTCGACGCGGCCGGCTACCCGAAGGCCGCCGGGATCTTGAAGTGGCGGGCCGAGTGTCTGCCCGTTGCCGAGCTCGGCGTGCGCGCCTTGGCGCGTGGTCGCATGGAGGCGGTGCCGGGCGTCCTCAACAAGGTGCTCCTGTTCATCCAGCGGCTCATGCCGCGCACGCTGGTGGCCGATGTGTCACGCCGCCTGATGGGGGGGCGGCCGACCCCGGTGCGGCGTCCGCGCTAGCCCGACCTATGCATGAATCCAGGCCGAGTCGCGCGGTTCTCGCTCGTCCTCGCGCCCGATCTCTTTGCCGAAGCTCGTCCGAGGGGGGATCAGCCCCGCATCCTCA
>JASJDY010000154.1 GCA_030065025.1 Planctomycetota bacterium
AGGAGACCGAGGAGGAGAAGGGCGGCCAGGGCGGATGACAGGAGCGTGCGGCCGGACATGCGTTCCTCCGTAGCCAGCTTACGGAACATCCGCATCCACGAGTTCCAACGACGGACGATCCACCGTTTCACGAAGGAAGCGCGGGCCGCAACCGGCCGCCCCCGAGGCCCGTCGAACAGGCGTCTGGGGCCGATGCGGAGCGCGGTGGTTGCCGCGCCTTGTCCGGCCAGCGAGGATTGCCGTCTGTGGGCATCGAGAGCTACGAACTGGGCGAGCCGTTCATGGAGAGCGGCCCGAGCGTCTTCTACCGCGGGCAGAACGCGATCCTCGGCAACGAGGTGATGATCCGCCGCCTGCGAATCGACCCGACGCGCGAGGCGAACGTCCGGGAGACCTTCTTCAGGGAGCAGCGCCTATCCGCCACCCTGCGCCATCCCCACGTGCAGCGGCCCATCGAGGTGTTCGAGGCGGACGGCGCGTTGTGGTCCGTCCACGAGTGGGAGGTCGGCCGCCTGACCACCGAGATCGTGGCGGACGAAGGCCCCTTCCCCCTGGCGGAGGCCGCCCGACTGGGCGCCCAGCTCGCCGACGCGCTAGGTCACATGCACGGCGAGGGCTACGTCCACGGCAAGGTCGCGCCGCGCTTCGTGATCCTGAGCGAGCGCGGCGAAGCCCAGCTGATCAACCTGGTGAAGGCCGCTGACCTCGCCGCGGACGTCTGGCCGCTGCGACCGGTGGTGCTCGGCCTGTCTCCGTTCACGGCGCCCGAGGAGTTCCACGGGGCGAAGCCGACGCCCGAGTCCGACCTCTACGGGCTGGCCGGCACGATCTTCTACTGGCTCACCGGCCGCTACCCGCGCGGCGGGGCCGACGAGGACGAGGCGCTCGCGCGCGCACGCGAAGGCGCGCCACTCGAGGACCTCGTCGCGCTGCGTCCCGATGTCTCGACGGGACTGGTCGAGCGCCTGACCGCCGCGCTCGAGGTCGATCCCGCCGAGCGCCATGGCAGCGTGGACGCCATCGGCTCGCTGCTCGTCGAGATCCACCAACGCCATGCCGCCGAGATCCCCTCGGGCTTCCAGACCGGCGCGAAGCTGCACCCGCACGGCTGCTGCGAGGGCATCGAGATCCTCGGCCGCCACGGCGCGGGCGCGTTCGGCGTCGTGCTCCGTGCACGCGATCCGGTCGACGGCGCGATCCTCGCCATCAAGGCGCTGAAGCCGGAGCACCGCGAGGACCAGAACGCGCAGGAGCGCTTCCTGCGCGAAGCGCGCGCGCTGCAGCAGATCGACCACACGAACGTCGTCGGCATCCGCGGCGTCGGTGAGGAGAACGGCACCCCCTACGCCGTGATGGAGTTCATCGACGGCCCCGACCTGGCCACGGTACTGCTCCGCGAAGGCACCTTGCCGCCGCGACGCGTCGCCCAGATCGGCGCGGGGATCGCGCGGGGCCTCGCCGCGATCCACACCGAGGGCATCATCCACCGCGACCTGAAGCCCCACAACGTGCTCATGGCCGCTGACGACCGCCCGGTGATCGCGGACTTCGGCGTGGCCCGGCAGGACAACGTCACGCGCCTCACGATGACCGGCCAGCTCGCCGGCACGCCGCTCTACATGGCGCCGGAGCAGTTCGCCGGCGCGGAGCCGACCGCGTCCGTGGACCTCTACGCGCTCGGCACGATCCTCTTCGAGCTCCTCACCGGTTCCGTGCCCTTCACGGGCGAGGACACGCTGTCTACGATCACCGCCATCAGCACGATGGCACCGCCGACGCTGGATCCCGACGTGCCGGAGGCGCTACGCCGGACGGTCGTCGACCTGCTTGCGAAGCGCCCCATGGGGCGACCGGCCACCGCGGAGGCCGTGGCCGACGTGCTGGATGCCGTCGCGGCCGGCGCGACCGAGGAGGTGCAGGGATGAGGATCGCGGTCATCGGCAGTGGCAACGTCGGCGCAGCACTCGGACGGCGCTGGAGCGAAGCGGGCCACGACGTGGTGTTCGGCGTCCGCGATCCCAGTGCCGCCAAGGTGACCAAGCTGCTCGAGCGCGCGCCTGGCGCGCTGGCAGCGGCGCCTGCCACGGCAACGGGCGATGCGGAGGTCGTCGTGCTGGCGACGCCGTGGGCGGTGAGCGAGGACGTGGTGCTTGGCCTCGGCGATCTCGACGGGCGCATCCTCGTCGACTGCACCAACCCGGTGCAGCCGGACCTCAAGGGCCTCACCGTCGGACACACGGTGTCGGCCGGCGAGATGATCGCCGGCTGGGCAGCGGGCGCGAAGGTGGTCAAGGCCTTCAACACGACCGGCTCCGGCAACATGGAGGAGCCGGCGTACGCCGAAGGCGCGACGACGATGTTCCTGTGTGGCGACGACCCGCAGGCGAATCGCAAGGTGGCGGGACTCGCGAAGGACCTCGGCTTCGAGGTCGTCGACGCGGGTGGGCTGCACGTGGCGCGTCTGCTGGAGCCGCTGGCGATGTTGTGGATCAACCTCGCCTACGCGCAGGGCATGGGACCTGACATCGCGTTCCGCCTGATGACGCGCTAGCGGCATCAGGCTCCGTGCCGGTGCCTCTGCCGGTGCCCGCCCGCTCCCCTTGTGCCGGCTGGTCCTCTGCGCCTCCGCGCCTCCGTGGTTCCTTCTTCGCGAACCGACAGCTACCGTTGAGCGATGCGTATCGCGCTCGCCGCTCTCGCCACGCTCGTCCTGTCCGCGTCCGCAGCCCACGCCGATGTCGCGCTGCCGTCGGTCTTCTCCGACCACATGGTGCTGCAGAAGGGTCGGCCCGTGCCCGTCTGGGGCACCGGCAAGACGAACGAGAAGGTCACCGTCACGATCGCCGGCCAGACGAAGCACGCGCGCGTCGGCACCAAGGGCACCTGGAAGGTCGTGCTCGACCCCCTGGTCGCACGCGGTCCGCACGAAATGGTGGTGAAGGGCAACAACGAGATCCGCATTCAGGACGTGCTCGTCGGCGAGGTGTGGGTCTGCTCAGGGCAGTCGAACATGCAGTGGACCGTGCGCCAGAGCGGCGACGCTGCGCGCGAGATCGAGAAGGCCAACTGGCCGCGCATGCGCCTGCTGACGGTGCCGCGGCGGCCCATGACCGAGCCGCAGGGCGACTTCCAGGGCCGCTGGCAGGTGTGCTCGCCCGAGACGATCGCCAACTTCTCGGCGGTGGCGTACTACTTCGGACGGGCGCTGCACGAGGCCGGCGACGTGCGCGCCGGCGAGGTCGCCATCGGGCTGATCAACACGTCCTTCGGCGGCACCCCCGCCGAAGCGTGGACGGACATGAAAGCGCTGAAGAAGGAGCGCAAGCTGGCGCCGCTCCTCGAGCGCTGGACCAAGGCGGTGAAGCGCGGCCGCGGCAGCAAGCGCGATCCGGCGCTCTCCCCCCACCGCCCGGCGAATCTGTGGAACGGCATGGTGGCGCCGCTCGTGCCGTACGCCATGCGCGGGGTGATCTGGTACCAGGGCGAGTCGAATGCCGGCCGCGCGGTGCAGTACCAGACGCTCTTCCCCACGATGATCCAGGCGTGGCGCGCGCAGTGGGGTCAAGCAGATCTCCCGTTCCTCTTCGTGCAGCTGGCGAACTTCAGGGCCCGCAAGCCGCAGCCGGCAGAGAGCGCGTGGGCCGAGCTACGGGAAGCCCAGCGGCTGACCCTGGCGCTCCCGAACACCGGCATGGCTGTCGCGATCGACATCGGCGAAGCGAAGGACATCCACCCGAAGAACAAGCAGGACGTCGGCAAGCGCCTGGCGGCGTGGGCGCTGCACCACACCTACCGGCGGAAGGCGGTCGTGCCGTCCGGACCGCTGTTCCAGCGCGCGCAGTCCAAGGGCAAGGCCATGGTGCTGCACTTCGAGTATGCGGAGGGGCTCGGCACGGCGGACGACCGCGCGCCGCGCGGCTTCGCCGTGGCGGGCCGGGACAAGCGCTGGCTGTGGGCCGAGGCGCGCATCGAGGGCACGACGGTCGTCGTCACGCATCCGGACGGGAAGAAGGTCAAGTACGTCCGCTACGGCTGGGCGGACAACCCGGACGTGAACCTGGTGAACGGGGCGGGCTTGCCGGCGTCGCCCTTCCGTACGGACGAGCTACCGCTGACGACGGCGGGGAAGAACTGAACCGCAAAGGCGCGAAGGGCGACCGGGACGAGCGCGCGCGTCGCGACCGCACATGTCCTCGACGACTGCTGGGACTCGTGCCAACGGCGGGTTGCCGTAGGGGCATCGTGAGCCTGAGAGACCGAAGGGAGTCGAAGGCGAACGTTGCCCGGCCCGATGGATGTCCTGGGACCTCGCCTTGCCGAGTCAGGTCCCAGGGAGCATGAACGGGTCGGGCAACGTTCGTCAGGCCTTAGGCCTTCCTCACGATGCCCCTACTAGCCCCCCACCAACGGCACGAACGCCACCGGCAGCACCGTTCTCTCCGTCGTCCCGCCCAGCGGGTCCTTCTCCACCACCACCAGCTCCTGCGCCTCATACGGCTCGCCGATCGGGATCACCATCCGCCCGCCGGGAGCCAGCTGTTCGATGAGCGCCGGCGGGATGTCCGGCGCCGCGGCGGTGACCACCACGCCGTCGTACGGCGCCTCGTCCGGCCAGCCCGCATACCCGTCACCCTCGTGCACCGTGATGTTGAGGTAGCCGAGGCGCGCCAGGCGTTCTCGCGCCGCTTGCGCCAAGGAGGGCACGACCTCCACCGTCTCGACGCGCGCCACGACCTGCGCGAGCACGGCAGCTGCGTAGCCGCAGCCCGTGCCGATCTCGAGCATCACGTGCTCGGGTCGCGGATCGAGCAACTCGACCATGATCGCGACGATGTACGGCTGGGAGATCGTCTGTCCGTGACCGATCGGCAGCGGCCGGTTGTCATACGCGCTACCGCGGTGCTGGTCGGGCACGAATGCCTCGCGCGGCACCGCCGCCATGGCGTCACGGACCTCGGGTGCAAGACGTCGCCGCCCCGTCCACGACTCGGTCTGCTCCATCTCGTCGTCGATGCGCTGGAGCAGGGTACGGAGTGCGCGCTGCACCGTTCAGACCGACTGGTACGGCGCGTGGAACGACGCGAGGATCTCCGCGACGTCGCCGCGCATCGAGGCCACCTTTCCGATGAGGTCGTCCAGGCAGACGAGACCGTGCAGCTCGCCCTGCTCGTCGATGATCGGGAGACGACGCACCTTGTGCTCGCGCATGCGCCAAGCCGCCTCGTCGACGGGGCAGTCATCCGTCGCCGTGATGAGCCCCGTGGACATGACCGCCGAGAGCTGGGTGCCGATCGGGTTGTCTCCGGTGGCGAGCACGCGCACGACGAGGTCGCGGTCCGTCACGATGCCGCAGGGCGCCCGCCCGCGCATCACGATCACGCTGCCCACGTTGGCCTCCACCATCCAGCGCACGGCGTCCTGCACCGTCGCATCGTGCGGCAGTGTCACCACGTCCCGCGTTCCGAGCTGAGTCAGGCTCATGGTCGGCCTCCATTCCGGGCCGCCGGCCGCCACGCGGAAGGGCAACCCGGGTCCAGAATAGCGACTCGCGTGCCAAACTGGCGTCCGGGGGCCGCCTTCGGACGCCCTCGGCACGCCCTCGGCACGCCACGTGCCGTGCTACCGTCGCGTTCGCCGCCATGAGCTCCAAGCTGCGCATCGCCACCTGGAACATCCACAAGGGCATCGGCACCGACCGACGCTACCGGCTGGATCGCATCATCGCCGTGCTGCACGATCTCGACGCCGACGTCGTCTGCCTCCAGGAGGTCGATCGCGGGGTCCCGCGCTCGTCGTACGAGGACCAGTCCCAGCGTCTCGCGCACGAGCTGGGGTACCCGTACTCGGCCCTCGGTCTGAACGTGCGCGTGAAGAACGGCATGTACGGCAACCTCACGCTGTCGCGCCATCCGCTCGGAGACGTGCACAACGTCGACCTCACGATCCCGCCGAAGAAGAGACGGTCAGGGCTCGTGACGCGCATCAAGACCGGGCCCGCCGAAGGCTGGCTGCTGGCCAACGTGCACCTGGGCCTGATGCACCTCGAGCGTCGCATCCAGGTGCGTCGCCTGCTGGCCCACCTCTTCGAGGGCTCGGCGCCGCAGCAGCCGCTCGTCATCGCCGGCGACTGGAACGAGTGGACCACCCGTCTCGTGCACGGGGTCATGAAGGAGTTCGGCTTCCACCTCGCGCGCACGGACCACCGGCCCACCGGGGAGCGGACCTGGCCCAGTCGTCGCCCGATCGTCGCCCTCGACAAGATCCTGTACCGGGATCCCATCCGCTGTCACCACGTCGCGTGCGTGCTCGACGAGGTCACGCGCGTGGCGAGCGATCACCTGCCGCTCATGGTCGAGCTCGAGACGCCGATCACGCACCGGACGCAGCCCTCGGCGGTCAGCAGCCGCGCCGGGCGAGGATGAGCATCGCGATCACGACGCCGACGAGGTTGGAGACGAGGTCCCAGCCGGTATTCACGTAGCCGCCGACGTTCGTGTCCGGAATCAGCTGCGTCGCCGCGAACTCGATCACCTCGTTCATCGCGCCGAAGCCGAGCGCGGCGGCGCCGGCGAGCACGAGGCGCCCGAAGGTCGGTCGTTCGGCGGGATGGATGGCCTGCAGGCCCTGCCAACACACCCAGGTGGTGACGCCGAAGCCGTACGCGTGCACGACCTGGTCGTACTTGAGGTGGTCGGGGATGACCCACAGGCTGTACAGCACCGCGTTGGGCGGGTTGTACGGCCAGCCCTCGGGCACCGGGACGAGACCGCCCGCCATGTGGACGAAGCCCCACGCCGAGAGGCACCACAGCGCGCCCTTCGTCAGGTTCACCCGCTTGTGCACGGCGGCGATCGCCGCGATCAACGCGAGCATCGTCACGATGTAGAAGAGGAACTCGCGGTTGCGCAGCAGCAGCGCCGCGACGGTCGCCACGAGCATGTACGCAGCGGTGAATGAGGCCACGCCGCGGATCTCGGTGCGGACGGGCGGATCGATCATGACGGCACCCGCCGGACGAACTCAGCTGCCGGCCGGCGGGGCCTGCGCTTCACTCTTGCCTACGCCGTTCGCTGATGGAGTCCCACACGACCTGGCCATGCGGGCGGAAGAAGAGGAAGAGCATCTGGCCGTCCACCACCTCAGGGATGTGGTGGGAGCCAGGCGGGAACACGACCCAGCCGGGGCCGTGCCCGTTCATGTGGGGACTGCCGGCCCAGTCGAAGCCGAGGCCGATCTCCCCTTCGGGATGCGTGTGGCCGCGTCCCGTACCGCGGATCAGGAGCGCCGTAACGCTATAGCCACCCAGCTCGCGGATGATGCGACCCTGGCTGACGCCGGGGTGCAGCTCGTTGAGGACGATCCAGTCATCGTCCAGCCCGTCCGCGAGCAGTTCGCGGATCGAGTGAATGTCATCGCTGTCGAAGGGATGGCGTTCATCGAGAACCGCGACTGCGGCATCCGGGGCCGCGAGATCCACACTGTCGAAGGTGGCCAGGAGCCGGCGCAGGCGCTCTTCGAGCGCTTCGCGGGCGGTGGAGAGCTCCTTGGTCATGGAAGCCTCCTTTCCTGCATTGGACGTCGTGTGCGCTGCACGACAGGTGTGGCGTGGGTAGCGGCGCCGCCGACCCCTCCGCCGCGCCGCGCCGCGCATGCATTGGAGAAGACCGGCGGCAACCGCCGTGTGGTGCGCGCCGCGAACCGGGTTTCGACTTGCGGACGGTAGGAAGGACCCACCAATCGAAAGGCCCCACCCGCGACGCGCTAATGGATCTCGATGTAGGTCGGCTTGTCCTCCTCTACTCGCCGGGACTGCACGAAGGGCAGTCGCACGGTCAGCACGCCGTTCTCGAAACGAGCCTCCACGCGTTCCGGCTCGACCTCGCGCGTCAGGCCGATCTCGCGCGTGAAGCGACTGATGTAGCGGGAGTCCTCGCGGGTGCGCCCGTTGCTCCGGCTGCGATGCCGGCTGCGTTCGCCCGTCACTCGCAGCACGTCGCCCTCGAGGATGACGTGCAGCTCGTCGCGCTCGGCGCCAGGGATGCGCGCCGTGACGACGTAGCCGTCCTCCTCGCACTCGACCTGCATGGATGGCACGTAGAAGTTGCCTTCGCCTCGCACGCCGCTGTCGAAGCGAACGCTGAGGCGCCGACCACTCGGGACCGGGAAGGGTCGCCAGGCTGTCGGAGGGGCGCCGTGCATCGATCGGACTCCCGGGGGCTCGACCACATGGGCCGGGACCAGAGGGCACGTCGCAAGGGCCATGCCGCTCCCAGAGCCCAATTGTCTGGGCCGTGTCGCTCGCGCCGGGACGCCGGGCCTGCGGAGGGGGGCCCAACCGGGTGAGGATGCGTCCGCAAGGCAGAGCCTTGCGGACGCCCCGTGCCGGTGCCTCTGCCGGTGCCGGTGCCCGCCACGGTGACCGTGCACGTGCCCGTGACCGTGACCGTGACCGTGACCGCCCGTCCAACCTTCACCCGTCACGTGTGCGAGCGCGTTGCGGCCTGGCCTCCGTGCCTCCGCGTCTCCGTGGTTCCTCTTCGCTGCGATCCGCTAGGAGCTCTTCGACTTGCTCCGCCGCTCCAAGACATACGGAGCGTACGTCTCCGGCACCACCACGTCGCCGTGCCCCTGCTCGCGCAACGCATCGGCGAACGCCAGCGCCGTGTCCTCGTCGCCGTGCACCAGGAAGATCCGCGTGCCCCGGTCGGCCGCCGGCTGCAGGAACTCGAGCAGCCCCGTCCTGTCGGCGTGTGCCGAGTACGCGCGCAGCGAGGCGATGTGCGCGCGCACCTTGACCGTGCGGCCGAAGATGCGCACCTCGGGCCGCTTCTCGACGATGCGCCGGCCGAGCGTATGCGGGGCGCACCAGCCCACGAACAGCACGGTGTTGTCCTCGTTCGCCAGACCGTGCTTCAGGTGGTGGGCGATCCGCCCGCCCTCGCACATGCCGCTGCCGGCGAGGATGACGAGCGGCCCATCCGCGTCGTTGAGCGCGATGCTCTCCGCCCGCTTGGCCGTGTAGCGCAGCCAGCGCGGGTAGAAGGGTCGGCCGCCCTCGGAGAGGAAGTCGAGGATCTCCTGGTCGTAGCACTCGCGATGGCCTGCGAACACGCGCGTCGCCTTCTCGGCCAGCGGGCTGTCCACGACCACGGGGATCTCCGGGATCGTGCCGGCCTTGCGCATCTTGGCCAGCGCGTAGATCAGGTTCTGCGTGCGCCCGACGCTGAAGGCGGGGATGAAGACCTTGCCCTTGCGGTTGATGGCGCGCTGCAGCACCGCGTGCAGCTTGCTCTCGGCCAGGTCCACGGGCTCGTGGTCCCGCGTGCCGTACGTGCTCTCGGAGAGCACGACATCGGCGTCCGGCAGGGGCTCGGGGTCCCGCAGGATCGGGTACATGCGCCGGCCGAGGTCGCCCGTGAAGTAGATCGTCGGGCCGTCCTCGTTCTCGAGCAGGACGCCGGCCGAGCCCAGGATGTGGCCCGCATCGCGGAAGGTGACGCGCGTGCCCTTCGCGACCTCGAAGGGCTCGTCGTACTCGTGCATCACGAAGCGGTCCATCGTGCGCTCGACGTCCTTGCGCGTGTAGATGGGGACGATCTCGCGCTCGCCCTTCTCCCGTCGCTTGTTCAGATGGCGCGCGTCGGCCTCGTTGATCTTGGCGCAATCCATGAGCATCGCAGCGCACAGGTCGCGCGTCGCGCCGGTCGCGTGGATCGGGCCGCGGAAGCCGTCGCGGACGAGCGAGGGCAGCGCGCCGCTGTGGTCGATGTGGGCATGCGAAAGGACGACGACGTCGGCCTCGCAGCCGACGTGGCGGTTGCGCTCACGGGACTCGTCGCGCCGCCCCTGGAAGAGCCCGCAGTCCAGCAGGATGCGTGCATGCGGCGTGGTCAGCAGATGCCGGCTGCCGGTCACCGTGCGCGCGGCACCGAAGCTGCGGAGTACGTACTCGCCCATGCTGGCTCTCCCGGGATCACCCGACCACGACGGTGCTCGGATGCCTCTCCCCATACTCGATGGCGAACTGGAGGTCCACGTCGCGTTCTGCGTGGATCCGGAGGACGGGCGTTCCGGCCGCCACCTGATCGCCGCAGCGGGCCAGGATGTCGACGCCCGCCCCGCGCACGAGCGGCGCGCCCGCCAGCCGCGCGATGCGCGCAATCGCGTAGTTGTCGAACGAGAGGAGCGTGCCGTCCCGCGGAGCGCGGAGCTCGTGCACCAGCTGGCCCGGCTCGGGCGGCTCGCGGCGGCCCTGGGCGTCGCGGATCGCCTCCATGGCGTCCGCGGCGCGGCGCGACTCGAGGATCGAGCGCGCCAGGTCCTGGCCCTCGCCCCACGGGACGTCATCGTCGAACTCGAGCACGCGGCCGGCGAGCGCCAGGGCCTTCTCGCGCAGGTCGGGCGGCGCATCCGGATGGCCGCGCAGGACCTGCAGGACGTCACGTGCCTCGAGGGCCGGACCCACACCGCGGCCGACGGGCTGGGCGCCATCCGTGAGCGTGACCTCGAGCTGGACCCCCATCCGGCCCGCGACATAGCGGAAGAGGCGCCGCAGCGCCTGCCCCCGGCCGCGGGAGCGCACCTTGGCCGTCGGCCCGACGGGCACGTCGAGCAGCACGTGTGACGAGCCGGCCGACACCTTCTTGCTGAGGATCGACGCGACCATCTGGCCCTCGGCGTCCAGGGCGAGGGGCCGCTCGACGGAGATCAAGATGTCGTCTGCCGGCGAGAGGTCCATCGCGCCGCCCCAGACGATGCACGCGCCCAGCTCGCGGATGACCCGGCGCAGCTCGTCCAGGTCCAGGTCCACGCGCGCGAGACACTCCATCGTGTCGGCCGTGCCGGCCGGGGAGGTGATCGCGCGGGAGGACGTCTTCGGCATGCAGAGGCCGTGCGCGGCCACGATCGGGACGACGATCATCGACGTGCGGTTGCCCGGAATGCCGCCGATGCAGTGCTTGTCGACGACGGGCTCGCGGTCCCACTCGAGCCGCTTGCCGTGCGCCGCCATTGCACGGGTGAGGTGTACGACCTCTTCGCGGTCGAGGCCGTCCATGCCGCACGCGACGACGAAGGCCGCGAGCTCGGTGCGCGAGTACTGGCCCGCGACGATCTCCGCGACGATGTCCATGAAGTCGTCGGCGCTGAGCACCTCACCGGCGATCTTGCGCCGCACGGCCCCGAGCGAGCGGATCGGCGCCGACGGCCAGACCTCGACCGTATCGCCGACGCTCGCGCCCAGCGCCCGCAAGCAGCCCGCCGAGAGCCCCACCTCGTGGCGCTCCACCAGCGAGGTGTCGTCGGCGATGACGAGCACGGCGCTGAGCCGTCCCTCGCCCGCTCGTACGTCGAGCCGGGCCAGGGCCTGGAAGCCCTCGACGCTGAACACCGGGCACTGCCGGTGGATGACCACCACCCGCTCGCGGTACGTGTCGAGCGCGACCTCGCGAAGCCGCAGCTCGAAGGCCGGGGTCATCCCGATTGAACCCGGGGGCGGCCCAGGGCCTCCGCGAGCGGGCCGGCCAGGTCCACGCCGTTCGTCGGATGTGAGATGCTGTTGCTGGAGACGATCTCCTCGATGCCCGCCGCACGGATGCGCTCCTCGGCGTCGCCGGCGAACACGGCGTGCGTCGCGAACAGCCGCATCGAGCGCGGCTTCTTCCGGCGAACCACCTTGGCCAGCGCGATCGCCGTGTTGCCGGTGCTGACGACGTCGTCGAAGAACACGAGGTCGCGCCCCTTGATGCGCACGCCGTCGGGCACCTTCACCGCGACATGCTCGTCGTCCTGGCGCTTCTTCCTGGCCGTGACGCCCTTCACCCGCGAAGCCGAGGCGAGAGCCGCAATCCAGGGCGCGCTCTCCTCGTCCGGCCCGATCAGCAGCGGATCCTGGAGCGAGCGCAGCCGCGGCGCGAACAACGGGGCGGCGTGCAGGTTGCTGCCCGGCCGCCGGAAGATGGCCCACAGGTTCGAGACGCGGTGGAGGTGCGCGTCGACCGTGACGATGCGCTCCGAGCAGCGTCCGAGGAGCTTGCCGATGACGGCCTGGCTGAGCGCCTCGCCCGGCCGGAAGATCGCGTCCTGGCGCATGTAGCCGACGTACGGGGCAACGAGGATGCGCCGCGTCGCCCCCTCCCGGCGGACCGTCTCGAGGGCCATGATGACCTCGAGGAGCTTCTGGTTCGGGTGGTCGAGCGACCGCAGCACGGCCGCGGGACGCCGGCCCGGGGAGCCCTTCAGGCGGACGAGGCTCTCGCCGTCCGGAAAGTAGTGCACGTCGATGCCGCGGAAGGACCAGCCGAGGCGACGGGCGATGCGGCGGCCGAGATCGGCCTGCTCATCGAAGGCGAAGAGGACGGCAGGTCTCTCGCTCCGCGGTCCGGGCACCGCGTCCTCCCTCCTCCTATAGGCCGATGCCTTCCAAGGCGGCAGCGAGGCGGTCGATCAGATCGCCGAAGCGGTCCTTCCACTCGGGGGACTGCTCGCGCACGTTGCCCTCGAGCTCGCGGAACTGGGCGCGCTCCTCCTCGGTCGGCTGGCGGCCCTCCTCCACGATGCGGTGCGCGATCTCCAGCATCTTCGCGATGCGTTCTTCCATCCGCACCTCCGATCGCCTCCGCCTGCGGAGGCGTGCTCCCGTCGCTCAGTCCTTGAGGTCCTGATGCACGAGGATGACGGGCAACCCCTTCTTCTTGACGACGTCCGTGGCCACGGACCCCATGAGGATCCGGCCGAGCCCGGTGCGGCCGTGCGTGCCCAGCACGACCACGTCGACATCGAAGCGTTGGGCCTCTTCCTCGATCACCTTGGCCACGTCGACACCGTGCACGAGGTGGAACTCCGTGCGGATACCGCGCGTGAGCGCGTCGTCCGGCACGAGGCGGTGCAGCTTGTGCAGCACCTTCTCCTCCCCCTTCTGGGTGTCGTCCGGCGTAGGCACATACCCCTGTACGAAAGGTCCGTACACGGGATTGCCCAGATACGGCGGCTCACAGACGTGCAGCAGATGTACGCGCGCGCCTTCGCCTGCCAGCTGGTAGGCGACATCGATCGCCAGGTTGCCGGTTCCCGAAAGGTCCGTGGGACAGAGGACGGACTGAAACGGAACCTTCATGCGTGTCGTTCCACCCGTCGGTTGCGTGCTGGTGCCGCTCACGACGTGTGCTCCTTCCCGCGTCAAGCGCTGAGGGAGTCGAGGATCTCCATGGTGCTGATCAGGCCGATGTACTTACCGCCCTCCTCGACAAGCAGGCGGTGCACCCTGTGCCGGACCATCTCCCCTGCGATCTGCCTCAAGCCGGCATCGGCCGAGACGCTGAACACCTCACCGGTCATGATGTCGCCGGCGGTCTCCTCGGCCTCGTCCGGGACCTCGAAGGTGTCGTAGTCCTCGTCGCCCATCTCCTCCGAGGAGAGATGGAAGTACCCCGGTCCCCGCCGCGGCTGGGACTCGGCGTTCTCGGCATAGCGCTCGACGAGGTCCTTCAAGGAGACGACCCCGATGATGTGGCCCGACTCGTCCGTGACGGGCGCTCCGCTGATGCGGTGATCGCTCAGGCGCCGCTCGACGTCGGAGAGGGGCGTGGCGTAGTTCACCGTCACCACGTCCTTGCGCATGATGTCGCGGGCGGTGACCAGGGCCCAGCGCGCCGCCGCAGCCTGGTTGCTGTCGGTGTCGGTCGAAGTCATGGTGGGGTCCTCCGGGCTGGTCCTCCGGTTTCCCGGCCCCGGCCGCACAGCCAATCGCGTGCCGGGCTCGCGAGGCTAGCAGACGGGCCGCGAAGGGCCCCTCAGAGCCCGGATACCTCGGGCCCGAGGCCCCAGGTGCGGAATTTTCCGCAGTTCATGTGGGGCTTTCCGCGAGAATCCACGTGGAAAACCCCGCAGTGCGCCAGTTCGCGCATGGTCCGGGGTTTGCCAGCAATCCGCGGGGGCGGACTCCCTGCAGCGTCCCCACCCGGAGGATCGGACCGTGAGCGCCAACCTACTGCTCGTCGAAGACGACCCCCTCATCCGCCGCTCGCTCTCCGCGCGGTTGCGCAAGGCGGGACACCGGCTCCACGAGGTGGACACCGTCGCGGACGCGGACCGCGCCGTGAACGCGGAGGACTTCGACGCCGTCCTCGTCGACTTCCGGCTGCCCGACGGAACGGGCTTCGAGGTCATGGAGAAGGTGGAGCAGCGTCAGCACGGGACGCCGTGCCTGATGCTCACCGCCCACGGCTCGGTCGAGCACGCCGTCGAGGCGATGAGCCGCGGCGCCTTCACGTACCTCAAGAAGCCGGTCGACGCCGACGAGCTCGAGGTGCAGGTCAAGAAGGCCCTCGAGACCGCCAGCCTGCGACGCGAGAACCGACGCCTGAAGCGGCTGCGGCAGCCGGCGCAGGGTGCGGCCGCCTTCCTCGGCGTGTCGCGCGCGGCCAACGAGGTCCGCGAGACGATTCGCCAGGTCGCGATGTCGCCGGCGCGCTCGATCCTCCTCCAGGGCGAGAGCGGCACGGGCAAGGGCCTCGTCGCGCGCGCGATCCACGAAGAGAGTGCACGCGCCGACCGCACGTTCGTTCCGATCACATGCAGCGCCGTACCGGACAACCTGCTGGAGTCGGAGCTGTTCGGCCACGAGCCGGGGGCCTTCACCGACGCGCGCAAGCGCAAGATGGGCCTGCTCGAGGCGGCCGACGGCGGCACGCTGTTCCTCGACGAGATCGGCGACATGCCGGCCGGGCTCCAAGCGAAGCTGCTGGGTGTGCTCGAGGAGCGCAAGTTCCGCCGGGTCGGCGGGCTGAAGGAGATCGAGGTCGACGTGCGCGTCGTCTCGGCGACGCATCGCAACCTCGAGTCGATGGTGAAGGAGGGGCAGTTCCGCGCGGACCTGCTCTACCGCCTGCGCGTCATCCCGATCAACATTCCGCCGCTGCGCGAGCGCCCGGACGACATCCCCGTGATGGCGAAGCACTTCGGCGCCGAGCTGGCCGCCGGCTGGGGGCGCCCCTCGGTCCACCTCACCGACGAAGCGCTACGCCTGCTGTCCGGCCGCACGTGGCCCGGCAACGTCCGTGAGCTGCGCAACGCCATCGAGCGCGCTGTGATCCTCGCCCAGGGTGACGAGCTCGACGCCGGCGTGTTCGGAGACGAGGCGCCCAGCAGCGAGGGCAGCGTTCCGCTGCCGCCGGAGGGGATCGTCATCGAGAACCTCGTCGACGACCTGGTGCGCCGCGCGCTGGAGCGCTCGGGCGGCAACCAGTCGGCCGCAGCGCGGCTGCTGGGCATGACCCGTGATCAGGTGCGGTACCGCATGCAGAAGATGGGTCTGCTCAGCAAGGGCGGACATGCAACCTCCTGAGGAGGGCAGGTCTTCCACGCGGCCGCCGAACCAGTTCGCGGAGACGGGCGCGATCTTCGGACCGAGTCCGGCCAGCGGGATCGTAGCCATCCGCCGCAGTCTCGGGCTCGGACAGTCGGAAGAGGCGCTGGTCCACCGCGTGGGCAAACAGCTCACGCCCCTCGTGGACGGCTGGATCGACGGCTTCTACACCCGGCTCCTCACCGACCCGACGGCCATGCGCATCCTCGACGACGACGCGCGCGTCATCCGCCTGAAGCGCAGCCTCAAGTCGTGGTTCATCGAACTCTTCACCATGCCGTGGAACGAGGACTACGAGCGCGCGCGCGCGAACATCGGCGCGACGCACGTGCGCATCCTCATGCCCACCTACCTCATGGTCGTGGCCATGAGCCGGCTGCGGCAGGACGTGTGCCGCACGGTCGAGCGGCTCTGGGACGGAGACCCGGAAGAGGCCCGTGAGATCTCCAGCGTCGTGGCACGCGCCCTCGACATGGAGCTCTCGCTCATGCTGATGGCCTACCGCCGCAGCGAGCGCGT
>JASJDY010000155.1 GCA_030065025.1 Planctomycetota bacterium
AGGCCGCACTTCGGGTGAACGACCGGCTGCTCGTCGTGGTGGCAGGGGCGGCGCCGCACAAGTTCGCAGGCGAGGACGGCCAGGTACCCGACCGCACGCCGTTCCACCACCGCGTGGCCATGACACGTCTCGGCGTCGAGGGGCTGCCGCGTACGGAGGTGCTGGAGCTGGAGGGGCGGCGGGCCGGACCCTCGTACACCGTCGACACGCTCGACGTGCTCGTCCGCAGCCACGCGCCCGGAACCCGCTTCCGGCTGCTCGTCGGCGCCGACATGTACGCCGACTTCCCCAACTGGAAGGACTGGGAGACCATCCTGGAGCGCGTCACGCTGCTTGTGGCGCGTCGCCCCGGCCACGAGCTCGAGACGCCCCCGGAGCTCGAGGAGCGCGGTGCGGCGGTCCTGGGCCTCGAAGCGCCGGAGGTGGCCGTCTCCTCCAGCGGGATCCGTGCAGCCGTGCAGCGGGGGGAGGAGCCGGGGGAGGGCGTCTCGCCCGCCATCCGTGGCTACATCCGCGATCACGGCCTCTATCGGCCGCACGCCGACGACGACGCCTGAGCGCCCCGAGGCTCGTCACGCGGAATGTCATGCTTACGTAACCGCGTGTTGTAGAGGCACTTGGGACGCTCCGAGGGCAGGAAAGTGTTGACCCTCGGGGGGCGGATTGGTATCAACTCCTCCTTGTACGACTCTATGAGTCGGCAGGGAGGACCCCGGGAGTACGGGGCCGCGGAAGACTGCGGCTCCGACGGACCGGGCGCACAACAGGGAGAGGCCGCAATGGTCGCACGTTCAACCCTCTGGCGCGCGTCGCTCGCCATTCTTCTGCTCGTCAGCGTAGGACTCGCCTTCGGCGGTTGCCGGATCGTCAGGCCGGCGCTGCAGGAGGTCGGTGGCGCCGGCTGCTACAAGCAGCCCGGCCCGTCCAAGACCTCGATGATGGTTCGGCAGTGGGAGCGCGACTCGGCCAAGAACGAGCGCTTCGTCGACCAGTACTTCCTGAACTACGACATCAACGACCCCTACCGGGGCGACTGTCTCGTAGGTCACTAGGCGCGGGAACCCGCCGGACCCGGGTCCACTCGCTTGCGAGGTGGACTCTGGGAGGGGTTCCACGCCGTGCTTCCTCGAGGGAGGGGGAGGCACGGAGCCCGGGACCGGCGGCTCTTCCATCGCGAGGCGCGTGTTCCCCCGCCTCGCGGCGCCGGTCTCAGCGCCACCTAGCGCCCGCGCGTTTTCGCGCGGGCGTCTTCAATTTCTCGCGGCGGCCGTTCGGCCGTCCGGCGAGCCGATGCGAGCCTGCAGCCTTCCGAGGGCGCGCGGGGCGTCCCGGCGGAGAGAGCCATGCTGGACCTGGCCTGGATTCGCGAGAACCCGGATGCCGTGCGCGAGGGCGCCGAGAAGAAGGGCATCCCCTTCGACGTGGACGAGCTGCTGCGACTCGACGAGGAGCGCCGTCAGCTCATCCGCGTGCAGGAGCAGGCCAAGGCCGAGCAGAATGCGCTCGGCAAGCAGGTGGCGACGCTCTCGGGCGACAGCAAGCAGCAGGCGCTCGGGCGCCTGAAGCAGCTCAAGGCCAAGGTGCAGGAGCACACCGAGGGCTTGAGGCCGCTCAAGGAGCGCATCGAGGAGCTGATGCTCGCCTGCCCGAATCCTCCCGCAGACGAGGTGCCGGTCGGGCCGGACGAGAGCGCCAACAAGCTGCTGCGCGAGGTAGGGGAGAAGCCGACCTACGACTTCGAGCCCAAGGACCACGTCGCCCTCATGACGGGCCTCGGCATGCTCGACATCGAGCGGGCCGGCAAGCTCGCAGGCAGCCGCAGCTACGTGCTCAAGGGCGACGGCGTCTTCCTCGAGCAGGCCATCCTCCGCATGGCGATGGACCTCATCCACGAGCGGGGCTACACGCTCACGTCGGTGCCCGTGATCGTGAAGGAGTGGGCACTGCGCGGCACGGCCTACTTCCCCGGCGCCGAGGTGCAGACGTACCGCATCGCGAACCCGACCGCCGAGGACGAGGACAGCTGGCTCGTGGGTACGAGCGAGGTCAGCGTCACGGCGCTGCACTCGGGCGAGATCCTCGACGAGGCCGAGCTGCCCATCAAGTACGCCGGTCTCTCACCGTGCTTCCGCCGCGAGGCGGGCACCTACGGCAAGGACACGCGCGGCATCTACCGCGTGCACCAGTTCAACAAGGTCGAGCAGGTGATCGTGGACGTCGGGGATGTCGAGAAGAGCCGCGCCAACCACGAGGAGATCCTCGACAACGCCGAGACGATGATGCAGAAGCTCGAGCTGCCCTACCGGGTGGTCATCTGCTCGACCGGCGACATGGGCAGGGGTGCGCGCTGCAAGTACGACATCGAGGCCTGGATGCCGGGTCGCGATGCCTACGGCGAGACGCACAGCGCGACGCGCTTCCACGAGTACCAGGCGCGCCGGCTGAACCTGCGCTACCGCGACTCGGACGGCAAGGTGCGCTTCTGCCACACGCTGAACAACACCGTGATCGCCTCGACGCGCGCGATGATCGCGCTGCTCGAGGTGCATCAGCAGGCGGGCGGCAGCGTGCGGATCCCGGAGGCGCTCAAGCCCTACATGGGTGGGCGGGAGACGCTGAGCGTCTGACGGCGGTCAACGCATCCCCGGCGTCGGCGTCGCCGGCGTCGCACCGTCATCGCCCCACGGCACGTTGTAGCCGCCGCGCAGCAGGATGATGCGGTGGATGGGGTCGATGTCGTCGGGCTCGTACTCCGCGCCGTCTTCCGGCTCGTTCACGTCGAACTCGATCTTCAGCAGGATCGCGTAGGGGATGCCCTTCTTCTGGGCCGAGTCCCACTCTTCGAGACCCTCCCGGTCGACCGCTTCCTCCGGCTTGGGATAGAAGCGCATGCGGAAGTTGCGGATCTTGTCGTACACGAGCGTGTAGAAGCCGCCCTCCGTGGGTTTGCTGTCCACGAAGTAGTCCTCGCGCCGCCACAGCTCCAGCCACTGGCTGTGGCGCGGGTTCGGACGGCAGGCGTAGCCGACCTCCGTGAGCGGGCTCTCGCGCTCGCGCGTGGCCCGGCGGCCGTCGTCTTCGCTGCCGATCGTGCGCGTGCGGCGCGCGGTGATGAAGGAGACGCGGTCGGCGTCCATGCCGGCCAGCCGGATCGCCTTTCCGCGGAAGCCCGTGTCGCCGGTGAAGCCGCCGTAGTAGATGTAGCGGAAGTCCTTGAAGATCTGCGCGAGGATCGCGTTGGCCACCTTCGGCCCGCGCAGGGCGTCCTGCACGATGTTGCGGTTGTCGATCGTGCCGCCCAGCGTCTGGTACATGAGCATCATGATCGTGGCCAGCAGCCCGATCGCGATCGTGAGCTCCATGAGCGTGAAGCCGGACTCGCCGCGGCGGCGCTTCAATTGTCGCTCCCTTCGAACTCGGGAGGCGGCAGGAAGCGCGAGAGCGTCACGAGCATCTCGCCCGGCTGTTCCTGGTGGTAGATGCTCAGGGTGAACCGGATGAGCTTGATGCTCTGTTTGGCCTCTTCGTCGGTCGAGCCGGGCGTGGAGCTGGTCTCCTCCTCGTCCTCGGCCTGATCACCGAAGAGGTTCTCGGCGTCGCCGGCCTCGTCGACCTGGCCGGCCGCGACCATCTCGGTCTTCCTGAGTCGCCAGCGGTACATGCTGTAGCGGTCGCGGCGCTCCTGGGGGAGGTTGGCCCACTGGCCGTAGTCCACGGAGATCGAGCCCTCGGCGCCGTCGCGGTGCTCCGTCTGCTCGAAGAGGATCTTCCCAAACAGCGTGTCGGCGATCTCGCGCAGCTCGCGCTTGTCGATGGCGTCGGCCGCCTTCTCCATGTTCTGCGAGATGATCTCCGTCATCAGCGTGGTCACGGTCGCGAGGATCGCGAACGCGAGCAGCACCTCGAGCAAGGTGAAGCCTCGCTGATGCTGATCGCGGCGGGGGGCCATGCGGGGGTGCTTCAGTTCCCGAAGTTGGAGGACTGCAGCGACTCGGGGAGCTCCTGCTCACCCTCGAGCCACGAGGGCTCGGACGTCAGGCTGTTGACGATCACCGTGATCGTCTTGTACTGCCGGTCCGTCTCCATGTCCTCGTTCACGATGCGGATCGCGACGCCCGTCTCGACGGTCCCGTCGGCGAAGAAGCGCACCGAGTGCGGCTTGCTGCCCTCGTTGATCTTGTCCCAGGTGCCCTTGCGCTCGCTGACGCCGGTGAGCTCGATGCCGTTCGGGCACTCGTGCCAGGTCGTGTAGAGCCACTCGCGGTCGCGGGCGCGCTGCTCGCGGAGGCGCTGCTGTTCGGCCTCGTCCGTCTGTTCGCCCGTGGCGACGTCCGGCGGCGGCACGTTGGTGAACTTGTAGCGCCAGCCGTAGCGCCACTCGTCCTCGGCGTCGCGGAAGGTGCCGATCTCGAGGTGCACCTCGTAGGCGTCGAGGATCGCGCGCTCGCGTGCGCCGTTGACCGCGGCGACGAGGCTGTTCGCGGTGTTCTTGAGCTTGCCCTGCGCGCCGAGGTTCTCGAGGCTCGCCGGGACGATCAGGAGCACCGCGCCCATGATGAGCACGACCGCCATCAGCTCGAGCAGCGTGAAGCCGCGCTCGCGCCCAGGGCGCGAGCCGGTACGCGGCACGGGGTGGACAGCGCTCAGCACGACGGGTCAGTTGTCCCGCTGCTCCGGATAGAGGATGTCGTCCTCGGTCTCCGCGATGCCGTCTTCACCCCAGCTGCGGATCTCGTAGTTGCGACCGTCGAGCAATCGGTACTCGTACTCGTTGTCCCACGGGTCCGGTGGGATGTCCTTGATGAACGGATGCGGGTTGCGCCCGCTCGTCTCCGTGAGCTGCTGGAGCGTGTCCGGCATCTTCTTGTTGGTCATGTAGTACGTGTCGATGGCCTGGCTGAAGTTGTGCATCTGGGCCTTGGCCGCGCTCACGTTCGACTCGAAGAGCATGTTCCAGATGTTGGGGCCGACCAGGGCAATCAGGGTGCCCAGGATCACGACCACGACCATCAGCTCGACGAGCGTGAAGCCGCTGCGCTTGCGGTTGCGCCGGATCGCCATGTTGTTCTTCTCCGTGGGGCCTGCCCCCGATCGTTGGACGTCGGCGGGGGGAGGCATCTTTCAGCTTTGGATGGTAACCGGGGCTGGGGCGCCGACGGGTCTACCTCCGCCGGACCGTGTCCACGTCCGAGATCTTCAGGATCGGCAGCATCACGCTGATCACGATGAAGCCCACCACCACGGCCATGGCCACGATGATCAGGGGCTCCATGAGGCTCGTGACCTTCTGGGTCTGGACCTCGATCTCCTCGTCGTAGGCCGTGGCGACCTGGTCGAGCATGTCCTCGAGCTGGCCGCTCTGTTCGCCGACCGCGATCATGTAGCCCACGACGGGTGGGAAGACGCCGGAACGCTTGATGGGCGTGGAGATGTCGGTGCCCTCCACGATGCGCTTCTGGACGGTGTCCAGGACGCGCGCCAGGACCTGGTTGTCCACGATGTCCTTCACGATGCGGAGGGCCTCGAGGACGGGCACGCCGCTCTTGAGCAGCGTGCTCATGGAGACGGCGAAGCGGCTCACGGCGGTCTTGCGGAACAGGTCGCCCAGCACCGGCAGCCGCAGCATGAACTTGTCCTTGCGGTACCGGTACTCCTCGTTGCGCATGCCCCAGCGGTGGATCAGGGCCAGCGCGAGGATGCCGAAGGCCGGGATGTACCAGTACGAGCCAAGGAAGTCGGCGGAGGACTTGAGGATCTGCGTGGGCAGCGGGATGGACTGGCCCGTGCGCTCGACGACGGCCAGCACCTTCGGCACGACGAACGCCATCAGGATGATGACGATCACCACGCCGACCATGATCATGACGATCGGATACGCCAGCGCGGCGGCGATGCGGTTGCGGATGCGCGCCTGGCGCTGGAGGTAGTCGGCCAGGCGGTGCAGCACGCGGTCGAGCGAGCCCGACGCCTCACCGGCCTTGACCATGTTGACGTAGAGGTCGGCGAAGTAGTGGGGGTGGTAGGAGAGCGACTCGGCGAAGGAGTGGCCCTGGGTGAGCTTCTCGCGGATGTCGCGGAAGGCCGCCTCCAGGTCGGGGATCTGGCACTGCTCGATGAGCGCGGACATGGCCTGCGCCAGCGGGATGCCGGCATTCAGCAGCGTGGCGAGCTGCCGCGTGTACATCGGCACCTCGTTCTTGCCCTTCAGCCCCTTGCTGAAGTCGAGGATCTTCTCCTTCTTGCGGTCGCGCTTGGCCGCGGCCGAGCGCTCCGTGATGTTGGTGACCAGGACGTTCTGCGCGCGCAGCTTGATGCGGGCTTCGCGCGGGGAGTCCGCGTCGATGATGCCGGTCTTGGCGTCGCCGGCGGCGCTCAGGCCCTTGTAGTCGTAGACGGGCATCGGCTCGGCCTCACATCACGTCGAGCTGGGTGACGCGGAGGACCTCTTCGGGGGTCGTCATGCCCAGCTTGACCTTGAGCGACCCGTCCATGCGCAGCGTGCGGAAGCCCTGCGAGATGGCGTCGCGCTTGATCTTGCTGGCGCTGTGGCGCTCCACGATGTGCTCGCGGACGTCGTCGTTGATCGGCAGGATCTCGTAGATACCCAGACGCTCCGCGTAGCCGCTGCCGTAGCAGTTGCCGCAGCCACGCCCGCGGACCAGCTTGCCGTCCTTCAGCTCGTCGGGGTCGATCTTGAGCTGCTTGAGGCGGAACAGGTCGTCGGCGTCCGGGTCGTGGTGTTCGATGCAGTCCTTGCAGATGCGGCGCACGAGGCGCTGGGCGATGCAGACGATCACCGAGGAGGCCACGAGGTAGGGCTCGATGCCGATGTCGAGCAGACGCGTGACGACCGTCGCGGCGTCGTTCGTGTGGATCGTGCTGAACACGAGGTGACCGGTCTGGGCGGCCTGGATGGCGATGCGGGCCGTCTCCACGTCACGCACCTCACCGACCATCATGATGTCGGGGTCCTGACGCAGCAGGGAGCGCAGGCCGGAGGCGAAGGTCAGGCCCTTCTTCTCGTTCACCTGGATCTGGCTGATGCCGCCCAGGTGGTACTCGATCGGATCCTCGATCGTCATCACGTTGAGCTTGGTCGAGTTGATGCGTGTGAGGCTCGAGTAGAGCGTGGTGGTCTTGCCGGAGCCGGTCGGGCCGGAGACGAAGATGATGCCGTGGTTGTAGTGGATGAACTGGTCGACCATCTCGAGGTTGCCCTCGATGAGGCCGATCTCCTCCAGCTCGTAGAGACGCGCGGTCTTGTCGAGCAGACGCATGACGAGGCGCTCGCCGTAGTTGGTCGGCACGGACGAGATACGCACGTCCACCTCGGCGTCGCCCAGGCGCAGCGAAGCGCGACCGTCCTGCGGCAGGCGGCGCTCGGCGATGTCGAGCTTGCCCATGACCTTCATGCGGCTCGTGACGGCGTCCTGGATCTTCTTCGGGATGGACTCCATGTCGTACAGGATGCCGTCGATGCGGTAGCGCACCTGCAGCCGGTCCTCGAAGGGCTGCAGATGGATATCCGACGCACGCATCTTCAGCGCCTGGAAGAAGAGCATGTTGACGAGCTTGATGATCGGCGCCTTGTTGGCGACGTCGAGGATGTCCTCGGACTCGCCGAGGCTCTCCGCGAGCGTCTCCATGTCGGCGTCGGCGAAGTCGCCGACCGACTCCTCGACGATGTCGGCCTTGTTCTTGTAGGCCTTGTTGATCAGGCTCGTGATCTCGGTGCGGGGCGCGAGGACGGGCTCGAGCTCCATCTGGAGCATCGAGGCGAGGTCGTCCATCGGGTAGGCGTCGAACGGCGAGGCCGTGGCGACGCGCATGGTGCCGTTCGTCTGCTCGACACCGACCAAGTAGTAGTTGCGGGCGAACTGGACCGGGACCTTGTTGACGAAGGAGTCCGGGACCGCGGTGTTCGTCAGGTTCTCCTGGTAGGGGATCGCCAGGCCGGACGCCATGGCCTTGAGCAGGTCGTGCTCGGAGACGAAGCCCTTGCTCAGCAGGACCTTGTCCAGCGGCCAGCCGGTCTCCCGCTCGGCCTCCAAGGCCTGTTCGATCTGCTCGTCGGTGAGGAGCTTCTGCGACTTCAGTGATTCGATGACGGGATTCTGCACGTCAGCATCCTACGGGTCGTTCGACGGTTGGCCCCGCGTCGATTCGCAGGACCTGCCGTCGCATGCTGCTGCGCGCCCGGCGGAGGACGCGCTACCTGCCGCGGACCGGCTGGACGGCGGCACCAGAGCCGCGTACCAGCGCGGCACGCCGCGCGGCCTTCTCGGCCTCGAGTCGCTCGCGGCTGACGCCGGAGAAGCGCGTGGCCTCGAGGAGGCCGATGCGGCTGAAGCGCTCCGACGGCGTGGCGCCGCCCGGGGCCGCCCGGGGCATTGCCTGTCCGGGGGATCCACGTCCTGCGAAGGCGCGGCCGGCGCCCGAGGCGCTGCCCGAGCCGCGGACCGCACCGGGGCGTGCGCCGGTGAAGGCGCCCGTCGCCGGGTCCTGGAGGTCGCAGTTCACGAAGTTCGAGTTGTAGATCTCCGTGAAGCCGATGAGCTCGTCGGCCTTCTGCTTGCGCTTGCAGGACTCGATGTCCAGCGTCGTGAAGCCCTCCTTGTCGCCCGCCATGATGGTGGGGGTGACGAAGAGGAAGAGGCTCGTCTCGCGGTCGCTCTTGTTGGTGCTCTTGAACGCCTCACCCAGGATCGGGATGTCCGCGAGGTAGGGGGTCTTGTCGACCGTGCTGCGCTGGTTGCGGCCCATCAGGCCGCCCAGCACCACCGTGTGGCGGTCGGGGCACGTGACGGCCGTCGTGAGCTGGCGGGTGATCTTGTCGGCGGGGATGACATCGCCGCTCGACAGGACGCGCGGCTCGCCGACGAAGGCCTCGACCGTGAGGCTGATGTTGAGGAGCAGGAAGCGTGCGTCGGAGATGTGCGGCGAGATGCGGAGCGTGGTGCCCGCGCTCTCGAAGCCGCCCAGGCCGCCGCTCGTGACGCCGCCCGTGGTGGTGGAGCTGGTGGTGAAGGCCTGCTCCTCCTTGACCTCGATGACGGCCTCTTCGTTGTCGGCCGTGACCAGGCTCGGGAGCTGCAGGATGCGGCTCTGCGTGACCGAGTTGAGCACGTTGAAGACGAGGGGCACCTGGCCGAAGGCGAAGATGCCGCCCACGAGGCCCGTGGGGGCCGCGTTGTCGCCGCTGTCCACGAAGGGCGGGATGCGGTCGGTGAAGAAGGTGTCGCCGTCCTTGTCGGCGAACACGGTCTGGCCGAAGGACGTGAAGCCGAAGCCGGAGACCTCGTCGTTGCCCACGAGGCCGTTGTCGTCGGCGAGACCGAGCTCGATGGCAAGGCGGAAGGAGTCGTCGAGGGTGAGCTCGATGAGCGCCGCCTCGATGAGCACCTGGTCCTTCTTGATGTCGATCTCCTCGATCACGCGCGACAGCTCCTCGAACTGACGCTTCGTGGCCGCGATGATCAGGCTGTTGCTCTTGACGTCCGCGACGACGGCCGGCTTCTCTTCCTCGCGCGCGTTGCGCGGGGCCTGCGTGCTGCCGGGACGCGTGCGGCCGCCGGTGCCGGTCGTCGCGGTGCTCGTGCCGAAGATGCTCGCCGCCTCGATGAGGGTGCTGAGCACCTCGGCGGTGTCCTCCGCCTCGAGGTTCTTCAGCCGCACGACGTGGACGCGGTCGTTCTGCACGTAGACCTGGACGTCGAGGTTGCTGATGACCTTCTTGATCTCGTCGAGGTCGTCCTTGATGCCGTACAGGATGATCTTGTTCGTCCGCGGATCGCTGATGATGCGCGGCTCCGGGTCGTCCGTCGTGTTGGCCGAGGAGCTGGGCGTGCGTCGGCCGGTCGTGGGACGCGCAGAGACACGATCGCGGCCGGTGAATAGGTCGGTGAGGATCGGCTCGATCTCCTCGGCGACGGCGTACTCGAGCATCACGTACTCGGAGATCAGCTCCTTGCCAGAGGGCTTGACGTCCATCTCCTGCAGGAGTCGGTAGATCGCGACGACGTTGGGGGCGAAGTCCGTGACGACGAAGGCGTTGGCTGCGGGCACCTCGGTGACGTTGCCGATGTTCTGGCCCGTGACGATGCGCGTGAGCGCGTTGCGGGCGTTGCGCAGGTCGGTCATGTTCTCGACCCGGATCGTCGTGGTGATGAACTTGCCGTCCGCGTTCTCGTACTGGTTCAGGTTGCTCTGGGTGAGCTTCACGTAGTCGGGCTTGAGCTTGAGGATCGAGGACGTCTGGCGAGCGTCCATGACGAGCTGCACCTTGTAGTCCTCGGGGCCCACCGGGATCATGACGAGCTCGTAGAAGGTGAGCAGCGCGCGGACGAGGTTGAAGAGCTCGGACTTGGGCGCGCGGATGTCGACGCTGCCGATGATCTTCTTGCCGCGGATGTTCTTGTCGGCCGGGTTCCAGACGAGCGGCTGCTTCGTGGCCTTGGAGACGACGCGCAGGAACGCCTCCATCTCGACCTCGTCCTTCCCGATGTTGAGGACCATCATCTCGTCGCCGTCGTCGGCCCAGGTGATGCCGGTCGGGTCCTGGAACGAGCCAGGGGTGAGAAGGATCGCGGCAACGAAGACGCCGATGGCGCCGATGCCGATGAGTCCCTTCAGCCCGCGTCGGGTGGCCTGCGTGCCCATGCGTTGGTCCGCCTCTCTGTCCTCTACCCTCGAATGCCGGATTGTCTCTGCGCCATGCGTCTCGGGCAAGCGCACCGATGGCCCGCCGAGCCCGCCGAATCGGGCCTGGACGGTGTCCGGATCCTCCTCGACAGGGCTTGGACGCCCGGTTGACTGCCCCTCTTTCCCATCCGTCGGCCATGTGGGCCCTGCGGACCACATCGGGACCCGAATCACGGCGTTTTCTTCATGCTTCTGTCACGAGGACGCCCTGGTACGCGCCTTGACCCCCCTCGCCTCGCACGTAACCTGTGCCGCTTGTGGCTGGAGAACCGGCCACGCGACGACGAAGACCCTCATTGTCCGGAGGATTCATGGCCGTACGGGTTCAGGCGAAGGCGAACGAGCCGCTGGAGAAGACGCTCCGGCGACTGCGGAAGCTCTGCAACAACGAGGGGATCACCCGCGAGCTGAAGCGCCACGCCTACTACGAGAAGCCGAGCGAGCGTCGTCGCCGCAAGGGCCGCGAGCGCCTCAAGACCATTCGTCTGGCGCAGAAGGCTCTAGAGCTCCTGGGCAAATAGCCCGCACGGGTTGTTGCCGTAGGGGCATCCCGATCCCTCGCGCAGCGAGGGTGAGTGGTTGCCCGACCCGTCCAGCAACGAGGCCCGTTCGAAACGGCCACGCGGACAAGGTCTCCTTTCCTCTACGCTGAGTCCTCGAACTGCGGAGGACGCCAACGATGAGCCCGGATCGCGCAACCCCACGCGACCTGCGGTCGCGCGGGGCCCCACCGGGTGATTCGGCAGCCGATGCGCCCTCGCCGGCTCGGGCGCTAGCTCGCACGCCTAGAGCTCTTCTCGCGTCTGCGTTCTTCCTCTCGGGCGCGGCGGGACTCGCGTACGAGGTCGCGTGGAGCCGCGCGCTGCTGCTCCTGCTCGGCTCGACCGCGGCCGCCGCCGCCGTCGTGCTCGGCACGTTCGTCGGAGCGCTCGGCTTCGGTGCGCGGTGGGGGGGACGCCTCGCCGAACGCCATCCGCGGCCGCTGCTCCTCTACGGACTGTTCGAGATCGGTGCCGCGCTGTGGGCGCTGATCTCGATCCCGCTGACCGGGCTGCTCGAGGGACCGTACGTCGCGCTCGCGGCGGGCGCGCCGGGCTGGCTGCAGATGTTCCTGCGCGTGCTCGTCGCGCTGATCGTGATCGTGCCGGCCGCGTTCATGCTCGGCGCGACGCTGCCCGCGATGGTGCGTCACTGGGTGCGTCGCGCCGGCGAGACCGGGCGTCAGACCGCGTGGCTCTACGGCGCGAACACGGTGGGCGCCGTTGCCGGCTGCCTCTTCACCGGCTTCGTCGGCGTCGCGCTCTGGGGCGTCCAGGGCATGCTGCTCGTCGCTGCGCTCGTCGGTGGGGGCGTTGGCATCGTCACGGTGATCTTCGGCCTCCGCACGGCGCCGCTTGTGACCAGCGGGGTCGCTCGCGCGAGTGAACCCCAGGGGGGCCCCGAAAGGGGAGTGCCGAAGGTCCGCTCGCCCGCCTTCCAGGCCGCGCTGTTGCTCGGCTTCCTGGGCCTCGCGATCGAGGTCGTGGGCTTCCGCATCCTCGTGTTCTTCCTCGAGGGCTTCACGGCGACCTTCGCCGCGATGCTCGGCGTGTTCATCGCCGGCCTCGGCATCGGCAGTCTCGTGCTCGGCCCCGTGCTCGTGCGCACCCTCAAACCCGCGCGCTTGCTCGGCGTGCTCGTCCTGCTCACGGCGGCGACGCTCGTCTTCGATCTCTACGTCGTGATCCCCAGCCTCGAGGGCTGGATGCAGGACATCCGCGCGATGGCCTACGCGGACGCGGCGGGCAGCGAGGACGTGGCCGCCGGTCTGCACCTGACCTCCCTGATCGGCGCCGCGCTGCTGCTGTTCGTGCCCGCCCTGCTGCTCGGGCCGACCTTCGCCCTGTGCGTCCGCTGGGCCGAGCTGGACGGCGAGAAGCCCGGCCACGCCGTCGGCAACACCTACCTCTGGAACAGCGCCGGCAGCCTCACCGCGCCGTTCGTGTTCACGTTCCTGATCGTGCCCGTCTTCCACGTGCCCGGCGCCTGGTCCCTGCTCGTGGTCCTGGCGCTCGTCGCCGGAGCCGTGCTCGCATCGTGGCCCGCTACCGTCCGCGACGGCGAGGGCCGCCTCCGGCTCGCCTCGCTGGCCGGACTCGCGGTCGGCATCGGCGTGATGTGGCTCGGGCCGCCCGGCGCCGCTCCCGAGGACCTGCTGCGCGCCAGCGTCGTGCTGCACGACAAGCCGGATCGCGAGCTGATGCTCGTCCAGAGCGACGCCGTCACGACCGCGAGCGTCGTCCAGAACGAGACGGGCGAGCGCTATCTCTACACCGACGACTTCGCAGCCGCTGCCACCGGCCGGCACTACCGCTACATGCGCATGCTCGGCCACCTGCCGGCGGTGCTCGCGAAGGACCCGCAGAACGCGATGGTCATCGCCTTCGGCACGGGCACCACGGCGGGCGCCGTGGCGCAGCACAAGGATGTGAAACGCCTGGAGGTGGTCGAGGTCAGCTCCGCGGTTCTCGATCTCGCTACCTACTTCACCGAGGCGAACCGCTTCGTCCTCGACGACGACCGCGTCGAGGTCGTGCGCGACGACGGCCGCAACGCGCTGCTCCTGCACGAGCCCGATCTCGACGTCATCACGCTCGAGCCGCTCATGCCCTACTCGCCGGCCGGCTTCCCCTTCTACACGCGGGAGTTCTACGAGCTCGCGCGCGATCGTCTGCGCGAAGGCGGCGTACTGTGCCAATGGATCCCCGTGCACGCCATGCCGGTGGGGCTCTACGCGGCGTTCCTGCGCGCCTTCTACGAGGTCTTCCCCGACGGCACGCTGTGGTTCTTCGAGCAGAGCACCGCGCTGATCGGCCGCAAGGGCACGGCGACGCCCGACCGCATGACGGTGCTCGATCGCCTCCACGCCGTCCGCGAAGACCTCGCCCAGGCCGGCTTCGCCGATCCGCAGCTGCTGCTGTCGGGTTACGTCGCGAACGGCCGCGAGATCCTCGCCTTCCAGCCACCCCATGACTACACGCCCTACGCACAGCGGCCGCTCGTGGACATGGACCCGTACCCGGAGTTCAAGCCGACGCCGCGCGCGCCGCTCAACACGCCGTACCTGCATCACACGCTGACGTACCTGCTGGGGCTGGCGGCGGAGGGCAAGGAGCCGCAGGCGCGGTCGTGGTGGCCGGCCCAAGCCGGCAATGCCCTCAAAGCCGGGGGGCTGTTCGCGCTACGTGGTCGGCAGCAGCAGGCGGAGGCGGACTTCCTGCAGATCTCCCTGCGCGGCGTCCCCCGGGATTCCGCCGCGTGGCGTATGCGCGAGGAGGCCTGGCTCCAGAAGCTGGAGGAAGCCGCGCGTGCCTACGCCAAGGCGCGCGGGATCCTGCCCGGCGAGACGGTGATCGAGCGCCGCCACGTGCGCGTACTGCGCACCATGGCCCGGATCCGCGTGCGCCAGCTGCTCGAGCGCGCCGCGGGCCTCGCGAGCGCCGGCAAGGACGCCGAGGCCCGCGAGATGCTGGTGCTCGCCGAGAGCATGGCCCGTGCCGTCCTGCCGCCGCAGCTCGATGATCCCGATCCCGTGGCCACGGAGCGCATCGATGCGGCTGCGCTGCACGTGGCCGTGCTGCTCAGGCTCGGACGCTGCGAGCAAGCCGCCCGTGTCCTGACCGAGGCCCGCGCAGACCTCGCCGACGAGCGCCGCGAGCAGCCGCTCAACGACCTGCTCGACGCTGTCGAGGGCTGGCGCCGGGGGCGCGCGCCGAACCTGGATGCCCGCTGGAGCTGGGTCGTCGCGAATCGGATCGCATGTCGCGAGGAGGGGCTCGCGCCCGTGCGCGATGCCTGGGAGCGCTATGTGGCCGCTGAGCGAGGCAGTCCACAGCGCCTGCGGCGCAGCGCAGCGAGGAGGCTGTCCAAGCTCACGCGCGACGAAGGCTCCGACGCCGCCGTGCTGGCCGCTCTTCGCGAAGCCGCCCCGGCAGCCGATCCGTCCGTCAGCGCGCTGCGCGCCGCCGTGATCCGGACGCTCGATGCACGCGACGGCGCCCTGACCACGCTCCTCCTCGACGACAGCCCGGTCGTGCGCCGGGCCGCGCTGGTCGAAGCGGGCTGGTGGGGGTTCCTGGAGCGTCATCCGGACGTGCTGGACCGGGCCGTGGCGTCGGCCGACGCGAAGACGCGCAAGGCGCTCGCGACGGCCGCCGCCAAGCACGGGCGTCTCGACGTGCTGCGCCGGGTCGCCGAGCTGCTCATGGACGCGGAGCTCGACGTGCGCAAGGAGGCGTGGAGCGTCTTCGTCCAGCACCGCGCGAACCTGATCGAGGCCTACGATCCCAACGCTTCCGAGGATGCGCGGCGCCCGGTGGTCGAGCGGCTCAAGGCCGCGTTGGCGCCCTGAGCGGTAGGATCTCGTCGTGGGATCCGACAAGGCCGACAAGAAGCGCGCGAAGGCCGAGTGGAAGGCGCAGAAGATGCGTCACGAGGCCGAGAAGAAGAGCGCCAAGGCCGAGGCCAAGATCGCCAAGAAGCGCGCGGAGGCGGGCCTGCCGCCCGAGACGGCGCAGCAAGCCGCGCCGTCGAAGAGCGAGCGCTTCACCGACATCGTGCGCGGCGGGCTCTACGCGCTCCTCGGCTTCTCCCTGCTGGCCGCGCTCATGCTCGGCCAGCGGGATGCCGTCGTGTCCCTCGACGACCTGATCGAGAGCCTCTTCCTGGCCACCGCCGGCAAGATCGTGCTGGCTGTGATCGGGGTGGCGTTGACGCTGTACGGGCTGCGGAAGGTGCGGGGGCGGTAGGTCGCCCCTACACCTCCTTGACCGCTGCGATGATCTCGTTGAAGGCCTTCTTGCCGTCGTTGAAGAACATCAGCGCGTTGTCGAGCGCGAACAGCGGGTTCGGGATGCCCGCGAAGCCGGGGCTCAGCGAGCGCTTGATGACGACCACCGTGCGCGCCTTGTCGACGTCGATGATCGGCATGCCGGCGATCGGGCTCTCGGGATCGGTGCGCGCGACGGGGTTCACCACGTCGTTGGCGCCGACCACGATGCAGACGTCGACCGAGTCCATCGTCGCGTTCGACTCGTCCATCTCCTTGAGCTCTTCGTACGGCACGTTGGCCTCGGCGAGCAGCACGTTCATGTGGCCCGGCATGCGGCCGGCCACCGGGTGGATGG
>JASJDY010000151.1 GCA_030065025.1 Planctomycetota bacterium
AGCGGCGGACGTCTTCGGGCGCGAGCGGCTTCGTCAGGAGTCCGTCGACCCCGTCGCGCTTGCGCGTCTTCAACGTGCCGCGGAGCGGGCCCGCCGTCACGAGCACGAAGCGGGTTGCGGCCTCGCCGCGCGCGCGGTTCAGGCGCTCGAAGACCGCATCCTGGTCCGGCACCACACAGGAGCCCTCGAGGAACGTGACGTCATAGGGCTGTCCATGAGCCGTGGCCTCACGGATCTTCTGCACGGTCTCCGTGAGCGTCGTGGCGAGCTCCACGTCGACGTCCTGCTCGCGGAGGTGACGCAGGAGGACGTCCCGCGCCGACTCGCGCGGCTCGAGCAGCAGGGCCTTGCGACCGCGCAGGAGCATCCGCTCGCGCCGCGGCGGCAGCGTCTCGGCGTCGAACTGCAGCTCGAACTGGGTGGTGAAGAAGAACGTGCTGCCACGATCGGGCACGCTGTGGAGCCAGATCCGCCCCCCCATGAGCCCCACGAGGCTGGCGGAGATCGCAAGTCCGAGGCCCGTCCCGCCGTAGACGCGCGTCGTGGAGGTGTCGGCCTGCGCGAAGGCATCGAAGATCGGCTGCTGGCGCTCCGGCGCGATGCCGATGCCCGTGTCGCTCACCTGGAACTCGAGCTCGGCGGTACCGCGCGCGCGGGAGCGGTAGAACACGCGGACGCCGATCTCGCCCTCTGGCGTGAACTTGATGGCGTTGCCGACGAGGTTCACGAGGATCTGCCGCAGCCGGCCCGGATCGCCCACGAGCGCGTCTGGCACGTCGGCGGCGACGTCGAAGACGATCTCGAGCCCCTTCTCCTGCCCGCGGACGGCCAGCGCCTTGAGCGTCTCCGCGAGACACGTGCGGAGGGAGAAGGGCTCGTCCATGAGGTCGAGCATGCCTGCCTCGACCTTCGAGAAGTCGAGGATGTCGTTGATGATCGAGAGCAGGGAGTCGGCGGACGACTTCACGAGCGCGAGGTGCTCGCGCTGCTCGGGATCGAGCTTGGACTCGAGCACGACCTCCGTCATGCCGAGGATGCCGTTCATCGGCGTGCGGATCTCGTGGCTCATGTTGGCGAGGAACTCGCTCTTGGCCTGGCTCGCCTCTTCCGCAGCCTGCTTGGCGGACTCGACGATCACGGCATGCTCTCGCGACCGCCGCGTGTCGCGCGCGACGATGCGGCCCTGGTGGCCGAGGTAGAGGAGCATGAAGAGCAGCGTGCCGCCGAGGGACAGCATCGGAACGGTGCCCGCGAGCAGGGCCGTCACGATCGCCGGCCCGAGTGAGAGCCCGAGGTAGGCGAGGAAGAGCGGCTGTGACGCGCTCAGCGCATTGAGGCTCGCCGCCACGAGCACACCCGTACAGACGATCACGAGGAACGAGGTCCACTCGGTGCCGAACGCGTGCAGCGTGTACGCGGCGAGGGCGCCCCAGACGAGGGCAGCCGTGAGCGTGCCGATGCCGAACCACGTACGGGCCTGCGCGGGATTCGAGTCGATCGCCTCGCGGTAGCGCAGCGTGCAGGCGTAGCGCACGGCGGCAAGGGCCACCGTGACGGCGAGGACGCCGTACACGACGAGCGGTGCGATCTCCTCGTAGGGCGTCGCGAGGAGGAGGACCCCGGTCAGGGCGGGGTGGAGGAACGACAGCGGCAGCGAACGATGCGCGATCTCGAGATCGCCGGCACGGCGCACGGCAGCCCTCTGCTCCCCCGTGAGGGAGGTGTCATCGAGGGCGTCGACCGGAGCCTGATCCCTGCTCAACCGCTACCTCCAGCGGGAACTCCCTCGCGGTCCGCGCAGGGAGATCCCGAGGGCCTAACGACTGGCTGAAGGCCGGCCTGAAGCCCCATTCGGAGGGCCTTCATGGGCTGCGGGTCAGGGCAGCTGGACGTCCAGCGTGCGCTCGCTCGACCCGTCCGCGGTGACCACGGTCTCGAGCAGGATCCGGGCCGCTGAGGAGCCGCCGGCGAGGCCCGCGCCGCGCACCACGACGCGGAACCGCCCCGCTCCCAGCCCCCGGCTCACGAGCTCCCCCGCCTCGCGATCGAGGCTGCCGTGGCGTGTGTAGGCCGGTTCCCCCTCGTGGCTCACGACGGCCCACACGGCCGCACCCGGGCGCTCCGCGAGACCGGCCACGCGTACGCGCAGGGTCGTGCCCGTCGACGGCCGGATCGTTCCCAGATCGAGGCTCTGGGTGCCGAGCTGAACGCCCTCGCGGACGTACGGCGCGTACGTGCGCCCGAAGGTCAGCCAGAGCGTGTACACGCCCGGCTTGAAGCCGCCGAGGCGAAACGTGCCGGAGTCCGCAACGGGCTGCGCACTGAGCCGCTCTCCTCCCGAGCCGTCCTTGGGCAACAGGTGGACGGTGAACGGCGCATGCCACAGGCCGCTCGCCGGCGTCTGCGCATCCTCGTAGCCGCTCACCCGGAAGCTCAGCTCGGGGCCCGATTCCAGGCGCAGCTCGACCTCGTCGGTTCCCGCGGCCAGCCTGACGCGCCCGCCGCGCGCGGCGGGCATGAGCGTGGGATGGGTCACACGCAGGGTCACGGGCTGATCGCGGTCGGCCCGGATGCGGAAGCGCCCCTCGCCGTCCGGACGCACCCCGCTCCACACACCGCCGGCCTGCCCGTCGACGAGCACGCGCGCCTGCACCAGGCGCGCGCCCGGCGGACCGATGACCCGCCCGCGCACCCACCGTGCGCCGGAGAGGTCGAGGCGGAGCTCGACCTCGGCGCCGAGCCCCACCTCGATCTCCTCGCTGGCCCGACGCGATCCGCGCTCGAATGCGCGGTAGCGGCCGGGTGCGAGTCCCTCGTAGACGTGCATTCCGTCGGCGGACGCGACGTCCCGACCCGCGCCGAGGGCGCTGCGGGCGGTGGGGATGCGAGCCGGCATCCAGTCCTCGCGGTCCGTGTCGTAGCGCTGGAGCCGGAGCGTGTAGCTACCGTCCTCGGGCGGCTCCACGCGCACGAGCAGGCGCCCCGCCGGACGCAGGTCGATCGTCTCGCGCACGCTGCTCTCGCGAGGATCCACGTCGAGCTCCTCGACGAGATACCCGCGCGCGTGCAGCTGCACGCGCATGCGGCTGTCCGACGCCGGCGGACGGAGGAGACAGCGGAGCTCGCCCGCCGTGGGGTCCTCATCGATGCGTGCAGCGCCGAGTCGTGCGCCGCCCGCCATCAGCGCGTACTCCGCCGGCAGGCGCGGGCTCCCTTCGATGCGCGTCGTCAACACCAGCTCGATCGCGGGCTCGAGAACGACGTCGTGGACCTCGACGTCGAGCGTCAGGTCGAGCGTGGCCAGCGGCGGGCCGCCGGGGCCGACACCCGGGCCGTCGCGGTGCAGCACGGCGCGGTCCCCGCCGACGCCGGTGAAGACGGCGAGCCCTTCGGCATCGGTGACCGCGGGATCGACGGCCGGCGCGCGGCCGCCGGCGCGCAACCGCAGGGGCAGGTCCGCGACGGCAGCACCGCCGCGCTCGACCACGCGGACGCGCACGGTGCGGGGCAGGCGGAAGGTGACGGACTGTCCTTCTGAGCTGCCCGCGCGTGCCATGAACGTCGCCAGGGCACCGGACGGAGCGATGAGCGTGCCGGCGACGCCGCCGGCGCCGAGACCGGTCACGATGACGTCGCCGTCCTCGATGACGGCGGTCAGACCGGCGCCACCCGTGTCGCGGGCGGCCCCCCTCGACTCGACGTTGATGACGGTGCCGTCGGGGGGCGTCGGGACCGTGTCCTCGATGACGGGGAAGCGCACGCGACGCGCGCGCGCGAGCGGCACGCGCACCTCCTCGACGCCGGGGGCTGCCATCTGCGTACGAGCGTGCCACCAGGGCGCGAACGCGTAGCCGGCGGCGCGCGCATTCACGTAGATCGTCTCGTCGGCGCCGAGCCGACGGATGACTGCGTAGCCACGACGATCCGTACGGGCGGGCGGCAGCGACGGCAGGTAGCCCGGTCCGTGCGGGATGGGCATCGTGCGCGTGTCGCCGAGGAGCAGCTCGGCACCGCGCACCGGTCGCTGCGACTGTGCGTCGTAGACGTACACCGTCAGCACGCGCTCGGCCTGCAGCTCGAGGAGCGCGGGGCCGGCGTTCTCGGCACGCGGTACGCGCAGCGTGGTCCGCGCACGCCCGTGACCGGGAGCGGTCGCGAATAGCTCCAGTGGTCCTGGCGGCAGCCCGCGGAGGAGCACGCGTCCGTCCTCGTCACCATTCTCCGACGCGAGCAGGAGGGGCACACCCGCGCCGCGATGAACGGCGGCGACCTGCGCCCCCATCACGCCGCCGCCCTCACGGACGACGTGCACCTGGAGGTCGTGCGCTGCGCGCAGCACGATCACGGGCAGCTTCTGCTCGCGCGCGCCGCTCGCGTCGAGCCACGCGGAGGCCGTGCCGGCGCGCCGATCCTCCGTGCGCGCGACGAGCGCGAGGCGCACGCCGCTGCCGCGAGCCGAAGCCGGTACACCGAGCGTGTAGCGCCCGTCCGCATCCGTCTCGGCACGGCCAAGGACGCGGGCACCGATGCCCAGCTGCACCTGTGCGCCCGCCACGGGGACGCGTCGGTCGTCCACGACCCGTCCGACGAGTGTGGCGTCCGCGACGCCGCTCGTCGTCGTGTTCGGTGGCGCATCGGGGACGCCGCCGTTCGTCGCCGGACCCTCCGGCTCGCGACCGTCCGCCTTGAGCCCCGGCCCTCCGCCGTTCTCGCTCGGCAGGTAGTCGGTGCCGTCGAGGCCGTCTTGCGCCTCGTCGGTGTCGGCACCGAAGAGCAGCCAGAGCGCCGACCCCAGCACGACGACGCCCAGCAGCAGAGGGAGGTTCTTCACGCGGTGCGCTCCACACGCACCATGCTAGCGCCTTACCAGCAGCGCTCTACGGCGCCTTCTCCGCGAGCAGGTCGACGAGCACCTTCTTGAACTTCTCGAAGGCCTCCTTGCGGTCGAGCAGCAGCGCGCCCGACTTGAAGTAGCGCACACGGCCGGCACGGTCGACGACGACGGCGTGCGGCCACCCGCCGAGGGCGTACTTCGGGCCCGGCTCGGCCTTGTCGATCATCACGACCGGCCAGGTCATCTCGTGGTTCGCGATGAACTGGGTGATGACCTCGAGCTCCTTGGCCTTGTACTCCTCGGGGCCGAAGGTCGTCTCCCCGTCGGGCATCGCGCCACCCCGGACGAGACGGGCCGCCGGCTTGGGCCGCTCGCCTTCGGCGGCCTTGTCCTTGAGGTCGTCGTCGAGGTCGTAGCGCTGCGTGTACACGCTGCTGGCGCTGGCGGTCACGCCCACGAAGACGAGGCCCTTGTCACCGAGTTCCTCCATCAGGTCGCGGATGGCGGGGAAGCTGCGGATGCACCACGGGCACCACGTGGCCCAGAAGTCCATCACCACGACCTTGCCCTTGAGGTCGGCCATGGTCTTCGTCGGCCCGAACGCGTGCTCGAGCGTCCACTCCGGCACGGGCGTGCCGAGCATGCCCATGGGCTTGCTCATGCCTTCGATGCGCGTCAGCATGCCCTTCGCGCTGCTCACCTGGCGCTGGTTGTTGGCGACTACGCGCTCGAGCGGCGAGTGGCTGCGACGATCGCGGTTCTTGAGCTTGTCGTTCTCGTCGAGCGCGTCGGGGTTGTTCTCCTTGAGCGTGGCGACGGCCTCGGCGAGCTTCTCCTCCCGGAGGGTGACGGCCTTGGCCTGCTGTTCCTTCAGCATCGCCATGAGCGGCTCGGCCTTCTTGCGCATGGCCTCGTAGCCGTCCATGGTGTGCGTGTCGCCCATCAGACCCCAGATGAGCGAGCGATAGACGCGGGCCGTCATCAGCGGATCGCGCTTCGCCATGGCGATGCGCAGGTCGGTCGCTTCCTGCTTGCGCCCCGTCGCGTCCAGCACGGACGCAAGACTCGCCTCGATGCCGCCGCGCATCGGGGCTTCGGTATCAGCCTTCATCGTCTCGGCGTGCTTGCGCAGACGCGCGAGAGCGGCGTTCACGTGGTCCTCCCCCACGGCCTCGCGCGCCTTCGCGTTCTGGTAGAGGCGGGCCTCGGACACGGCTGCGTTGTGCCGCAGGCTGGCCGGCACGGCGGCGTCGGCGCACGTCGTCGCGAAGCTCGCGGCGGCATCGGCCCAGCGCTCGGCCGTCTGCTGGATCAGACCGATGTACTGGCGCTCGCCTGCCTTGGCCTCGCGGCCGGACTTCGCCCACGCGTCGAGATAGGCGTTGGCGTTCGCCTTCGTCTTGGCCATGCGCTCGGCGTACGGCATCGTGCGCGGGAGGTTGCGGATGTCGCGGTACGCGACGGCGGGCGGCGACAGGTCCGGCGCCGTCTCGGTCGTCGCAGGCTTCTCGTCGGGCTTCTCGTCGGCGGGCTGCGCCTCGTCCCCCTTCTTGTCGGCAGGCTTCGTGGGCGGTTCGTCCGCCCAGAGGACCGCAGGCGCGACGAGCAGAGCGAACGTGAAGAGCGCGAGGACGAGAAGACGCATGGAATCCCTCCCAGAGGACGGATTGTAGGCAATTGCGGTCAGCGCGACGAGAGGGGCGCCGAGCGGCCGGCGACGTCCGCAGGCCGTCGGTGGGCACGGGGAAGATGCGCGGGTGCCGATGACTCCCGAGAAGCGCCAGCGCCTCCTCATCCGCGCCACGCTGGTGGCCGGCATGGTGCTGGCCGGGCTGGGCCTCGTAGCCGTCATCCAGGCCAAGGGCGCGAAGGGCGGCGCCGCCGCCCCGGCCCTGGCGCGCCAGAGCCTGCGCGTGAAGGTGGTCGACCGTCACGGCCGCGTGGTCAAGGGAGCCCAGGTCTTCGTCAAGACCGCGTCGGGCGCGGCACCGGCCCAAGCGCGCTGGTCGCCGAAGGACGGCACGCTCATGCTCCCGCGCCGAGCGCAGCCTCACGACCTCCGCGTCCTCGCCCGCGGCTTCCGCGTGCGGGACGTCACCGGCGTCGGCGATGACCGCACGATCGCCGTCGAGCGCGGCTATCGCCTGCGTGTTCGCGTGCGCGACGTGCCGGAGTCCGGCGTGCCCGAGAACGTGCGCGTGATGCTGCGCATCCGCCCGCTGGACGTGGACGCGGCTGACCCCGATGGCTTGAGCGCGGAGCGCCTCGTCGACCTGATGGACAACCTGGGCGGAGCCGGCCCGAAGAACATCCCGCGTGGCGACTTCGGCTATCCCGTGTCGCTCGCCCAGGCGCGCCGCGGCATCCTGCTTCCGCGGTCGGGTCGCTACCACGTACGCTGGGGCCTCTTCCATCTCCGCCACGGCACGTGGTTCACGCGCGGTGCGCGCTGCGGTCGTGACGTCGAGATCGGCCCGGACGCGGATGGCGCGGCCGTCGAGCTCGTGATGACACTCGACGATCTACAGGCCACGATCGACGGCCTGAAGCGCGGCATCGCGAGCGCGGGCGGGAAGCGCTAGAGCCCTACCGCTTGCTCGACACGAACTCGAGCACGACATCGGCGGCGCCGGCCGGAATGCCCTGACGCGCGCGGATCGAGCCGCCCTGCATCCATCCCTGCACGTTGTACTTACCCGGCGGCAGGCCCGTGATGAGGAACGCGCCCTCCGCGTTCACCTGGGCCGAGATCCAGATGCCGTGGCCGTACGCGTAGACCTGCGCTCGGCGCTTGCTCTCGGGCAGGTTGTCGATGATGCCTTCGATGCTCTGGCCCATCTTGAGACGCAGGTCGTGCGGCCCGGTGCCGACCTCGACGTTCTCCAGGAGCGCGTAGCGATCGTCGCCCTGGCGGTTGGCGTAGAGCGTGCCCGTGGCGGCGCGCACCTTGGAGATCGTGAACGATCCGTCGTTCTGCACGCGGCTGGAAGACACCGAGCCGTCCTTGCCCTTGAAGTACACGTTGTAGCCGCTCACGTCGTCGGCGTCGATGCGGCCCGTCACGGTCAGCGCCTGCGTGCACGCGAAGCGCAGCCCCTGCGCCCCCGCGTCGACCTCCTGCTGCTCGGGATTGCCGTAGGTGCGACCGTAGACCTGCACGCGCACGCGGTAGCGCCCCGGCAGCAGCGGTCCGAGCTTGAAGCGGTTCGAACCGTTCTGGAGGTTCGTGCTCGCCGAACGAAGCCCAGCCTTCGGATCGACGGGCGACGCGCTGATGTGCGCGCTGCGGATCGGCTCGTCATCCGGCCCGACGACCTCGCCCTCGATGAGCCAGCCGAGAGCGAGCTGCAGCGTGACGTCCTTGCTGCCGGCGACGACGTCCTTGATCGAATCCGTGATGTACGGCTGCTTCGCGCCGCTGCCACCGGCGCTCACGTTGAAGAGCGCGTTCTCCGGAAGTCCCTTGAGCTCGTAGGAGCCGTCGGCGCCCGTCTGGGCGCGCAGACGCATCTGCGCCATCCAGTCGTAGCCGCCCTTGCCCGCGCCGCGTGACGCCTTCGAGGCGCTCGTCTCCTGCGCCCAGACGTTCGCGCCGGGGAGCGGCTCACCGTCGGGATCGAGCACCTTGCCGGAGATCGTGAACCCCTTCACGAGCTTGAAGACGATGCCCTCCTCGCCGGCGCTGACGTCCTGCTTCTCCGGCGTGATCCAGGAGCCGCCCGGCGTCACGGATAGCGTGTAGTCGCCGTCCTTCAGTCCGCGGATGGTCCAGGCGCCCTCGTCGTCGGAGCGCGCTGCGTTGCGCGCGCCGCCCCAGGGATTCCAGCCGTAGTCCCGGCGTCCCTTCGGACTCGCTTGCACCTGGATCCCGGCGATCCCCTTGCCGGTCGGATCCGTGATGCGTCCCTTCAGCTCCATGCCGCGCGTCAGCCGGATCTCGATCGGCGCGCCGATGGCGAGGTCCTTCTCGCGGTCGGGCAGGAAGTTCACGGGGCGGTTCGTCGCGTCCTGCGCCTGCGTGACCTCGACGTCGACCTCCGACTCGTCGGTGACGACACGTACGCGGAAGTAACCACCGGTGATGGTGCCGCTCACCTGGCTGCGGCGCTTCCCGCGCGGGCCGTACCACACGCGCACCGAGCCGCGTACCACGGCACGGCCGTCGGGATCGGTGACGCGCCCCTCCACGGTGATTCGGTCCGGCTCCTCGTAGACGAGCTGGACGTCTTCATCGCCGGCGCGGATGGGGCTCTCCTTCGCACTGCCGGCCCACACCGTGTAGTCGCCCTCGCCGAGAGCCTTCAGCTCGAAGTGCCCCTTCGTGTCGGTGGTCGCGTAGTAGCTGCGACCGCGGCTACGCCGGCGCGTCCCACTACCGCTGATCTTCCGCGCGCGCACCGAGATGCCCGGCAGCAGCTTGCCGTCGGGATCCGTCACCGTGCCCTGGATCGTCAACGTGACGGGCATCGTGAGCTCGACGTCGTCGATCGTCTCTCCCCAGGCCATCGTGATGGACTGCTTCGCGCCGGCCGGCACGGGATTGACGTTGCCGACCTGCACCTGCCACTTGCCGGCCTTGATGCCGGTGATCTCGAAGCGCCCCTCGGCATCCGTCACGGCCCTGCGGTTGCCGGCGTTGCACGTCACGCTGGCGCCCGAGGCCGGCGTGCCGTCCGCCTCGATGACGCGCCCCTGGACGATGCCGCCTTGCTTGAGCTGGATCTCGATGGGCTCGGGGTCGACCTCCTTCGGCATCGTTACCTTGACCGGCTCGGCCATGTGGGTGTCCGACTCGGCGGTGACGTTGTACGTCTTGTCCGGCGCCAGCCCCTCGTAGCGGAACGTCCCATCCTCGCCGGTGAACACCGGCTTGCTCTGGCCCTGGAAGCCCCAGTACCAGCCGCCCTGCACGATGTTCACGGTCACGCGCACGCCCTTGGCGAGGCTGCCGTCCTCGTGCTTCACGGTGCCCTGGATGACGCGACCGCGCGCCAGCTCGACGTCCTTCTCGAGGCTCTGCCCCTCTTCCTTCGCGTCGTAGGCGACACCCGTCGGAGGCGGCATCCACGGATAGGGCGATGACTGCCCCTCGCGCGGCGGTTGGTAGTAGCCGTCGGCCTTCGCCTTGAGCTCGCCCGGTCCGAGCGGTACGTCGATCAGCGTGAAGCGCCCTTCGGCATCGGCGGTCGCGGTCGACAGCGACGTGTTCCAGCTCCCGTAGCCCGTGCTGATGCGGCCGGCCTGGATCGTCGCACCCGCGACCGGCTGCCCGGTGGGATCGAGAGCGCGGCCGGTGATGGTCGCGCCCTTCGCGAGGACGACGTCGAGCCGCGTGGGCTTGTTCTCGGTCAGCGGCATGCCACCGCCGATGGAACCCGGCGAGACGTAGCCTGCCGCCCACACGACGAGACTCTGGATGACGCCGGGCGTGAGCCGCTGGATCGTGAACGCGCCGCTCGCATCGCTCGTCGTGGCCCGCGTCGTGGTGGAAACGAATCCGCCGTAGCGCTCGGGCGCGCTCCGTACGCTGATCTTCGCGCCGGCGATGCCGCGGCCGGCCGTATCGATCACCCGTCCCTCGACGGTCGCTCCCGAGGGATCCTCGAACGGCAGCTCGACGACCTGGTCCGTGGGCGTGTCGACGGGCAGGTTCGAGCGCGAGCCGCGACCGAGCACCGTCACGGTGAAGAGGAGCGTGCCGCTCGGGACGGCCGGCAACGTGAACGCGCCTGCCTTGTTCGTCGGGAAGGGCAGCGGACGCCACGACGCCTGGACATACGTCTTGTTGCCGATGGAGCCCTGGCGCCTGACGGAGACCCAGGCCTGGATGCCGTTCCCGTCGGCGTCCACGACACGCCCCTGCAGGGCGTTGCCCTGGCCCACGATGATGCGCGCCGTGTTGCGCCGGCCGAGGGTGGCCGTCGAGTCCTGGCTGCTGCTGTAGCGCGGCGGCGCAACCTGGGCAGCGATGCGGTAGCGCTTGCCCTGCTCGAGCCCCTCGATGACGAACGAGCCGTCGGCCTGGCTGGTGCCTCGTGCGACCGCCTTGCCGGGCCGACGCGGCGGATCGAACAGCGCGAGGGCCGAGCGCCGGTTGCGCTCGGCCAGCCCGGGCGTGGTCGTGTCGCGCGGCTGCGCCGCGACCTGGACTCCGGCGACCGGCAGGCCGTCCTCGTCGAGCACGAGTCCGTGGATCTCGGCCTCGCCCTCCGGCGCGACGTCCTCCACGACGAGCGGCTTGCCGTCGCGGCCCTTGAGGCCGGGACCGTCTGCTTCCGGGCCGCCTTCGTCGGACTCGGCGCCGCTGGGATCGAAGACCCCGCCCGTAGGCGGCGCGGGATCGTCGAGCACGAACCAGGCCAGGGCTCCGGCGCAGAGCAGCGCCAGGCACCAGACCATCGTTCGCACCATCACGCCCTCCCCAGGCGGTCCCACACTCCTTGGACGACTTACAGTCTAGGCCGACGCGTCAGGCGCGGGACGTCCCCCCTCTTCTCAACGCTCCCAGCCCTTGTGAGGTTCGTCCGTCGCCGGCGGCAGCCCCTCGAGCGCTGCGCCGGGCTTGCCCAGGCGCTGGAGACGGAAGCTCCGCTTCCAGATCGGCGGTCCGCCGATCAGCCCCTGGCGGTTGCGCTCCACGACGTAGGCCTTCGCAGGCCGGCGCGGCAGGACCACGACGGCCCAGACCCGGACCTTCTCCGCGCCATTCATCGTCTGGAAGCTCCGGCGCTGCGTGCGCACGAGCAACCTCGCCTTGTCCTCGTAGGCCTCCGCAACGGCGACGCCACTACCGTTCCAGCCGTTGCCCTCCGAGATGACGAGGGCCACCTCGGTGTCGAAGTCCACGCGACCGAGCGCCTTGGGTACGTCGGTCCCGAAGAGGCGAGCCTTCAGGCCGGACCACTCTGCCTGGGTCGTGAGGATGGTGTGGAAGGGCTTCGCGATGCGCGTGTGCTTCCCGGACCACACGGCACGCGGCTCGAACCGCTTGCCGCTGGGCGCCTTGACGAGACCGGGCACGCTCAGCTTCCGCCCCGTGCGCAGGTCGTGGTACTGCCGGCGCTCACTGCCCTGGCGGGCGCGCGGCCCCGGACGCAGTTCCACCGCCCACGTCTTGGCGCCGCCGCGGGGCGTGACCTGCTTGAAGCCGATCGCATTCCAGAAGGCACCGACGTTCACGGCGTAGAGCGTCTTGCCGGTCTTCGCGTCCACACCGACGAGATCCCACAGGAGTGAGAGGTACACCTTGACGCCTTGCCATTCGACACCCTTGCCCACGGCCACGCGCGTACCGTCGGGCTTCTCGACCCACGTGCTGGACTCGCGCGAGCCCGGATAGGTGATCGACGGAGGTTCGCCGCTCGGGGCACCGGACTGGCGCCCTTCCTCGGCCCACGCGAGCGGCACGATGGCAAGGGCGAACGCGAGAAGGACGACCACGTGTGAACGTGCGTGCATGACCCGACTCCCCAGATGACCTGTTCACCGTAGGTCGTGCCGGCGGTGCAGCGTGTCAGAAGACTGCAAAACGGGGCTGCAGGGCGCTTTCGGCGCCGTCCGCCGCCCTGGGCGGACCGGTATCATCGCGCGCCCTGCGCAGGAGCCGCCATGAAGCGCATCGCCACCTGGTCCGCCCCCCTCGTCATCGGCCTGATCCTCGTCGTCGCGATCGTGGCGGGCCGCGACAAGTCCACCCCCTCATCGGACAGCGTGGCCCCGCGCGAAGCCAACGAACCGGCAGGGACCGACACGCAGAAGCAGGACGAGACCGGGAAGGCCACGGAAAGGACCGACGTCGTGACGAAGCTCGAACGCAGCGAAGAGGAGTGGAAGCGCATCCTCACGCCGGAGGAGTTCCACATCCTGCGCGAGAAGGGCACGGAGCGCGCCTTCACAGGCAAGTACTGGGACACGAAGACGAAGGGCACCTACAAGTGCGCCGGCTGCGGTCTGGAGCTGTTCGAGTCGGACGCCAAGTTCGACTCCGGCTGTGGGTGGCCCAGCTTCTTCGAGCCGCTGGACGGCGCGCGCCTGACCGAGACGTTGGACCTGAGCCACGGCATGCGTCGCATCGAGATCACGTGCACCCGCTGCGGCGGCCACCTGGGCCACGTCTTCACGGACGGGCCGAAGCCGACGGGCCTGCGCTACTGCATCAACTCGGTCGCGATCGACCTGGACGCGAAACCGGACGACCGCTGATCCCTCTGGATCTCCCGTCTGCGCCTGCGTGACGCGTCGGCCGTGGCTGTGGCCGTGACGTGAACACAGCGCCTCGCCCCATTGCATACAATGCCCTCCGACCGCCCTACGGAGAGCCCCATGTCGCTTCGCCTTCACCTCACCACCGCTGCGCTCCTCGTCCTCGGCCTGATCGCCGGGCTGTTCCTCCTACCGACCTCCACGGCCGACGCTCGCGGCAAGGAGCGCGTCGCCGTTCCGCACAAGCTCATCCGCTTCGATGACGGCGACTCGATCGACATCCGCTGGGCCCGCGGCACGGAGAGCGTGCGCATCATCGGGATCGACACGCCCGAGGTGCAGCACCTCGACCACGACCTGCCCTACGCCCAGCCCTTCGGCTACGAGGCCGCGGCGTTCTTGCGCGGCTGTGTGTCGACCGCAGACAAGGTCGAGCTGCTGCGCTCGGGCAACACGGACAAGTACGGCCGGACGCTCGGCTACCTGTTTGTCGACGGGAAGAACTACAGCGTCCTCGTGATCCGCGCGCGCCTCGCCTACGGCCCGAACCCGCGGTTCGGGGACAACGGCTTGCCCGAAGAGCATGCTGCCTGCCTGGCCGCCGCCGCGGCCGCCGGACCGGTCGCCTTCGAGGAGCCGTGGCTCTTCCGCAAGCGCATGCGCGCCGTGGCCGCGTGGATGAAGGAGAACGGCACCTATCCCCGCACGACGCGCGACGAAGCCAAGTGATCGTGCACCGCGCGGCCCTGTTCCTGACAACCTTGCTGGTCGTGGCCGTCCCTGCCCGTGCCGAGGAGGCGACGCAGCGCGTCGCGGTCGGCAAGCACTTCAGGGTCGTCGTCCACTTCGACTCCGAGGTTGCGGCGGCCCAGGCCCTGAAGGCGGTCGAGGCCCTCTGGCCGCACGCCGCAAAGCTCTATGGGCTCGGCACGGGGGAGCTCGACGACAAGCTCGAGGTCAACCTCTACCGCGACGCCGGGGACTACGGCCTCGCGATGGACGAGCGGGCGGGCGGGAAGTTCAAGCGCAACCTCGCGTGTGCCCTGTGGGACTCGCAGTCGGCCCATGTCGCGATGCAGCCGGAGGTCAGCGACGACCTGCTCGCGATCGAAGGCCTCCCCTACCTGACGCTCAACCTACTGCTGCACGAAGCGGCGCACCTGGTCCGCTTTCGAGCCATGGCCAACTACCGCAGCCATCCGGACTGGCTCGCCGACGGCGCAGCGCAGTGGCTGAAGTACGAAGCCCTGCGCTCCCTCGGTCTGATTCGCGGCCTCCAGGACGACCCGATGAGTGCGCGCGGCATCGAGCGTGCTCAGGGCAAGCGCGACCTCGACGTCGCGACGATCCTCGATGACGGCGTGAAGGATCCGTACTGGTACACGGTCTACGCCGTGAAACGGGTCTTCTTCACCTACCTCATGGCCAAGCACGCCCGGATCACGCGCGAGGCGCTGCGCGCGATCAAGAGGCTGGGCGGCGGCAGTGGGTTCGGCACGCGCGCGAAGAAGGCCTTCGCCGAGGCATTGGGCTCGTCGGGCATGCGCCGCGCGGAGAGGGACTGGCCGAAGTACCTGGACGGACTCAAGCCCCAGTGGTCGGAGAGTCGCCGATCGCTCGAGACCGCAGGCGAGGATTGGCTGCAAGTCGCCTTCCCGAAGACGAATGCGCTGGCGTGGCAAACGAAGCCGGTCGGCAAGAAGGCGTACTCCTTCCGTGCGCGGGTCCGCTTGCTCCGCAACTACGGCGACCAGGCCAACATCCTGCTGGACCGACGCGACGGTGGCTTCGTATCCGTCGCGCTCACGCTGGGCTTTGGCGTCAACGTCTTCTCGTACGACGCGAAGAAGGACACCTGGCAGAGTCGCGCCTCGAAGGAGCTGACCGGACTCGACTTCGACAAGGTCTACGAGGTGCGTGTGGACGTCGACGGCTCGCGCCTCAAGGTGCATGTCGGCGGCCAGGTCGTGGCGGACGTGACGTTCACCGAGCGCAAGGGCGGCCTGACGGGCCCCTGGGGCCTGGGCGCGCAGGCGGGCTCGGCGGTGCGGTGGTCGAACGTCGAGGTGCGGTAGGCAGCCTCTAGGTCTTCCCGAGCTTCAGCTTCAACGTCTTGCGCTTGCCCTCGCGCTCGATGACGACGTCGACTTTGTCTCCTGGCTTCGCCTTCGAAACGAGGTCGTTGTAGCGATTCGTCGTCGGCAGGTCCGCGCCGCCCCACGTGACGATGCGGTCCCCCACCTTGAAGCGCGCCTTGCTCGCGGGACTGCGCTTCTCCACGTACGCGACGTAGACACCGTCGTCGCGCTGCTCTACCGAGAGCCCCGTGAAGGGGCCTACGCTGAAGCCCCCGGCGTCGCAGCGGGTGAACTGCGGCTTGTCGCCCGCGCGCGTGGCCAGCTCGAACGTCACCGCCGCCGCAAGCCGCGCGACCTTCTCGTGCCCGGCGTAGTTCAGGGTCCGGGGATCGTCGGACGGCCGGTGGTAGTCGCCGTGCAGGCCCGTGAAGAAGAACAGCACGGGCATGTTCGCTTCGTAGAACGACGAATGGTCGCTGGGCGCCTTGCCGCCCGGCCAGAGCGTGAGGTCGAAGCGACTCGTCTGCTTGTTGAGGCGGCGGAGCATCTCGGGCCAGATCGGCGACGTGCCCGTGCCGCCGACGTACAGCCGGTTCTTCTGTGCGCGGCCGATCATGTCGAGGTTGAGCATCGCGTGGCAGTCGGCGAGCGGCACACGGGGCTCGCGAACGTAGTGCTTGCTACCGAGCAAGCCCAGCTCCTCGCCGCTGAACGCGATGAACAAGACGCGGCGCCTGAGCTCGTGGCGACGTGAGGCCAGGTACTCCGCGATCTCGAGCAGCGCGGTCGTCCCCGACGCGTTGTCGTCGGCGCCGTTGTGGATGTTGCCCTTGCCGCCGAGCGAGCCGAAGTTACCGAGCCCGACGTGGTCGTAGTGCGCGCCGACGACGATCGTGTCCTTCACGACGGTAGAGGCGCCCCCGGTCGTCGTGTGGCCCTCCGCCGGCTCCAGCAGCCCGACGACGTTCTTCATGCTGCGCTGGTCCGGCTCGAGGTCACAGTGGATCGTGACCGTCGCGTCGTCGACCAGGCTGCTGTGGGGCGAGAACTTCGCGTCGATCCGCCGCTGCAGCTTCGAGAG
>JASJDY010000147.1 GCA_030065025.1 Planctomycetota bacterium
CCTGAGCGAGACGAAGTCGAGTCGAAGGGCGAACGCCCGCCCTCGCAGTCGTGATGCCACACGCATGAGGCGGGCGGGCCTTCGCCCGCGCTGCGCGCGGTCTCGGGCCGCCCCTACAGCCTTCCACCCGTACACCTTCGCGTCAGGCGACGCCGCAGACCCGTGCTAGACTCCCCGCCCGACTGGCGGCGGAGGGCCGGATGTACCGCAATCTCCTGGGCATTGGAGCCGTCCTGCTCCTCGCGCTCGTCCTGGTGGGGATCACGTTCTCCGCCTCGACGGAACGCCCCGCGGACTTCCGGTTCATCAACGGCACCGAGCCGAAGACCCTCGATCCCCACATCATGACGGGGCAGCCGGAAGGCCGCATCGCGGACGCCATCTTCGAGGGCGTCACCTACCGCGATCCCGAGACCCTCGCGCCGGTGCCCGGCTGCGCCACGCACTGGGACATCTCCGCAGACGGCAAGACCTACACCTTCCACATGCGCAAGGAGGCGCGCTGGAGCGACGGCACGCCGATCACCGCCCACGACTTCGTCTACTCGTGGAAGCGCCTGCAGGAGCCCAAGCTCGGCTCCGAGTACGCCTACATCATGCACATGCTGAAGTGGGCCCAGGAGTACAACACCTACGAGAGCCACGCGAAGAAGCTGATCGGCCCCCTCACGGAGAAGGACAAGACGCCGGTCGCCGACATGGTCCAGGCGGCGATGGTGGAGGTCAGCGATGCCGGTATGAGCGCGAAGGCGTGGCAGACGCTGCTCGAGAAGGGCGAGGCCCGCAACGCGCTGAAGGACGTCACACACCCCGTCGTGCTGGAGGCCCTCGCGCGGGACGAGGGGACTCTGACGGCGGCGGAGCTCCAGTCCTACGAGGCCGCACTGCGCGAGGAAGGGCAGCGCAGGCGCGATCGGGCCGCGCTGGCGCGCAAGCACTTCGGCGTGGACCAGGGCGTGTACGCGACGGACGACTACACCCTGGTCGCCGAGCTCAAGGCGCCCACGCCCTACTTCCTTGAGATCACGTCGTTCTACTCCGCGCGCCCCGTGCCGAGGCACGTGGTGGAGATCCCGGGGAAGACCGACGAGTGGGTGGACGACTGGTTCCTGCCGCACAAGATCGTCACGAACGGCGCCTTCCACCTCGAGCAGTGGCGCGTCAACGAGAAGATCCGCCTCGTCAGGAGCGAGACGTACTGGGGCAAGGACACCATCCGGCTGGGCGTCGTGGACGCGTTCCCGTACGCCAACCAGACCCTGGCGCTGAACCTCTACCTCACGGGCGGCGCGGAGTGGTGTCCCGACTACCCCCGCGACCTCGTGCAGATCCTCAAGAAGCGGCCCGACTTCCGCAAGTACCCGGGCATGGTCGTCTACTACTACCGCTTCAACCACACGCGCAAGCCGTTCAACGACGTGCGCGTGCGGCGTGCGATCTCCCTCGCGATCGATCGCAAGGCGATCGTCGAGCACGTGACGAAGCTGGGCGAGCAGCCTGCCTATCTCTTCGTTCCGCCCGGCATGCCCGGCTACGAGCCGCCGCCGACCAACCTCGAGATGAACGTGGAGGAGGCGCGCCGGCTGATGGCCGAAGCCGGCTACCCCGGCGGCAAGGGGCTGAAGGAAATCGGCATCCTCTACAACACGAACGAGAGCCACCGCAAGATCGCCGAGGCCATCGCGGACCAGTTGCGGAAGAACCTGGGCATCAAGATCAAGGCCTACAACCAGGAGTGGCAGGCCTACCAGGACACGACGCGCAAGCTCGACTACGACATGGCCCGCGCCGGCTGGATCGGCGACTACCAGGATCCCAAGACCTTCCTGGACATGTGGGTCACCAAGGGGGGCAACAACCAGACCGGCTACTCCAGCGCTGCCTACGACAGCCTGATCCGCTACGCCGCGAACGTCTACGCGTTCATGGACGTGGCCGACGAGTGGCTGCCCAAGCTCAAGGAGCGTGAGCGTGCCCAGAGCAAGCTGGATGCGGTGAAGAACGCGGAGACGCCCGAGACCCGTGTCGCGGCGCTCGCCGACCTACGCATGCACCTGCTGCGCGAAGCCGAGGCGATCCTCGTGCAGGACGACTACCCGATCATGCCGATCTACTTCTACGTCGTCAGCAGCCTGGTGAGCGAGAAGGTCGGCGGCTTCGTGGAGAACCGCCAGGACATCCATCCCATCCGCGGCATGTGGATGAAGGACGCCGACGGAGGCTCGCGCTGACGTGGGCTTGTTGAACCCCCGCATCCTGGGTCTGCTCGTCCTGGCGGCCGTCATCTTCGTCGCGATGACGCTGTGGGTCGGTCCGCTGGAGGGGCTCGTCCTGGTCGTCGGCCTCGTGCTGATCGGCGCGACGGCCTACATCCCGAACCGTTGGATCCGGGTCGCGGGCTGCATCTACCTGACCCTCGTGCTGCTCGTCCTCGGTCGGCACACGCTCGGCCCGGCGGGCGCGGTCATCCTCACCGCCGCCGTCGTCGCCCTGGCCTGGCTCTTCCTGCCGCCGCGCGTGCACCGGCGCGTGGCGTTCATGATCCCGAGCCTGGTCCTGCTCATCTTCTTCACCACCATTCTCATGTACGAGGCGCCCGGCAGCCCGTTCGCCTCCGAGAAGGTGGCCGACGAAGAGGCCATCGAGCAGCAGATGAAGAAGTTCCGCGTGGCCAAGACCCCGCTGGGCTTCTTCGGCTGGTTCATGCAGGGCATCATCGAGGACGGCTCGATGGGCCTGTCCGTGAAGGTCCAGGGCCGCACGGTGAACGAACTCCTATTGCCTGCGCTGCCGGTGAGCATGTCGCTGGGACTGCTGGCGCTCGTCTTTGCAGTGACCATCGGGCTCGGGCTCGGCATCCGCGCCGGGCTCAAACCCAACAGCGCGGCGGACTACACGAGCATGGGGCTGGCCATCGTGGGCATCTCGCTGCCGAACTTCGTCATCGGCGCGGGCTTCCTGATCCTGTTCGCGCTGAACCTGGGCTGGCTGCCCGTGGCGGGCTGGGGTTCGTACGGGAACCTCATCCTGCCCGCGCTCACCCTGGCGCTGCCGTACGCCGCCTACATCGCCCGGCTGGCGCGCACCGGCACGATCGAGGTCATGCAGCAGGACTTCGTGCGCACCGCGCGCGCGAAGGGCCTCAGCGAGCGTGAGGTCATCCTCAAGCACGCGCTGAAGGGCGCCATCCTGCCGGTCGTGACGTTCCTCGGTCCCGCGGCGGCAGGCATCCTCACCGGTTCGTTCGTCGTCGAGACGCTCTTCGGCATCCCCGGCATGGGGCAGTGGGTCGTCAACAGCGCGATCAACCGCGACTACTCCGTCGTGCTGGGCACCGCGATCATCTACTTCACGATCGTGACCTTCTTCAATCTGCTCGTGGATCTTGCGTACGCCTGGCTCGATCCGCGAGTCCGGGAGGATCTGTGACAGACCACAGGACACCCCCGCACGAGAGCCTCACCCCGGACCCGGCCGACACCTTCATCCCCTCGGCCGAGAAGGGCACGAGCCTGGGTGCCGACGCCTGGCGCCGGCTGAAGAAGAACAAGCTCGCCATCGTCGGCGCGGTGTTCGTCGTGATCATGGTGCTCGGCTGCAACATCGAGTACGTCACCTTCGGTCTGATCGAGACCGACGCCCAGACGACGAATCTCCCCAATGCGCACCAGCCGCCCTCGTGGGACGAGCCCTTCGGCACCGACAACCTCGGACGCAGCTACCTCGCGCGCGTGCTCGAAGGCGGACGCGTCTCGCTCATGGTCGGCCTCATCGCGACGATCGTCTCGGTGATCATCGGCACGTTCTACGGGGCGATCGCCGGCTACTACGGCGGGAAGCTCGACGAGATCATGATGCGCATCGTCGACTTCCTGTACGGCATCCCGTACATGTTCCTCGTCATCCTCGTGATGATCATGTTCTCGGACACAGCACGCGGAAGCGCCGCGCCTGTCTTCCTCGCGCTCGGCGTCGTGCAGTGGCTCATGACCGCCCGCATCGTGCGTGGCCAGGTGCTGACACTCCGGCACCAGGAGTTCGTGCAGGCCGCACGCGTGATGGGGGCGGGTGACCTACGCATCATCTTCCGGCACATCCTGCCCAACACGCTCGGTGTGGTGATCGTCTACGCGACGCTCACCGTGCCCGCCGTCATCATCCTGGAGTCGTTCCTCTCGTTCCTCGGGCTCGGCGTCGAGCTCTCATGGGGCCTGCTCGTCTCCGAGGGCGTGGGCGTCGTGAATCCGATCCACAGCTACTGGTGGCTGCTCTTCTTCCCGAGCTTGTTCCTCGCCATCACGCTCTTCAGCCTCAACTTCTTCGGCGACGGCCTGCGCGACGCCTTCGACCCGAGGACGCGCAAGTGACGGCCGCCGGCGAGAACCTGCTGCAGGTCCGGGATCTGCAGACCCGCTTCGTGCTCGACGAGGGCACGGTCACGGCCGTGGACGGCGTCTCCTTCGACGTCGCGAAGGGCGAGATCGTCGGCATCGTGGGGGAGTCGGGCTGCGGCAAGAGCGTCACGAACCTCTCGGTGCTCGGGCTTCTGCCGAAGCCTCAGGGGCGCATCTCCAAGGGCTCCGTGCTCTTCGAGGGCCGCGAGCTCGTCGGCCTCTCCGAGAACCAGCTGCGGCAGGTGCGCGGCAACAACATCGCGATGATCTTCCAGGACCCGATGACCAGCCTGAACCCGTACCTGCGGGTGGAGGAGCAACTGGCCGAGGTCGTCCAGCTCCATCTCGGGCTCGACCGCAAGGCTGCCGTCGCGCGCGCCGTCGAGCTGCTGCGCCGCGTGGGCATTCCCGACGCCGCGGCGCGCATCAAGAGCTACCCCCACGAGTTCTCCGGCGGCATGCGCCAGCGCGTGATGATCGCCATGGCCTTGCTCTGCGATCCCGAACTGCTCATCGCCGACGAGCCGACCACGGCGCTGGACGTCACCATCCAGGCCCAGATCCTCGAGCTCCTGAAGGAACTCCGCGCCGAGCGCCAGATGGGCATCATCCTCATCACGCACGACCTGGGCGTCGTCGCGGGGATGTGCGATCGCGTGCTCGTGATGTACGCGGGCCGGATCGTCGAAGAGGCGCCGACGCACGAGCTGTTCGCCAATCCACAGCATCCCTATACGCAGGCGTTGCTGAAGAGCGTGCCGCGTCTCGACGAGAAGATCCACGAGACGCTCTTCAGCATCGAAGGCCTCCCGCCGCGTCTGGACAAGGGCCCGTTCACGGGCTGCACCTTCGCGCCGCGCTGTCCGCTCGTGCGCGAGGCGTGCCACGCAGGGGAGCCTGCCCTCGAGGACACCGGCGGTGGTCGCAAGCGCCGCTGCGTCGTGCCCGTGGAGGAGCTGGCATGAGCGGTGCGAACGGCGCCATCCTCGAGATCCAGGGCCTCAAGGTGCACTTCCCCGTCCCGCGCGGCGTGGTGAAGGCCGTCGACGGCATCGACCTCCGCATCGAGAAGGGCGAGACGCTCGGGCTCGTGGGGGAATCGGGCTGCGGCAAGTCGACGGTCGCGAGGACCGTGGTGGGGCTCGTGAAGCCGACGAGCGGCCGCATCGTGCTCGAAGGCCGTGAGATCCAGGATCTGTCTCCCCAGGAGATGCGGCCGCTGCGCGCCGAGCTCCAGATGGTGTTCCAGGATCCGTACGCCAGCCTCAACCCGCGCATGACGGTCGCGTCGATCATCGGCGAGCCGCTGCTGATCCACCGGGGCTTGCGCGACACCGACGCGCGCGTCTGCGAGTTGATGAGCCTCGTCGGGCTCGATCCCTCGATGCGCCGTCGCTACCCGCACGAGTTCTCCGGAGGCCAGCGGCAGCGGATCGGCCTGGCGCGCTCGCTCGCGCTCGAGCCGGACGTGATCCTGCTCGACGAGCCCGTCTCGGCGCTCGATGTCTCGGTCCAGGCGCAGGTCATGAACCTGCTCGACGACCTCAAGAAGCGCCTCGGTCTCACGTACCTGTTCATCGCGCACAACCTCGCGGTCGTGCGGCACATGTCCGACCGCGTCGCCGTGATGTACCTGGGGCGCATCGTCGAGCTGGCGGATCGCGACACGATCTACGCCGAGCCGATGCATCCGTACACCGAGGCGCTGCTCTCGGCCGTGCCGGTGCCGGATCCCGTCGTCGAGGACACGCGGGAGCGCATCCGCCTCGAGGGCGAGATCCCCAGCCCGACCGAGGAGATCATCGGCTGCCCCTTCCGCGCCCGCTGTCCCAAGGCCTTCGACCGCTGCAAGACGGAGGCCCCCAAGCTCAAGGAGCACGCGCCCGGTCACTTCGGCGCGTGTCATCTTCCCGAGGAGAACCAGTCCGATGAGTGAGCGTCGCATCGTCAGCACGGAGGCCGCCCCGGCGGCGATCGGCCCCTACAGCCAGGCCGTCGTGCATGGGGGCGTTGTGTACACCGCGGGCCAGATCCCGCTGGATCCGGCCACGATGGAGATCGTGGGCGACGGCGATGCCGCCGCGGAGGCCGAGCAGGTCATGAAGAACCTCGCCGCCGTCCTCGCAGCGGCCGGCTCGGGCTTCGAGCATGCGCTGCGCTGCGACGTGTTCCTCGCGGACATGGGCGACTACGTGGCGGTGAACGAGGTCTACGCGAAGTACTTCGACGACACGAATGCGCCGCCGCGCTTCGCCGTGCAGGCGGCGGGCCTGCCCAAGGGCGTCAAGGTCGAGATCGCCTGCATCGCGGCGGTTCCCTAGACCTTCATCTCGTCATGACCCGAGTCCGCGTCCGCGTCCGCGACCGCGTCCGGTTCGAGAGGCGCTCGCATGGCTTGGGGTGAGCAAGCCCGCGGGTTTGTCTGCGCCTTCTCCTGCCTGGGAGCATCACGCTTGGGACGCGGACGTGGACGGGGACGTGGACGCGGGCGACCGTATCGCGCTCCCGCTCTCGCTCGACCCACGGTCGCCGGCCCGACCGGCTCCGAAATTCGAGCGCGAGCGTGAACGCGAGCGCGAGGCGGCGAGACGATCGCCGCGTCGTCCCTGTACGATCCTCCCGTGAACCTCCCCAAGGCCCTCCTCGACGTCGTCTTCTTCGACCTCGACGACACGCTGTACAGCACCACCTCGTTCGCGGAGAACGCGCGGCGCCGGTCCGTGCGCGCCATGATCGACGCCGGCCTGCAGGTGGACTTCGAGACGGGTGTGACCGAGCTCAACGAGGTCGTCGCCGAGTTCTCCAGCAACTACCCGAGCCACTTCGGTCGCCTGCTGGACCGGCTCGGACCGGACGCGGTCGGGCTCAACAACCCCGCGGTGCTCGTCGCCGCGGGCGTGGTCGCCTATCACGACAGCAAGGAGGCCGGCCTCGTCATGCTCGAGGACGCCCAGGCCGTGCTGCAGCACCTGTCCGAGGCGGGCATCCGTATCGGGGTCATCTCGGCAGGCCTGCAGGTGAAGCAGGCCGAGAAGCTCATCCGCATCGAGGCGCTGCCGTACCTCGATCCCACGGCGATCTTCTTCTCCGACCAGGTCGGCGTGAGCAAGCCGAACCCGAAGATCTACACCAAGGCCTGCGAGTTCGTGGGTGTGGCGCCCGAGCGGGCGCTCTACGTGGGGGACCGACCGAGCCACGACGCCGCGCCGGCGCGGGTTGCCGGCATGCAGACCGTCCACTACACCGGAGCGGGCGGCAAGTACGGCGGCGAGTCCGATGGGGGGGCGCACCACGTCCTCGACGACCTGCGGGACCTGATCCCGATCCTGCGCGAGAAGTACCGCTTGGCGGTGTGAGGGGCGGGGAGGATTGGAAGGAGGGGCGCGTAGCTCCTCCTTGCCGCGCCGCAGGCGCGTCCAGTCCGCACGGGAGCGCGGAACCGGTGTCGTCAGGCCGCCCAATCCCGTGATCGCGCGGGATGGTCCCGGCGCACGAGTGGAGGTGGAAGTGGAGGTGGAAGTGGAGGTGGCAGTGGAGGTGGAAGTGGACACGTAGGGGCGGCCGGAGGAGCTCTGAGCGAGCGGAGCGAGTCGAAGGGCGACGAACGCCCGCCCGGTGTTGCGTTCGCACGGCACGGTCCTCCATGCGACATCAGCCGGATGCCCACACGGGAGCCACGCCCCCCGAGGTAGAATGCGCCCATCGCCCCGCCCCAGGGCAGGTACCCGGTGGTCCATGCAGGGCACACGGCTCGGACCGTACGAGATCCTCTCCGAGCTCGGCACAGGCGGTATGGGCACCGTGTACCTCTCCGTCGCCCACGAGGGCGCCGTCGGCGTCGTGCCCGGCACGCAAGTCGCGCTGAAGGTCATCCACCCGCATCTCCTCGGGCGATCGCAGTTCGAGGCACGCTTCCGTCGCGAGGGACGCATCGGACGCAGCGTCCGCCACGACAACGTGGTCTCGACCTACGACGTGGGCACCGCCGCCATGGGCGAGACCGAGGTGCTCTTCATCGTCATGGAGCGTGTGGTCGGCCAGACGCTGCGTAGCCTGCTCGAGGATCTCGATCGCCTGCCCGAGGGTCTGCTGCGCGAGATCGCGCATCAGGTCGCGGCCGGTTTGGCCGCGATCCACGCCCAGGGCATCGTGCACCGTGACCTCAAGCCGGAGAACGTGCTCGTCACGGAGAACCACGAGGTCCGGATCATGGACCTGGGCGTCGCCCATGTCATCGACGAGACGGTGGCCCTCACCGAGGCGGGCGACTTCGCGGGGTCGCTGCTCTACGCGGCCCCCGAGCAGTTCGGTGCCGATCCCGTCGGCACGCCCGCCGACCTCTACGCGCTCGGCGTACTGCTCTACGAGCTGGCGGCCGGACGCCACCCCTTTGCGAGCGAGGACGCGGGCGCGATCATCCGCGGCCACCTCGAGGAGGAGCCGCCGCGCCTGCGGGACCTCGTGCCGGAGATCTCGCCGTTCTTCTCGGAGACCGTGGCCACCCTGCTTGCCAAGGTGCCCGCGGAGCGGCACCCGTCCGCGGCCTACGTCCGCGACCTCTTCGAGCACGGCGAGGGCTCGCGCTGGTGGCGCGAGCGCCAAGCCAAGCGCCGGGCGCGCAACCGCGTGCGGCCGAGCGTACCGGTACCGCGCGAGACGGCTCTCCATGGGCGCGCGGCCGAGCTCGCGGATCTGCGCTCGATGTGGCACCAGGCGCGCGACGGTCAGGGTTGCGCGGTCATCCTGGAGGGCGAGGCCGGCATCGGCAAGACGCGCCTCGTCGATGCGTTCCTCGCGGAGGTCGGCAAGGAAGACGCCCACGTCCTCTACGGCTCCTACCACCCGGCCGGCGGCATCGGGGGCCTGTCGGGCTCGATCGTGGATCACTTCGGCGATGCCGATCTCGCCGATGCCGTACGTCCGTACATCGCGCAGACCCCGACGCTCGCGCCGGCCTTCGCCGCGATCCTGCAGCACACGACACCGCCGGCCTCGGCTGCCCCCGTCAGCGGGGACGCACTCACGGCCCTCACGGTGTACGTCATGCGCGGGCTCGCCGAGGAGCGGCCGCTCTTGTGGGTCGTGGACGACCTGCACTTCGCCGGGCCGGACAGCCGGAAGGTCGTCCTGGGCCTGGCACGGGCCGTCGAGGGCCATCCCGTGATGCTCCTCGTGACGGCTCGCCCCGGCGTGCCCGACGCCGAGTGGGCCCACTTCGATCGACTCCCCACGGTCCATCGCCGCCTCCTCGAGCGGCTGACCGAGCGGGACGTGACGGGACTCCTGCGTGACGCCCTGGGAAGTGAGGCGCTGGCCGATCGGCTCGGGCGCTCGGTCGCCCGCAAGTCGGATGGCGTGCCGTTCTTCGTGCTCGAGATCGTGCGCGCGCTGAAGGTCCGCGAGCTGCTGGAGGAGCGGCCCGACGGCAGCTTCGTGACGACGCAGATCATCGAGGACATCGAAGTGCCGAGCGCCGTGCGCGGGCTCGTGGAGGCGCGCCTCAGCGCATTGAAGCCCGACGAACGCACGATCCTCGAGGTAGGCGCGGTGCAGGGCTACGAGTTCGAGGCCGGGCTTGTTGCCGGCGTGCTCGACATGAAGCGCATTCCCGTGCTGCAGACGCTTGCGGAGATCGAGCGACGTTCCGGCATCGTGCGGGCCTCGGGGCGCCGCATGCGCTTCGATCACCACCAGATCCAGGAGGTGCTCCACGACGGGCTGCCCGAAGCCCTGCGTGTCGAGTACCACGCCGCCCTGGCGGAGGCGTTCGCGGAGGAGGCGCTGCAGCGCGGACGCTCGCCGGAGGACCTACGCGGTGAGGAAGCGGTCTTCCTGGCCACCCATCACATCCACGGCTCGCGACCGGCCGAGGGTCTACCGTTCCTCGCGCACGCTCTCGATCACCTGGAGTCCAGCTACCGCAACGAGGCGCTGGTGGAGCTACTCGGGATCGCCCTCGCCGAGCCGGGCCTCGTGCCGCCGGAGCTGCGCGTCGAGCTGCTGCTCCGGCAGGCCGAGCGTCTGGGCTACCTGGGGCGGGGGACCCTGGAGCGCGAGGCGCTCGAGGAAGCCGAGCGTCTGGCCCAGGCCGACGAGGCAAGGCACCTCCTTGCCGTGGTCAAGACGCGGCTGGGCTGGTGCCACGTCCGTAGGGCCCACTACGACCGGGCCAAGCTGATCCTCGCCGAGGCGTGCTACCTCGCGCGGGAGTCGGGCGACGACGCCGTGGAGTCGGCCGCCACCGAAGCACTCGGCGTCGTGCTGCACAGGCGCACGCGCTACGACGATGCGCAGGAGCAGTTCCAGCGAGCCCGTGAGCTGGCCCGACGCGCGGGTGATCTACGGGCCGAGGCGAATGCCGTGGGCGGCGTGGGGGTCGTCCTGCGGGCGCTGGGACGCGATGAGGAGGCGCGCTCCTGTTACGAGCAACAGCTCGGCATGGCACAGCGGGCGGGCGATCGTCGCGGGGTGATGAACGCCCTGGGCAACCTGGCGAACCTGCTCAACTACCAGCACGACTACGAGGGCGCCCAGCGACTGTACGAGGAGGCGCTGGACGTCGCGCGAGAGATCGGCGACCGCGCGGGGCAAGCCGCCGTGCAGGGCAACCTGGCTTCCCTGCTCTGGACCGAGGGCCGCCTCGCCGAGGCCCACGCGAAGTTCGAGACCACGCTGATGCTCGACCGCGAGATCGGCAACCGCGATGGCGAGGCGCACATGCTGCTCAACATCGCCGGTCTCTGGCGCGTGCTCGGTGCTTCGGAGGAAGCGCGTCGTGACTACGAAGAGGCGCTCAACTTGTGTCGGGGCATGGGCGCACGCCTGCTGGAGGGGTTCGCACTGATCGGGATCGCCGCCGTGGAGCGCGAGCTCGAGAACTACGAGCGGGCTCGCGAGCTCTGCGATCGTGCCGTGGAGCTGTACCGCGATCTCGGTCAGGCCCAGGGCACGGCGTCGGCGCTCGAGGCCCTCGCCACCGTGCTGGAGGAGCAGGGGCAGGCCACCGCGGCGCGGGACACGCTGCAGGAGGCCATCGACATGCTCGACGGCCGCGGGGCGGTCGCCGAGCAGGCCCTGCGTCGCTGCCGGCTGGCGACGCTCCCGGACGGCGACGCCAACAGCGCGGTGAAGGCGTTTGCCGAAGGCGAGCCCACGGCGACCGTGCTCCAGCGGCTGGGCATGCTGTTCCTGTTCTGGCGCGCAACGGCCGATGTCCGGCGTCTCGACGAGGCGTGGACGCTGCTGGGGCGCGTCCGCGACGAAGCGCCTGCGCTCTGGCGTGACACGATGATCGAGCGCGTGCGCCTGCACCGCGAGATCAAGCACGACTACGAGCGGGTGTACACCGAGCGCTAGCTCGGTTCCGTCTCCGTTTCCGTGCGCGTTTCCGTTTCCGACGTGAGCCGGGCCCGGGGCCGGGACCCGCCCCGCCGCCCGTTTCCGTCACGTGATCACGGGACCTGTGAGCTACCTGCGGTCACGGGCACGGTCATGGGCAGGGGACCCTGCAAAACGAAACGAGCCCGGCGACCTGACGTCGCCGGGCTCGTGATTTAGCAGTCCTGGAACGAAGGCCTAGCGGCCGTCCAGCGCGTCCGCCTGCGCGGAGAGGTCGGTGATCTCGGCGCGCACCAGGATCATCAGGTGGCTGACCTCGTCCGAGCGGCCCTTGCGGCTGAAGAGGAACGACAGCAGCGGGATCTTGCCGAACCACGGCGTCTCGCTGGCGCGATCCACGGTCGTGATGTTCTTCAGGCCGCCGATCAGGATCGAGCCCTGGTCGGGGATGCGCACCGTGGTGCGGGCCTGCTGCAGGCGCAGCTCGGGCAGCTGGATGATGACCGGCGCGAACGCGGCGGCGAGCGACGTGGCGAACGTCGGGATCGGCTCGAGCAGATCGGCGACGGTCGGCTGCAGCTCCAGCGTGATGTAGCGGCGGTCGTTGCTGACCGTCGGGCGCACGTCCAGGCTCAGACCGTCCTGGATGATGCCCACGATCGGGTCGGCGATGAACGAGGTCTGGGCGACCTCGACGTCGAAGTCCTGGATGTAGGAGAGCTGGTTCACGACCGTCAGGTTCGCGCGCTGCGTGTTGTAGACCGTGATGACCGGGGCGGTCAGGGTGCGAGCCGAGAGGCTCTTCTCCGTCGCGCGGACGATCATCGACAGCTGCAGGTCGTCGAGGTAGGCGAGCGTGAAGGTCGAGCCACCCACGGACGAGAGCACGTTGCCGAGCGGGTTGTTGAAGATGTTCTCCGTGCGACCGCGGAAGTCGCCGTCACGGCCGTCGTTGAAGTACGCACCGGCGGACGGGTTCAGCGCGGCGGCGGCCGGCAGACCAGCACCCGCGTTGTCACGACCGGCGGAGGACGCGTCCTCGAGGCCGTTCGTCACGTCGTCGAGGTTGACGAGCGTGCCGGGCGTCTGACCGCCCAGGCCGCGGAAGTCGACGCCGACGTCGCGGAGGAAGTTCTCGCTGATCTCGAGGAAGCGGGTCTCGACCGTCACGACGATGCCGGCGAAGCCGCGCAGGTCATCGAGGAAGTTCGCGACCTGCTCCTGCACCTCGGCCGTCGCCTTGACGACGAGCGTCTGCTCGCCCTGGCTGCGGATGTCCGCGCCCTCGACGCTCTCCCAGAAGTCGGGAGCGACGGCGCCCTTGGTCAGCTCGATGAGCTCATCGACCTGGCCGTAGGGGTACACCGGCTCCTCGGCCTCGGCGCCGAACAGCGGGTTCTCGTCCTGGTCGACGTCATCGGGACCGACGAGCTGGATCGTCGGCGGGATGAAGTCGGTCAGGCCGCTCGTCAGGTCCGCCACCGAGTGGATCTGGACGACGAGGTTCGTCTGGACGAACTCCTGCTTCGTGAAGACGACCATGTTGCCCTTGGTCGTCCAGACGACGTCTTCGCCGCCGGCGGCCTGCAGCATCTGCAGGGCGGTGGCGAGCGACACGTCGCTCAGGTTCAGGCCGGACACCGGGTTCTCGTTGATCTCGGCGACGCGCGGGTCGACGTAGATGTTGAAGCCGGTCTGGATCTGGAGGGTCTTGACGACCTCCTGGAACTCCTGGTTGTCCACGGCGAGGTTGACGCTCGTGCCCTTGACCTTGGCCATCAGGGCCTCGGCCTCGGGGTCGGTCTTCGTCTCACCGAAGGTCGGACGCGCGCGGGCGCGGACCGAGCTGATCTTCTTCCAGAAGCTCGCGCTGGGCCACTGCAGGATCTTCTGCTGCGGGACGCGCGTGGCCTGGATGTCGTCCATCCACTCGCGGAAGGCGAGCTTCTCGCGACGCAGGTGGCTGGCCTCCATCTGGTCGTGGCGCGAGCGGCTGGCGGCGAGCTGGAGCTCACGGGCCTTGGTGTTGTCGGGCTGCACCTCGAGGATGCGGTTCGAGTAGTCCTCGGCCACGTCGAACTCGTTGCGCTGGAAGGCCTCGATCGCGGCGCCCATCCAACGCTCGAGACGCTCGAGCTCCTGCAGCAGCTCCTGCTCGCTCTGCGCGGCCATCTCGGCGAGGCTCTCCTCGACGGCGGCCTGGCGGTCCATCTTCACCTTCTGCTGCTTGCTGTACTTGGCCTGACGGAGGCCGTCGGCAGCGTCCTTCTCGAGGGAGCCCCACTCGATCTCGTAGGGCGAGCTGTTGATGATGAAGAGGGCGTTCTCGAACGACTCGATGGCGCTGTCGTAGCGGCCGTTCGAGAGGTGCATGCGACCGAGGTTGGCGAGCTTCGCGGCCTTCGTGCGCTGCTCGTCGATGCGGATCTTGGCGACCTCGGACTGGCGACGCGCGTAGCCGCCCGCGCTGGGACCACGCAGCCCGAGCAGGCCCTCGACCTCACGCAGCTCCCACGCGACGTCCTTGTTCGCGGGGTTGAGCTCGTTGGCTTCGCGCAGCAGCTTCAGCGCGGCCTGGTACTCGCCGTTGCTGATGTTGGCCTTCGCCGCGTCGAGCTTCTGCTGCACGACGAAGCGCACCTTGTCGGCCTCGACGGCCTTGCGCATCGCGTAGTCGTCGGCGAGCGCGTCAGGGTCGTCGGCGGCAGGAGCATCAGCTGCCGGCATGTCGCCTTCGGGGGCGGCGGGCGCCGGCATCTCATCTGCCGCCATCTCATCGGCGGGCTCCATCGCCGGAGCCTCCTCCATGACGGCGACCTCGGCGGGCGCGTCAGCGACCGGGGCCCCCTGGTCGGCCTGCGGAACGACGACGGTGCGACGGCCTCGACACGCGACAATGGCGAGCGCGATGAAGAGGACGAGTGCGATTCGGATGTTGGTTCGCATCGATCGATACCTGCTTGTCTGTGCGGCTTCGAATGGTCCCAAGGGCACACCCGGATGCGGCCCTCACCGCCCCCGGAAACCCTCCGGCGAATGGGCTCCCTACGGCCTGCGCAGAGAACCCCCTCCCTAGGCCGAGTAGGACACTCGGAAAGGGTCATCTCCTTGTCATAAAGGCAGTGGGGAAAACGCATTAGTTGACGTCGTAGGCGCATGTTCGGCCGGGGACGTCACGGAGCCGTCGAGAGGCTGCTTCAGCGGCCCAGCGCCTTCCGGAGGCGGGCCTCGAGCTTGGCGAACTGGGGCCCGGGCTGGGGAACCTGCCGGCCCAGCTCCAGCAGGCGGTCCAGGCACTCCTGCTCACGTCCCCCGGCGTTCACGCCACAGGCCCGAACGAGCGTCTGGGTGTCCTTGCGGCCCAGCTGGAAGGCTCGGAGGAAGGCCTTCTCGGCCTCGCGGAAGAGCTTCGGGACGTCGGCTTCAGGGTCGTACTTCGCCAGCCGCACCCGGGCCTCGCCCCGCCAGAAGTGCAGTTCGGGGCTCTCGCGCAGCAGATGGGCCTGGTCGAGGGCGTCGGCGGCGTCGCGCGCCGCCCGCAGGGCCCGGGGGATCCGCTGCGAGACGATCTGGGCCTTGATCCCGTCCAGGCGGTAGTGCGTGAGGATCGCGGCGTGGGGGTCGGGCAGCCTCGCGTTGTCCGCCGGGGTCAGGAACCCCTCGACCACCCCGCCGCCGCCGTAGCCGGCCGCAACCTGGCCGCCCTGCATGAGGTCCGGCTGCTCGAATTGCCTGTATTCCGCAAGCACTTTGGCCAGCCGGCGGATCTCCGGGGTGTCCTTCACGGTGCCCGTGGACTGGATGCCGAGCTGATGTCCGGCCCGCGGGACCCAGTGCAGGCGGTCCTGGCCCGCGTCGACGAGCGTGCCTTGCTCCGAAGAGGCTGCCGTGAGCTGGGCCCAGCGGTGGATGTGGTGGCCGTAGAGGCTCTCGGCGATGCGCGGGCGGTCGGTGGGGGCCTGCCCGGCGAGTAGATCGATCCCGCAACCCGGTCCGGCGACGGCCTGCCAGGGGATGCCGGCCAGGCCCGCGAGCGTCGGCGCCACGTCGGCGAGCTCGGCCGGGTCCGTCCGTACGTCGGGCTCGATGCCCGGAGCCGTCAGCGTGAAGGGCACGCGGAGCACGCCATCGGCGAGCGTGAACCCGTGGGTGCGCTCCCGGAGCTCCCCCAGGGCCTCGCCGTGGTCGGAGGTGAAGAGGATGGCGGCGCCGTCACGACGACCGAGCTTGGCCAGGCCTTCGAGCAGCTCGCCGACGATGCGGCTGCCATCTTCCACGTCCCCGCCGTAGGTGCCGTCCGTGTCGTAGGGGGCGTGCGGCTCGAAGAGGTGCACGAACAGGAACAGCTTCTCGCTCGCGGGGATGCCCTTCACGTGGGCGAGGGCGCGGCCGACGGTCTCGCGGCCGCGCCGCTCGGGCAGGTTCGTCTCCCGCCTGCGTGCGTCCTTGGACGGCTCGAAGTCGTAGACCTCGAAGCCCTGGTCGAGGCCGTAGCGAGCATTGAGGGCGTCGGCCGAGACGAACGCGGCCGTGCGCCAGCCGGCTTCGCGCAGTGTCTCCTGGAGCATCGGAAAGCCGCGCTCGTTCGGGGGCGCGAGTCGCCCGTACGTGTTGAGGCGTACGCCGGTCGCTGCCGGCGGTAAGCCGGTGAGCATCGTGGTGTGCGAGGGCAGCGTGAGCGGGACGGGTGCGCGTGCGTCGTCGAACCTGATACCGGTGGCGGCGAGATCGTCGAGCGCTTGCGTTACGGGTTGGGGCAGCGCGAGGTCGTCGGGAGCGTAGGCGCTCACGTGATCGCGCCGGAGTGTGTCGAGCGTGATGAGCACGATCGTCTTGACGTTGCCCTGGGGCCCCTCGTCACCGCAGGCGGGGAGCATCAGCAGAACCAGGAAGAGCGCGATCGAACGCATGGCGGCAGCGTAACCCCGGGACCCTGTTGGGGCGACCTGAGCGAGCCGACGGCGCGCGGACTGGTCGCCCGACCTGGAGTTGAGAACGTCACCGCAGGCCCGATCGGGCGACCATTCCGCCCTTCGACTCG
>JASJDY010000148.1 GCA_030065025.1 Planctomycetota bacterium
CTTCGCGCGGCCGCGGCCGCGGCGCCCCTTCTTCTTCTTCTTGCCCTTCGTCCCCGGCTCGACGGGCTCCGCCGGCTTGCGGACGTTGACGTTCTCCAGCGGAACGTCCGTGTGGAAGATGCCCAGCGTCCAGAACGGGTACTCGGTCTCGCTCTTCTTCCTCAGGCCACGCTCGCTCTTGAAGCTCGTCGGGCGCTTCCACGAGCGGCGCATCAGCTCGAGGCCCTGCTCGTACAGGAAGCTGGTCTGCGGAACGAGCACGATCGAGTACGAGCGACCCAGCACGTAGACGTGGTTCACCGGCGTTGCGCCCGGCTCGACCCAGTTGCGCGTGACCGCGCCGATGAAGTGGCCGAGATCGAGCTGCTCTTCCTTGAGCTTCTTCGGCCTCGTGGCGCGGCGGACGATGGGATACAGCTGATCGCGTCCGGACTTCATGTAGGACGCGAGGCGGAACCCGACCCACGGGAAGTCGTTGTCCGGGTAGGGGGGCGCGTCGGGGCCGGCGCCCACGAAGTTGCGGCAGGCCGGGCGCAGCACGAGCATCTCGCCGTCGCTTGCGCTTCCGCCGCGGATCACCTTGACCCAGCGGCCCATGAAGTTGTGGCGCTTGCTGTTCTTGCGGTACGGCTCGAACCAGGATCCCGTCCACTCGGCGACGTTGCCGGTCATGTGGTAGCAGCCGACCCAGGAGCGACCGTCGCCATCGATCGGCACCGTGCGGCCCTTGTCGCCCTTCGGGTTCTTGCCGTCGCGCGTGTCGACCGGCAGTGTCGTGGGCTCGTAGCGCTCGTCGACGATCTTGCCGCCCCAGTTGGCGTACAGCGCGTTCTGCGGCCAGTCGTTGCCCCAGGGGAACACGTAGCCCTTCGGGCCGCGGGCGGCCCACTCCCACTCCGCTTCGCTCGGCAGGTGCATGCCGGCCCACTCGGCGAACTTCTCGGCGTCGTTGTAGGACACGTAGCGGACCGGGTGGTTCTCCTCGCCCTTGGGCGGCGAGGTGTCGGGCCAGTTGGCGGGCGGCTGCATCGAGTAGAACTGCAGCTTGACCGTGCGCGGCAGCGGCTCGAAGCGCAGCTTGCGCGCCGTGGCGTACTCGTCGAGCGTGCCGTCGGGCCGCTTCACCTGGAAGTTGGCCGCGCGCTCCCCGAAGGCCTTCCAGATCGCGTCCTGGTTGGCCCGGTACAGCTGGAGCCAGACGACCTGCTTCGGGTCCTTCTGGTAGTCCTTCGACATCTTCACCAGGTGGGCTGCGATCTCGTCGAGGTTGGCGAGGCTGCCGCTGGCCGTGTCGTACTCGGCCTTCGCGTCCTGCAGGAAGCGGTAGTACTGGGCGTTCGTGACCTCGTACTTGCCGATGAAGTACGGACGAATGAACTCTGCGTGGTACGGCGTCTCGTAGAGGAAGTAGCGCTTGTGCTCGGCCGGACGACCCGCCAGCAAGCCGGCGAGGTACTCCGGCTCGCTGCCGATCATGACCCGGCCGCCCTCGACGTACGTCATGCCGCCGGGCGTCGGCGCCGGGGGGGCGCCCGCCGGCTTGTCGGTCGTGCTCGGCGCGGGGTCGTCCTTCGCCGGCTCGTCGCCCTTCGGCTCGTCCGGCTTCGGCGCGTCGGGGGCCGCCGGCTCTTCCTTGGCCGGCGCGTCCTTCGGCGGAGCTTCGTCACTCGTCCCCTCGTCCGCCGTTGCGGCGGGTAGCCAGACGGCCAGGCTGAGGAGGACGGCAAGGAGGCGCAGTCGTTGCAGCATGTCAGCGTGATCCCTGAAGTGGCCCCCGTGCGGGGCTTGGGGCGGGTCTTCGCGAGTGAACCCGAAGCGTAGCACGCAGCCGGGTGCACCGAGGAGCGCCCGCAGGGCCGGGGACTCCCGCACGGCACACCTGGGTAACGCCGTTGCCGGGACCCTTGCACTGCCTCGTTGCTGCCGTGCGCGCGCGATGCGCCCACCGTCCATGGGGGACGATCGCCCGAAAAACCCCCACAGGTTGTGATTCGTCCGTTGCGGCGGCTGCAATCGTCCCTATTCTGACCTTCGGAGGCAGCCCCGCGGCCGGGAGGCAAGGCGACCCGACGGCGCCGCGCCCCAACCGCGTTGCGGGGCAAGCCCACATGGCTCGAGGCGCCCGCCGGCGTCGCAGCGGCCCACGGGAGGGTCACATGGGAAACTTCGAGAAGCTCTCGGTGCTCGTGATCGTGGTCATCATCGTGATGATCCTGGTCGTGGCCCTCTACACGTGGTCGGACAACCCCGGCGACCAGCCGCCCGCCAACCGCGAGTTGAGTGACGCGGACCGCGACGGCAACCTGCCGCCGGCTCCCGGCGAAGAGCGAGGCGTTGGGACGCTGCCCGACGACGAGGACGACTGGGACGAGCAGTTCGGCACGCGTGGCACAGGTGGCACCGAGCCCGATCCGACGCCGGAGCCCACGCCCGGGCCGGGTGAGACGCCGGAGCCCGACCCCACGCCCGAGCCGGATCCGACCCCCACGCCCGATCCGGAGCCGACGCCCGAGCCGGCCGACGAGACCTGGGTCTACACCGTGAAGACCGGCGACACGCTCACCGAGATCGCCATGAACGAGCTCGGTACCTGGCGCCGCTACAAGGAGATCCTCAAGCTCAACGACGGCGTGACGGCCGAGAACCTCCGCCCGGGCATGACGCTGAAGATGCCGCCGCGCAAGCCGGCGAACAGCAGCGTCAAGGTCGACGCCGGTGGCAAGGCCGCCCCGAAGGCCTCGTCCACGCGCGGCGGCTCGATCCCGACCGGCGAGTGGTACGTCATCCGCCGTGGTGACCGCCTCGAGCGCATCTCCAAGCGCGCCTACGGCACCATCGATCGCTGGCCCGAGCTGTGGGCCCGCAACCTGTCGGTGATCGACGATCCGGACGCCCCGCCCGTGGGCGCCAAGATCTTCATCCCGAAGTAGATCCTCTTCAAACGTCGTCGTCCCCGGCGACGTGTGTTGCACCGAGCCGCGATGCCTTGCATCGCGGCTCGTTTTCTTTCCCCCTCGCTACCATGCCCCCGTGGACCTCAGGACGATCCAGGGTGGCGGCGGCGGCGTGCTCGGCGCGTGTGCGCGCGCGGGCCTGCGCGTGCTCTCTCTGGGCTGGGCGCTCGGCGCGTGGATCGGCCGCGTGCCCTACGCGCTGGGGCTCAGGCGTCCGGTGCGCCTCGACGTCCCCGTGATCTCGGTCGGGAACATCGCGGTGGGGGGGACGGGCAAGACGCCCTTCGTCGCCTGGCTGGCCGCGCGCCTCCGTGCGAATGGACGCACGCCCGGCATCCTCGCGCGCGGCTACGGCGGCCCCCTGGCCGAGCAGGCTCTCAACGACGAGGGGCTTGTGCTTCGGTACGTGCTCGGCGAGGACGTACCGCAGCAGCAGGATCCGGATCGCGTGCGCGGCGGCCGCGCGCTGCTCGCACGCCATCCGGAGGTCGACGTGATCCTGCTCGACGACGGCTTCCAGCACAGGCGCCTGGCGCGGGATCTCGACATCGTGCTTCTGGACGCCATGGAGCCCTTCGGCTTCGGGCACCTGCTTCCACGCGGCCGGCTACGCGAGCGCCCGGCGGCGCTCGGGCGGGCAGGCGCGACCGTGCTGACCCGGACGGAGCGGGTTCCGGCCCCGACCGCCGACGTGGCCGCGGCCCGGATCGAGCGGCTGGCCGGCCGGCCGCCGGCCCGGGCGCGCACCGTGCTCGCCGCCCGCGGCCTGCGGGACGAGCTGGATGGCGCGACCGTGTTCGCCGTGTGCGGCATCGGCAACCCGCGCGGCTTCCTCGGCACGCTCGACGACCTCGGGGCGCGTGTGGTGGGGCGGCGGGTCCTGCGCGATCACGAGGTGATGCCGGAGAGCAGCTGGGCGGACATCGTCGGCGAGGCGCGGGAGACGGGTGCGGAGTGCATCGTGACGACGCGCAAGGACGCCGTGAAGTACGACAGCCTGCCCGCGGAGGTCGTGGTGATCGACGTCGAGACGGAGATCGTGGCGGGGGAGGACGAGCTGTGGGCTGCGGTGTTGGGGGTGTTGGGGTAGGCGGAGCCACGGCCACGGCCACGGTTCGTCTCCGGTCGCGCTCTCGCTCGCACACGCGCTCGACCCACGGGCGCGCTTCGAGGAGTCGGTCGAGGGTCGAGCGCGCACGAGAGCGGGAGCGCGAGGCGGCCAGACGACGGACGTCGCTGGAGCATGCGATCCGGGCGGGTATTCCGGTCGGCCTTGCAGGCCTCCCTCAACCCGCCCCTACAGCGCCAATCCCGGCGAAGGCCGCTGGATGATCGGCGTGTCGCCGCCGCAGGCGGCGTCACGGCAACATCGACTTCTTGTTGCCCAGCTTCTCCGGCAGATACGTGTCCATCACGAAGTTCAGATGGAACTTCGCGAACGCCTGCTGCTCCGCGCGCACGCCCATCTTCACCTGCTGCTCCATCGCGTCTCGCCACGGCTTGTGCGCCTTGAAGAACGGATCGTTCTTCAGCGCCGCCTTCGCACGCCGCACGTCCACGTCCTTCAGCGGATGCGTCGGCAGCTTGTAGTCGAGGATGTCCTGCGGCGTCACGCCCAGCAGACGCGCGCTCGGCACGCAGTAGAAGCGGTTGATGTGCGCCGCATTGCCCGAGCCCACCTTGAGGGTGCGGTAGATGTTGGCGAAGCCGTACGGATCGCAGTCGGTGAACACGTAGACCGGTAGACCGTGCTCGTCCGCGAGACGCCGCAGGAAGCGGCGCGTCGCACGCGACGGCACGCCGCCCAGGCTGACGATGACGCTCTTCGTCTTGCGCCACCAGCGGTGGTGCGCAAGGCGCTGGTACATGCCGCCCGTCTCGACCGCCAACACGAACTTCGCATCCGTCTCGAAGCGCAGACCCTCCACGAGACTGGGAACCGTGTACGAGCCGGAGCCCAGGCTGCGACAGTCGATGCGCACGTCGTTGCCCGTGTCGGGATCGCGGTCGATCACCGTGAGATGTCCCGCGACGGCTCCGCCGTGCTCCTCGGGGATGAAGCGCAGCTGCTCCCGCGACACGCCGTGGATCGAGAACATCGCCTCGACGTCGTCCATCACCCCGTCGGACTCCGGCTGGTCCTTGAAGCGCGCCTGGCCCCAGTTGATCGACTGGTAGTACACCTCTCGCTTGCTGGCAAGGTCGTCGATGCCGATCATCTCCTTCGACAGCGCCATGAACTTGAGCGTCTGCGCGAAGGTGCGAACGGTGTTGTAGGTGAGGCTGCGCACGATGCGCTTGCGGCCGATCGCGAGGTAGCCCTTCGTCTTGTGTAGTGAGACGTTGCCCAGGCTGCGCTGCGGCGTCTTGATCTCCGGTCGCCGCCCCTTCAGCGCCTCGCGGTGGATGCGCCGGGCCTCGCCGACCAGGGCGTCGATCGTCTGCTTGGCGCTCGCGCTCGCACCCGGGCTCCAGTGCTTCGTGCGCTTCGTCGCCGCCTTGCGGGCCGTGCTCTTCTTCCGGGCCGCCTTCTTCTTCGCGGCCTTCTTCCGTGCAGGCTTCTTCTTCGCGACCTTCTTCTTCGCCGCCTTGCGGCGCGGCGCCTTGCGGGCAGCGGCCTTCTTGCGCGGGGCTCGCTTCTTGACGGCCTTGCGCCTCGCAGCCTTCTTGCGCGCCTTCTTCTTGCGTGCAGCCATCGTCAGGCGCTCCGGCTCTTGCGCAGCGTGGTGCCAAGCACCTTCGCGACGCGCTGCGCCTGGCCGTCGCTGAGGGCCAGCAGGTCCTTCAGCGCCTCGGCGATGGGCGGCAGGTACGTGGTGATGTAGTCCGTCTTGCGCGCGGCCTCCGCCAGGCGCTTGCGCTTGCGGACGAAGAGGCCGAGCCGGCGTCCGCACTCCTGCAGCGCGAGACGGATCTCCTTGTGGATCTCGTCGTAGGCGGCGACGGCCTCCTTCGACTCGCTGGTGAACGGGACCCACACGCTCGCGATGTGGACGAGGATCGCGAGGGGCCCGACGGGCAGGCTGCCGCGGGGCTGCTGCAGGTCGTACGAGCGCCACGAGATCGAGCTCGCGGCCTTCGTCATCGCGCACGCGCCCTGCTGGTAGAGCAGTGGCACGCGGTTGGCAAAGCGGTACAGACGCGCGGGCGAGTCCGCCGGTAGCGGGCCGCCGAAGGCCAGGGCCACCTCGATCTGGAAGGGATTGCCGCGGTACACGGAGGGCGAGCGCGTGACCGAGGTGTAGAACTCGGCGTCGACCTCCTTGCGCATGCCCTCGTCGAGTGCTTCGTCGCCGATGGGGGCGAGGCAGTCGGTGGGCGGCGCCATCACGCGCACGGAGTTCATGGCCGTGTAGAGGCGCTCCGCTTCGTCGCGCGTCACGCGGCGCGGCTGCTTGGCGCCGTTGATGTCGGCCTCCTCGACCATCGCCCCGGCGACCTTCGAGCTGACGCGCGTGAACTCGGACTGCAGGAACGACGTCACCCGACGTGCGCCCGTGGCCCCGAGCATCTTGATCAGCGTGCCGAGCTCGACGCCATACGGATGGGGCTGGATCTCGCGCGGCTGCTCGGGCAGCTCGTCGACGGCGCGAGCGAAGACGTGCGGCTCCGCCCCCTTCTCGGGCGAGCTGAAGGTGATCTGGGCGTGCGGATTGGCGAGCGCCGTCTGGTGCAGATACTCGAAGACGCCGCGGGGGCCCTTCGCGTAGCGGCCCTCCAGCTCGAGCTCGATGCGCGTTCCCGTGGGATGGGTGAACTCCTTCGTCTCCCGCTCCCGGAGCACCTTCGGGTTGTTCTTCTGCGTGTCGATCACGATGTCGAGTCGCAGGGCGGGGCGGCGTCGCTTCGCGCGCGTCGTCACGCGGATCGGCTTCCCCGTGGTCAGCTGCCCATAGAGCGCTGCCGCCGAGATGCCGATGCCCTGCTGGCCGCGGCTCATGCGCAGGCGGTGGAACTTCGAGCCGTAGAGCAGCTTGCCGAAGATCTTGGTGACCTGGGCCTTCACGATGCCCGGGCCGTTGTCCTCGACGACCATGCGGTAGCGGTCGGCCGTGCCGGAGGGGCCGCTGCGCTTCTTGCGTCCCTTGGCGGGTGCCTCCTCGGCCCCGCCCTTGGTACCGGTGCCCGCCTTCACGTGCTCGATGGCGACCGAGATGTCCGGCAGGATGCCGCCTTCCTCACACGCGTCGAGAGCGTTGTCGACGGCCTCGCGCACGGCCGTGAGGAGCGCCTTGCTCGGGTTGTCGTAGCCGAGCAGATGCCGGTTCTTGGCGAAGAACTCGGCGACGGAGATCTCGCGCTGCGAGCGCGCCATCTCCTGTGCGGAGACGCGCTTGACGGCGCGTCTGCGGGCGGGGGCCTTGCGCTGGGCGGCCTTCTTCTTCGTCTTCTTCTTCTTGGGCGTGGGGGCCTTGCGGGCGGGCCCCTTGCGGCGCGCAGCCTTCTTGCGGGCCTTGGCCTTCTTCGCGCGCTTCTTCGCCTTCTTCTTCTTCCGGGCAGGCATGCCAAAGGGTAGGCGTGCGGGGTGACGGCTATGCCGCGCGGACGCGGCCGCGTCGCAACCGACCAAGGGGAGCCCCACGACCACGGACGTCGTTGGAGCATGTGTCTCGGGCGGGCGTTCAGCGGCGCCTCCGGCGCCGCTTCCGGCCGCCCCTACAGTGCCGCGCCATGGGAGCGCCTTTGGATGATCGGCGTTCTCAGTTCACGGCCACGGCCACGGCCACGGCCACGGCCACGGCCACGGCCACGGCCACGGCCACGCATGCGCAGACGGGGTCGCCCTCCGTATGGCGAGGCGCCTATTCGTCCTCAGGCAGCTCCTCGAGCGGATCCGTGCGCTCCTGGCAGAGCAGGTGGCGGAAGCCCTCGATCTCGCCGTTCGGATCGTTGCCCGGCACGCGCTGCACGACGAAGAGCTCCTCGCGGCGCGATTGCTCCTTCTGGGCGGCGATACGGATCCCGAAGAAGTTCGAGCGCACGTCGAAGTCCTCGGCAGGGATCACCTTGTTCGCGAGCAGCAGCGGCTGCGTCACGCCCTCGACCTCCATGATCTGGTTGGCGTCCGTGAAGGGATTGCCGCCGCCCGACTCCTCGCTCTCGTCGAACGAGGTGTCCTCGTCCTCCTCCGCCGTGCCCTGGCGGCGCTCGATGATGCGGTCCGCGATGTCCGGGTCGTTCTTGAAGAAGGCCTGCAGGACGACCTTGTCCGCGGTGTTCAGGTTCACCTTGCCCGTGCCGTAGACCGTGATGTAGCGGTGCAGGCCCGGCGCCACGTCCTCGCCCTCGCGGATGTCCTCGAGGAGGCGCTCCCGCTCGAACACGTCGCTCACGAACTTGAGCTCTTCCAGCACGAGCATCGTGCGGTCGTCCTGCGTGTTCGGCTTGGGGATTGTGCCGCGGCTCGTCTGGCCGTTGACCCACCGCGAGATCTCCTCGGCGATCTCGTCCGCCCGTGCGCCGGCGTCGAACTTCGTGTCCGCCCGGAAGCGCTTGATCAGCTCAGCGAGGCGCTCCTTCCAGATCGCCTTCCGCTCCGGCGATGCCTCGGCCAGCATGTGCAGGTTGAACTTGCCCTGCTCGTCGAAGATGACGGTGCTCAGGTTGACGCCGGAGTCCTCGTCGGTGCGGGAGCGCAGCTCCTCGTCGTTCCAGCTGTCGTCGTAGGAGTCGGTCTGGTTGCCCGTGCCGTCGTAGGAGAGCCTGGCCAGAACGATCTGGCACTGGCTCTCGAGCGCATTGTCGAGCGCCAGCTGGTCCGTCACGTTGCTGGCCGTGATCGACTCGATGCTGATCTGGTACGCGAACTCGGCCGCGAACGGGATGATGATCGCACCCAGCATCATGACGACGAGCAGCGCGATTCCGGCTTGGCGGTGGGTCTTCATGACGCGTTGGACGATACCCGAAGGATGCAGCTTCCGAGGGCGCTGGATCACAGGTCCGGATCGATGATGAACACGCGGTCGCGCCCGCCGGGGGCCTTGCGGTAGATCAGGACGATCTCGTCCTTGCCGTCGCCGTCGAGGTCCGCGACGCGGCCGTCCACGTCGGGATGCCGGCCCTTCGGGGGGATCTTGATCGCGCGCACGGTCTTGTCGCCGGCCCACACGCCTTCCGCCACACCGCGGCGGATGCTGATGGTGTCGGGCGACGTGCGGATCGCCAGGTCCTTGCGCCCGTCGCCGTCGAAGTCGCCATCCAGCAGGATCGTGAACGACCGGAGCACCTCGATGTTGCCGGCGTAGTTGAACTGCACCTTGACGCCGATCTGCGACTTCACGACCGCGTCGGGCTTGCTCTCGAAGAACGCGCCCTTGCCGGCCTTCCAGCGGTTGAGGAACGCGCGTGTCTCGGCCGTCACCTTGCCGGAGGTCAGGGCGCCCAGCATGTTCGGCGCGTTGACCTGCATGCTCGTGACGACGAGGTCCTTGAGCCCGTCGCCGTCGAGGTCGACCAGGTCCGGATCGAGCTGGAAGCCCGAGAGGAAGAGGGCGCTCGTCGCCGGCTTGTGCGACGGCCCCGTGGCGGCGCCCTCCGCGGCGGGCCGCGTGCGGAAGAAGCCGTAGCGCGCTTCCCGGTTTGTGTGGATGCGGTGCAAGACGTCAGGTCGCTCGTCGCCGTCCAGGTCGACCAGCGTCTGGTCGAACGTCGCGCCGGCCTCGGCGCTCAGGAACGACAGGTCGTAGCGGACGCGGCCCTTGGCGCCCTGCGCGACGAGCGAGCGGCCGTCGATGGCCCACAGCGCCTTGTCCTTGGAGCCCTGCGTCGCACCCACGCCGACGAACACCTCCGGCAGCGCATGCAGGAGGTCGCACGTGTCCTCGAGGAAGGGCCCCGGGCTGCGGATGTCGAGGAAGGGCGTGAGACGCAGACGGAGTGTCGCCTCCTCCTCGGTGACGAGCGTCCACCCGTCGGCCTCGGGGTAGAGCCAGTCGTCCTTGCCCAGCACGTCGCCGCGGTGAATGTCCGCGAACACGGCCCGGTCGCGGTCACGCCAGGAAGGTGCCCACGCGTGTGGGGTCTTCGTCCAGCGGGCGGGAGCCCGGCCCGTCAGGTCCAGCAGCAGGACGCCCTGCGTCCCGACCGCCAGCGCCGCCGGGGCGCCGGCCATCGCGTCGACGAAGCTCGTACCCTCCGGCAGCGCATAGGTCACAGCCGGCTCGGCCCCCGGCAGGGCGCCCTTCTTGCCATGCCACACGCGGAGCGTGTGGCCCTCCAGCAGCAGCAGGTCCGGGATCCCGTCCGGGCTGACGTCGGCGATCTGCAGGCCGTCGACCGTCTCGATGCCGGACAGCTCCCGCTGCGACGGCGCGCCTGTTGCCACGCCGGCGAGGACCAGCGCCACGGACGCGAGAACCAGAAGGCGGCGCGTCATCGGGCACCGCCCTTCGAGACCACGAGGTACAGCTTCGTCTTGCTCCACATCACGGCGTCCGCGCGCTTGTCGCCGTTGAGGTCCGCCACGCGCGCGTCCGCACGCAGGCCTTCCTTCACCGGTACCCGCTTCATGAGCGTCGCTTGGTACGACGCTTCCTTGCCGGAGTTGACGCCGCGCAGGATCTCGACGCCGCCGAGGTCGCCCAGGTCCAGCAGGTCGTTGTGTCCGTCGCCGTCGAAGTCGCCCTCGAACGAGCCTGAACGCCCGAAACGGTTGCTGAGCGCCTCCTCCGATGCGTACATACGCTCGACCGAGAAGTAGGGCGTGCGCTCGAAGGTCCCGGCAGCCTTGTCGTAGCGGAACCCGACGAAGAAGATCTCCGGATCCTTGCCCATCATGCGGGCGATCATGTCGATCATCGTGCCGCGGATGGAGTCGCCCACGTAGTCGCGGTCGCCGTCACCGTCGACGTCGACGAACGTCGGATGCAGCACGATCGACTGCGTGTCGATGCGCGCGCGCGGCGCCACGAGCGCGCCCGTCGACGGATTGCGGAACGGCCCCGGGTAGTGGAACAGGATGGTCCGTAGCGACGTGAGCCGGCTGCGCACACCCGTGATCAGGGTCACGAGCAGATCGGCCTTGCCGTCGCCGTCCACGTCCTCGATCTGGATGCGCGGGGTACGCAGCTCGTCCGGAGCACGATCCGGGTCCGGCGCGAGGAAGGGCAGCTTCACGCGGAACGTCGGCGCGACGGTCGCGCCGGCCGGCGCCTTGTCGCCGATCCGCCACGCGACCAGGCTCTCGTCGCGGAGCGCCAGCAGCTCGCGCTTGCCGTCGCCATCGAGATCCGCGGGGAAGAGGTTGGGCACGTACACATGGCGCGCCATCAGATGCACGCCCGAGGAAGACGCGCGGCTCTTCGCCGTGAGATCGAGGATCCGGTCGCCGGCCGGCGTGCCGCCGAACACGCGGATGGCTCCGGCTCCGGTCGCCTGCGGATACCAGCACTCGTCGATGCCGTCGCCGTCGAGGTCGGCGACGCCGTCCCAGAAGACGAGCGGGCGGCCCGCGCTACGCGCGAAGAGCGACGGGATCTCGTGGCGCGGCGTGCGCTCGGCCGGTGTGCCCTTCGCCGTGAGATCGAGCACGCCGCGCCCGCTCAGGAAGCGCAGGCGCACTGCGCCTTGCGGTCCGAAGCGTCCGACTGCCAGAGCGCCGGCGGCAGCGCGCTCGCCGATGCAGCGGATGCGCGTGACGTGGTCCGCCGGATAGAAGTTGCGCTTCACCGGCGTGGCCGGCGTGCGCAGGACGAGCACCTCGTCCGGTCCCGTCTTCGGCGCGAGCAGCACGACGAGGTCCCGGCGTCCGTCGCCGTCCGCGTCGATCACGCGGACGCCGCGGATCTCGCCGCCGGGATCGAACAAGTACGTGCCGCGCTCGGCGGCCGACGCGGTGTCCGGACCTGCCGCCGCCAGCAGCAGGAGGGTGATGAGGAGGAGGAGCGACCGCCGAAGCATGAGGGAGATCCTACGGAGTCCGGACGGCTGCCGCATGGGCAACCCGGACTCCCGGGTAGCATGCGGCCCTACGCGGTGGACAGGAGGAGAGCCGATGGGTCGCATTGCACGCAGCTGGCAGCTGATGAAGCAGTCCTGGAAGGTCCTGATGCAGGACAAGGAGCTGATGATCCTGCCGCTCCTCTCGGGCCTGTGCATCCTCGTGATCGTCGCGAGCTTCGCGCTTCCGGTCTTCATGAACGGCACGACGTGGGCCGAGGGCCAGCCCGAATGGGTGTGGTACGCCGCGACATTCGCCTTCTACGTCATCGCGTACACGATCACCTTCTTCTTCCAGGCAGCGGTCATCGCCGGCGCGAGCGAGCGCATGTCGGGCGGGGATCCCACGCTCGGCTCGGCGCTGGGTGCCGCGGCCAAGCGTCTGCCTTCGCTCTTCCTCTGGGGCGTCGTGGCGGCGACGGTCGGCATGATCATCCGCGCCATCGAGGAGCGCAGCGAGCTCGTGGGCCGCATCGCGATGTTCATCGTGGGCGCGGCGTGGTCGCTGGCCACGTTCTTCATGGTGCCCGTGCTCGTCATGGAGCGGGAGTCGCTCGGCAAGTCGTTCAAGCGCTCGTGGGGCATCTTCAAGGAGACCTGGGGCGAGACCGTCGTGGGCGCGGGCGGCCTCGGCATCGCCGGCTTCCTGCTGAGCCTGCCGGTCATCCTGCTCGCGGGCTGGCTCCTGAGCATGGGCATGGTCTGGCCGGCGATCATCATCGGCGTGCTCGGTCTGGCGACGGTCTCCGTCGTGTTCAGCGCGCTGCAGGGTGTGTACGTGGCCGCCGTCTACCGCTACGCGACGGCGCAGGACTCGCCGGCGGGCTTCGACGAGAGCGTGCTGCGGGACGCCTTCCGCCCGAAGGGTTGATGCGTTCGCACCGCGTGTTCCGGGCCTGATTGAACCGCAGAGGACGCAGAGGCCGCAGAGGGGCGGCCGGCGCAAGCGGCTTGTCTCTTTCTCTGCGACCTCTGCGTCCTCTGCGGTTTCTTCTCCGACGAAGCGCCTGTTGCGTCAGGCGTTGCCGACCGCCTGCAGCAGCTTGCGCGCTCGCGCCTCGATCAGGTCGACCCGGCCCTCGAGGACCTCGGCCGCATGGAAGAGCGGCGCCACGAAGCCCAGCGCGTACGCGCCCGCCGACAGCCACGCCCCCGCGTTCTCCGCGTCGCAGCCGTTCGTCGGCACGATCTTCAGGAACGGCAGCGGGCCCAGGCAGGCCTTCACGAAGTCCGGCCCGAGTCCCGGTGCCGGGAAGAGCTTCTGCAGCTGCGCGCCCGCGCGGTGCGCACGTAGCGCCTCGGTCGGTGTGTGGACGCCGGGCATCACGGCGACGCCGAGCCGCGCCGCCTCCTCGATCACCGCCTCGTCCACCACCGGGGAGACGAGGAACCGCGCTCCGTGCTCGACCGCGGCCCGGGCGTCCTCCACCGTCAGCACGGTGCCGGCGCCCACCACGAGGCCGTCCCGCCGCGAGAACTCCGCGATGCGGTCGTAGACGCCGGGCGTCGTCAGGGTGAATTCGACGACGCGGAAGCCCGCGCGCACGGCCGCGTCCATGGCCGGCGCCGCAGCCGCTTCCTCGCTGGTTCGCAGGATGGCGGACGCCTTCTCGCGGCCGAAGAGCTCTACGAACGCGTCGGGTGTCACTTCGGCTCCTTCATGAGCACGTCGCGCGACTTCGCGTCGTAGGTCTCCGGGAACGGCAGCTTGCTGTCGAGCGCCTTGTGCACGCGCTTGGCCAGCGCGGTGCACGCGCGCAGCTTGCGGGCGTCGCCGTCCTCGGGCAGGGCGGGATACGCGCGGAGCAGCGTCTCGCGTACGAGGTCACGCGCCTTCTCGCGGCGCTTGCCGATCGCCGCCAGGGCGTCCACGGCGATGCCGGTGAGGCCGTTGAAGAACGCGCCGCTCGTCGCATGGGGCGCGATGACCTCGACGCTGCCGATGTCGCCGCTCGCCGCCAGCGCCTGCACGGCGCGAATGCGGAGCACGTTGGGGTTGAGGCTGTTCGTGGGCTCGCGGACGAGCGCCTCCAGCGCGTCGTTCGCGGCCGGGTCGGGATGATCGGCGAGGACCTTGCACACGAGGTAGCGGAAGGGGTCGCTGGGCGTGTCGAGCAGGGTCTTGGCGCGGCGTGCGATCCAGGTCGGGTCGTGCTCACCGACCAGCTGGAGGGCCCGGGTGCGCACGACGATGTCGGCCACCGCCTTGTTCTGCAGGAGCTTGCCGGCGAAGACGGCGTCGGTGGCGGCCTCGAGCTCGATGGCGATGCGCTCGGCGTCGGCGAGGGCCTTGCGCGAGCCGGCCTGCGCCTTCGCGGGGATGGCTTCGGCAAGACGGGCGCGGGTGAACGCCTCCTTGAACGTCGGCAGCGTGCGGCCCGCGCGCGTCGTGACCGTCAGCTTCAGGGGATCGACCAGTAGCAGCTGTGGCCAGCTCGTCACACCGAAGCGCAGCGAGATGCGCTCGGCGGCGCGGTCGGCCTCGTCCCGCTGGAAGGTGCGGTAGACGTACAGCCAGACCGCCTGGTCGTAGAGGGGTGCCAGATCCTTGTGGGGGAGCAACTGCTCCTCGAGCGTCACGCAGTGTGGTCAGTAGGTCTTCGTGAAGTAGACGAAGAGCGGGACGCCCTTGGCGAGCGCCTTGCCGTGGGCCTGCACGATGTCGCGCTCCCAGGGCGGGCCTTCGGGAGGCGTCTCGCTGCCGGCGAAGGCCGAACCGGCGAAGCACGCGAGCAAGGCGACGGCGAGCAGGCTGCGCATGGGGATCCCCTATCCGTGGAGGTCGCGTCGACCGAAGAGCCGCAGCGCCGCGAGCAGCGCCACGCCTCCCGTCAGCATCGCCAGATGCAGTCCATCGGGCAAGAGGGACTCGTCCCAACTGTCATTGACCGCGCGGCCGAATTGCTCCGTCAGGCGCCGCAGCTCGTCCGGATAGTGCGCGTAGATGAGCGCGAGGGTCGAGGGCGCCAGTCCCAGGAAGGCCTTCCCCGTCTTGATCGCTGCGAACACGAGGAAGGAGGCCGAGAGCGCCGGCACGAGGCCGTGGAACACGCACGAGAGCAACAGGCCGACGAGGGCGCTCGCCGCCAGGCTGGCCACCGAGCCGAGCGCCGTCTCGAGCAGGCGGCCGCGCATGACCGCCGCCGTCTCGAAGACCTCGATCGTGTCCTCTTCCCCGAACCCGGCGGGTGCCTCGCGCGTGACGTCGTCCAGCCCCATGTCCAACGCGGTGTGACCCACGCCGACGAGGCCCACGACCAGTCCGAACAGGGCGGCGGCGGCCAGCAGCACGATGGCCTTCGCCGAGATCCACTCCGCGCGCCGGTAGGCGTGCGGCAGCACCATCTTCATGGTGCCCTGGCTGATCTCGCCTGCGATGGCGGTCGCCCCGATCACGAACAGCAGGATCTCCGCGGTCCAGAACCCGACACCGATCGACGTCGCCGCCTGGGTCCAGCCCGTCGTCTCCTCCTTCACCGGCTGGTGGGTGAGGGACACGAGCAGCGTGACCGCACCGGCCACGCCGAGCCCCACGCGCAGGAGGCGCCCGCGGCTGAGCTTCAGCCACTCGACCCCGATCAGCGTGCCGAGGCGCCGGGCCGCCCCGGGCTCCAGCCAGGCAGCCGCGGCGACGGCCAGCAGGAGCAGGGCGTGGAGCGGCACGCTGCCCTCGCTCGCGCTCGCCAGTGGGGCGAGCGCGAAGTCCGCGAGGACGGCCGCCGCGGTCGTCGCCAGTCCGCCGAGCAGGGGCTCGAGCAGCGCGGCGGGCAGGGCCCGCCCGCCGAGTCCGCTGAGCAGCGGCAGGGTGCCGAGCAGGAAGCCCAGCAGGGCGGTCGTGCCGAGCACACGCTCGCCTGCGAGCCGCAGCACGATGGCGTGCACGAGGATCGCGGCGGCGACGGTCCAGAGCACCGTGCCGCGCGACGGCCGACCGAGGACGGCGGGACCGCTCATCCCATCACCCCCTCGGTCATCTCGATGAAGTAGCGCTCCAGCGTCTCGCGCAGGGGCCGGAGCGCGATCGCGGGCAGGCCCGCCTGCAGGAGCGCCCGCCCGAGTGCGGGCAGCAGCGCGTCGTCCCCGTCCACGTGGATCTCGTCGTCGACGATCCGCGGCTTCGCCTTGGGCAGGGCGTCCTTCAGGGCGCGTAGCGCGGCCGCGTTGTCCGCCGTCTTCACGCCGTAGCCCGAGATGGACCCGCCCAGCAGGGTGTCAATGCGGCCCTCGGCGACCATCTTGCCGCGGTGGATGATCCCCACCTCGTCGCAGAGCGTCTCGACGTCGTGCAGCAGGTGGCTCGAGAGGAAGAACGTCACCCCGTTCTCGCGACGCTCCGCGAGGATCAGCTCGCGCACCAGCCGGATGGCCGCTGGGTCGAGACCGTTCATCGGCTCATCGAGCACGACGAGGCTCGGACGCCCGACCAGCGCCTGGGCGATGCCGAGCCGCTGGCGCATGCCGAGCGAGTAGCCGCCCACCGGACGGTCCGCCGCGTGGTCCAGGCCGACGGCGTCGAGCAGGCGCGCGACGTCGCCTGCGTCGGCTCGCGCGAGACGTGCGAAGACCGTCAGGTTCTGCCTTCCGGAGAGCCCGGGATAGAAGGCCGGCACCTCCACGAGCGTGCGCAGGCCGGCCGCGGCCTCCGTGCGCTCACGCCGGAGATCCCGGCCACCGAGCACCACGGTGCCCGCCGTCTGCCGGATCAGGCCGGCGAGGATGCGGATCGTGGTCGTCTTGCCCGCGCCGTTCGG
>JASJDY010000149.1 GCA_030065025.1 Planctomycetota bacterium
AGACGTCGTCGGGCGTCCGCTGCCCCAGCCCTTGATGAGGTCGTTCCGTGTTGTGCCAGCGTGCCCACCGGCGGAGCCGCTTTTCGATGGCAGCCGATGAGCGGTAGAGGAACAGGTGGTGCACGTACTCCTGCTTCATCGATCGCCACATGCGCTCGATGATGGCGATGGAGCCCTTGCGGCCAACGGCACCGTAGCGGCGCCGGATGCCGCGGCGGCGGAACAGGGCGTTCACGAGCTTGTTGCCCAGCGCGCGGTCCTTGTCGGAGACGAGCCACGTCCGTGCGCCGCGGCGGTCGATCGCCTCGCGCAGCAGGCGCATCGCGAAGTTGCTGTTTGGCTCCCCCCGAATGAAACCGATGGCGAGCACCTTGCGTGAGTAGGCGTCGATCACGGCCCCGACGAACACCGGCCGCACCACGCCCCCAAGCCGCGTGAAGTCGATCATCCAGATGTGGTTGGGGCGCCTGGCAAGGAGGCCTGCGTACCGGGTCGGGAGGATGTGGTCCTCTGGACGCGGCGCCCGTGGTTGGCGCACGATGCGCTGCACGCTGGAGCGAGACGTCTTCACGCCGAGCCGCGAGAGTTGCCCGGCGATGCGGCGCGTGCCCCAACGCGGCCACTCGTGCTTCAGGCGGTGGACGAGCTCGTGCACGACGTCAGAGAGGCGGTTCATCGGCGGCAGCAGGCCGTGCTTCCGCCGGACGACGCGACGCCAGTTGATGACTGTCTGCTGCGTGACGCAGAACGTGTGTGCTGTGGCCGCAATCGAGAGGCGATAGCGCGCAGCGTGCCACAGGATCTCCAGACGTTCGTGCGGCCGGTAGTGGGGGCGGCGACGGGGAGGGAGGCGCAGGAACCTGGCCCGGAGGAGGTCGCTTTCGACCTCGAGTCGCTGCACGCGCTCCTCGAGGATCGCGATCTTCCCGGAGAGCGGACGGCGGCGGCCGACGGTCCTGCGCCAGCGGTCGTGGGCGAGTGCGATGGCGCGGGCGACCAGGAGCAATGCTTCGTGCATCGCAGAAGCCTACGTGCGACCGCCACTCTCGGACCGACGCTGCCTCACGAGCCGTGGACTCGCTCCACGGCCAGCACACTCGAGGGAGGCCCCTCCACTCGGAACTCCATCGTCTGGAGCGTGAAGCTCAGCCAGGAAGCGTGCGTGATCAGGCCTTGGAGATCCTCGGGAGGATCGGACATCCTGTTGCCGCGCAGTCGCATCCTGACTTCGTGACCGAGAAGATCCTGGAGGATCTCCGCCATGCGCGCGTCGCCTGCTTCAGCAAACGGTGCCGGCACAAGCATGTCGGCGTCGTGCCAGTTTGCGTAGAGGATCGAGTTGCGTACGCCGTACCAGTAGTAGGTGGCGAGCGTGTCGAGATCCGTCGCCATGGTGTGGCGAAGTTCATCGGACTTGCGCGCGAGCTTGGCGATCCTGCTCCTCGAGGCGATGCGGGCCCAGGAACCGAGCGTGTGGCGCAGGAGGCGATTCGTTGTGAGCTTGAGGGGCGGTCGCCGTGGGCCGAGGCTCTTCGTCTTCTGGGGCGGCGCCAAGTCAACCAGTCGGCGGCCTTCGGGGTCGATGCCAAGGCGCTCCACGACGTCATGGATGTCGAGTCCGATCAGCACGTCGCAGTCCGGAAGCCACGCGGCATCCTCGCGCGACACAGGCGACACGAACGTCGCCGCGTGCCTGACGGCGGGATCCGTGTGGCCCACGAGGATCGGGGAGTTGCCGACCTCATACACCTGTAGCAGGCATCGGCGGCGCGCCAGTACCTCCGCCCGCTCGACGAGCCGGGCTCTCCTCCTGCGCTCTCGTGCGGCGCGACCACGCTCTTCGCTGGCACGTGCGAGGCGGGCTCGCTCTGCGAGCTTGCGCACCTTGGTCCGCAGATCCCTGAGGCTTGGTGCGTCGGGGTTCACACGAAGGCGTTCGGCTTCGTCGATGTCGACCAGGGGTGAGCGGACTGCGCCGCGACGGGGATCCACGAGGGGTTGGAAGTGGCTCGTCAGGCGCGCCAGGTACGCGTTGATCTCCTCTGTCGTCATCGGTCGCCGCGTGGCCTCCGTGACGATGGCGGCCAGCTTGGCGCCCGAGTACGAGTGCAGGTACTCGCCGGAGATTGCCTCTCTGACCTCGGCCTCTGTCAAGGCCTGGTCGTCCGGAGGCCGCTTGGGGGCGGGATCCCGTGCATCGTCTTCGCGCATGATCAGCGAGACACGCACCTCGAGGAATCTCGCATCCGGTGCGTTCACATCGAGCGAGAGCCTGCCGTCCTTAAGCTTGCGGAGCGCTTGGCTGCCGCCCCAGGCCTTGCGGAGACTTCGCAGCAGGTGGTCGCGGGACTCGCCCATGCCCATCTCGTGCAGGCGTCGTGCGATGTGCTCCAGGGCGAGGGGCGCGCCGTGCTCGACGAGTGCTGCCATGATTGCCGACCGGTAGTTCAGTTCCCCGGACGCGATCAGGGCGCGTAGATCGAGATGCTCCAGGCCGAGGGCGGAGTTGTACGGGTTGCGGGCCGCACACATGTGGGCAGGATCGGACTTGGGTGATCTGGATTCAAGTAGGCGCCGCCGCGGCCCGGCCGCATCTAGGGAAGGGGATCGATCCGGTCCAAGGGCTGCTGGGCCTGCGCGCGGTTCCAGAGGTCCAGCAACTCGTCCTGGTGCATAGCGGCCCACTCAATGACGAGGCCGAGCGCGCGCGGCGGGAGTCTCCCGCCAAACACCGTCAGAGCTCGGATGTCGATGAGGGCCTGGGCACCGCCGTAAAACGCGTGAAAGTGCGGCGGGTTGTGATCCGCGAAGTACATGCGGATCACCACGCCGTAGAAGCGCGAGATTTCAGGCATCGGTCGGTTGACGCGCCAGTCCGGGGAAGACCTCGTCGGCCGTCTTCCCCGTGAGTCGCATGTAGAGCGCATGGGGGCACAGATCCGCGCCAGCCTCCCACTCGACCTGGCCGCACTCTCCGAGCCGTACTGCTCCGAACACAGCGGGATCACGCAGGCTTGCGAACACGCCGCCGGTGCTGATCTCGTGGGATAGATCGATGACGCCGACTGTCCCGTCTTCGTAGCGCAGCCGGAGTTTGTGGTCGGACTCGGCTTGGACCTCCAGCAGGCGCGGTGCCGTGGTGGGATTGACGCTCATGTGTTCATCGTACCGGCGCGACTCGCGTGCCGTGCGAGGTCGTGCGAGGAAGCGCACCCTGGCGGTCATGAATCTTCCCAAAGTCCTTTGGGCGAACGGCCGCAGAGGGCCACTCCTTCGCCTTTCGGGATCCGCCTCAGGGGACTCATACTCCTTTGGTCGCAGGTTCGAGTCCTGCCGGGCCCACCTCTCCAGACGGCCACCACTGAGCGCCTGCGGCCAGTCGTTGCGGATCAGGCGCCGATCGCGCCGAATCGCGTTGAGTGCGAGGTTGTGCGCCTACGTGCGAGGTCGTGGCACAGGCTTCCCAGAGTTCTTCCCGAAGTGGCTCTCTGCATTGGTGACGGGGCGTTCGCCCCAGGATCGCATCGGGGCCGTGCATGACGGGGGACCGGCCATCGTCAACTCAAGTGAGGCAATGGCGCCTCCGCAACCGAACCACAAACGCAAGAGAGGAGACAGGCCATGATCGTCGGAACGAGCCTCTTCCTGCTAGACGGCAACGACTACTTCAGTCCGGAGTTCCCGCGCGGTGGGCTCGCCGCAACGTTCGCGGTGGATGTCACACACTACGCAGTGGCCGGCGCCACGCAGTTCGACATTACTGTCGAGCATCGCAACGCCGAGGATACGACGTGGTCCACGGCGGGCGCCTTCACCGGCATCACAGCAACGGGCGCGGCCTCGAAAGACATCACGGGCCTCAAGGAGATCGTGCGCTTCAAGTACGGCTTCTCCGGCGGCTCGCCCGCCTCGGACGACGCGGTCCACTTCCTGATGATGGCGCCCAGCTGGCGGCCGTACTAGCCTACGCTCAGTCGCTGCGATCCTGTTGAGTCTGGAGGTCCGCCATGGGTGGTGCCGGGTGCTGCGACAGCAAGCCGTTCGGGGAGCCGTGCGCGGATTGCGTGTTCGATGAGGCCACTACGCACAAGAGTGAGGCACAGGTTGCACGCGGATTGGCGGCTGTCGACCCAGACGCCGACGCTGCGCTCGCCTTCGGCTTGACTACCGGCAAGTCGAGCCAGGGGGCGTCGCCGTTCTGGTCCGCAGTTGCCGCGCTGCAGGTGTTCTCCGCGCATCCCTCCGCCTCCGGCGACCACGGTGTTCAGCTCGTCAAGTCGCTTCGCAGTACGCTGGTTCCCCCTGCCGCCCCGATGGTCTTCGGCGACCCGAAGGCGAAGCCGCCAAAGCCGAAGCCAGCGTCCACGATGCCGCCCAAACCACTCTGGGACCCGCTCGAAGACGAGCGACATGAGCTAGAGGTCTACCCAGAGTGGGACTGGGAGCTAGACGCCATGTTCAGCGGAGTGGACCCCTGGGACCCCGATCCAGAGTTGGATCGCCCCGACACGACTAGCGGGGGCGGGCGCTGCTGCGTGTTGAGCTTCGACTACCCGGCGACCTTCCGGTTCATCAATAAGCCGAAGGGAAACCGCATCAAGGTTGGCGCGCGGTTCACGACCTTTGCTGAGTACATAGACGGGGGCGGCTGCGACTGCTCTTGTTGCGAGTTCCAGCAGCTTGTGGAGACAGACTTCAGCTTCTTGGGCGGAATGCCCGCCGCGCCGTTGCGCCCTCAAGAGGGCACGACGGATGGTCTCGCTGTGGAGGACTGCTTCATCAAGTGGGGCCCGGACGCACCGCCCGGGCACCGTGGCCAGGTGGAGAACAACGTTCATGCTCGCGCAACCGGAGCCGACAGGGCTCGGATTGAGAAGTGGGCGGAACGGATTTCTTGCTACGGCACACGACCGAAGAAGGGGGGACCAACCCTCTCGCAGCTCTTCACACCCTGTTGGTACTGGATGCTGGACGAGCCGCACAATTGGGTTGCACGGGGCATCAACGGGCACACAAACTGGCGATTCGTCGGTCGGATTCTCGATACCTGCCACCAGAGGAAACCGGTGATCGCGAGGGAGTTCAGCATGTCTTGGCAGCACCCGGCTCCGAAGGGGACCGAAAAGGATGGTGGCATGAGCGCCTCCCAGCCTGATCCGGTCACAGGCGCGCCTCGGCCGATGGGCACCAGCTGAGCTTCGTCGACTTCTACCCGGTGCGCCAGTGCGGGGCGGCCGCCCTTCTCGCAGTCATTGTTGTCCTCGGTGGCTGTGGAAGAGCATCGACCGAGCATGGTGGCGCTCCAGAGGGCACGTTCACCTTCGCTGGCGGGGGTCCGGACTACGAGTCTGCGTCCTACAGCTTCGGCAGTGATGGCACGGTCACGTACGAGTATGCGCGCCCGAAGAGCGCGCTCGGTCACAGAGCTGCCCATCTCGTGATGCGCGGCCGTTGGTCAGTGGATGCGAGTGGGGCCATCGAGCTGACGTTCGACGGCAACGGCACCTCTGCCGCGGGCACGCGCGAGACGTTCGCTCAGTACTGCCTCATTGACGGCGGAGCGCTTCGAGTGTTCGACTCGCCAGACCTGGACGGTAGCGCACTGCTGTTCCGGCGGAGGTAGGGACGCCCTGTATAGGCCCATCACTCTTGACGGGCTGTGCGCCGCACTTGGTAGCACGCGAGAGCGGTCGTCGAAGGCTGCGAGCTTGAACGCGAGCACAACTCAGGCCCGGCCTTTGCGATTGCAGCTACGGAGCCGCCAGCTACGGAGCCGCGAAAGGTTGTTGCAGATTGTGACCAGCGTGCGGCCATCCGCGATGAGATCGCGGAGGACTCGACATGGCGCGATCATCGCGGATGGATGCCCCTGGCAGGTTCCATCACGTCTTCAACCGAGCGGCCAGGCGGCAGGTGTTGTTCGCCGACAGCAGGGACTACCGGTACTTCCTGATGCTGCTCGCCTGTGCTGTGCGCCGCGGTGAACTGATCATCCAGGCCTACTGCCTCGTGAGCACGCACTTCCACCTGCTGGCCGCCTCTCCGGACGGGCGTCTCTCTTACGCCATGATGCGCGTCCAGAACGCGTACGTGCGCTACCGCAATCGCAGGAGTCGGCTGGACGGGCCCCTCGTGCGCGGTCGGTTCGGCTCGCGGCCCGTACTCTCATTGCGCTACTGGCTCACCCTCCTCCGCTACATTGCGCACAACCCGGTACAGGCCGGGCTCTGCAAGCACCCTCTTGCGTATCCGTACAGCAGCGCGAAGCACGTTGCCGGCGCCGGGTCGCCGCCCTGGTTCGATCTCGCCGGGGTAGGCCGTCGACTGGGCATCGCCGGCAGATCGACATCAGGAACTCGCCGGTTCGCCGCTCTCTTGCGAGCGCCCCTGACCGAGGGCGAGGCCGCACTGATCGAGCGCCGGATGAAGCACCGCCGAGTGGCCGAGGATGAGCTCGATCAGTTGTATCGCGCTCCGCCCGCGTTCCTGGCGCGCTGGATGGCCCGCAAGATCGAGGCTCCTGGCGGTCGGTCGCCGTGGATTCCCGTGGCGTCTGCCGCGGCGGTGCTCGAGGCGGTGCGTGCGCTCGAGGGCTCACTCGGAGACTGGTCTGTCGGGACCGGCCGGAAGCCCCACGACGGATGGGCAGTGCTCGCGACCGGGCTGCTCCAATCGCTAGCCTGCCTCACGACCGATGCAATCGGACGGCAGCTCGGCTGCCACGGGGCGACGGCTTCGCGACGGACCAAGCTCCACCAGCGCTACATGCGGGAAGACGAGGACTATGCACGTAGGGCAGGCCTCGCCGCACGTGATGCCATCCGCCGTACGTTCCCAACGTAGCTCCTCCCCACCGCGAATCGGCAACAACGATTCACGCCTCCGTGCGCGTACGTTCCCAACGTAGCTCCTCCCCACCGCGAATCTGCAACAACGATTCACGCCTCCGTGCGCGTGCGCGTACGTCGTCCTCCGTACGCGTACGTCGCGACTCACTGTCTCCCAACGGGCATGGTCGCTTGTGCGGTCGCGTCACTGCGCACGTCGACGAGCACCGGCATAGGGCGACGTTGCAGGCGCGCGTGCGTCGTGATCGCGTAGGAGCCCGGACGAAGCGGCACGCGGGCCCTGCCCTTCGCATCGGTGGTTATGAGGATGCTCACCGTAGGCGGTCGGCCGGTCACGGGATCGACGGCGCGAGCGCGCACGCGCAATCGGATGCCCGCGACGTCGAGCGGACCGTCGGGCCCTGCGAGTTGCACCTCGAGCCAGCCGTAGCCCGCGTCGATCAGCTCGGTGAGAGGTACGACGCAAACCTCGCCGGACGCGGAGCCGAAGGCGGCGACGAAGGGCCGCAGCGGCGCCCCAGGCTGCAGCGGACTGGCGACCTCGAGCGCCATCACGGGACTCGGCAGCCAACACTGGATGCTGGGCTGCGCCAGCAGGTCCCACGTGTGGCGTTCCTTTCGCGTTTGACCCCAGGCAACGTAGAGACCACGCAGCACGGGACGCCAGGGCGTCCCGTCCCATGGCGGCTTGGGAGAGCGCAGACGCAGCGTGACCATGCGCCCGGCCGGAAGGGAAAGCGGATAGGCACGGACGCGATCCTCCGTGACCTCGATCTTCGCGCTCACGTCGCCAAAGCCGGGCACGCGGGCACGGACGGCATACGTCCCCGCGCGGGCCACGGACAGCCGCTGACGACCGCCAGCGAGGGGCTCGAAGTGCTCTTCGCCGAAGATCTCCGCGAGGATCTCGGCAGCGTCGAGTTTCCGGCGGCGGGGCCTGCGCGCGCCTTCGTCGTCGCCTAGGCGCTGCGCAGTCCACCTTACGTCGTCAAGGTCCAGAGGCGGACCGGTGGCCTCGGGCGCAAGCTCGAGGATCGCACTCGGTCGCCGTGTGAGCGATACACGCAGCGGACCGGCTTCCGCGCCGCGCGGGATCGTGGTCCGCGTGTAGCGATGGGTCGTGGAGCCCAGGCCGATGGTGACCGGCAGAACCTTGCGCGCCAGCGTGGGGAGGCGCACGGTGCCGTCCGGTCCCGTGCGTAGGTGCCAAGTGCGGTTCGTGTCGGAACGACCGAGTCGCAGCGTCCGATCCGAAAGGCGCACCCAGACTCCGGCAAGCGGCTCCCCGCTCTTCGCATCGACAGCCGCAAGGACGAACGCCAGGGCTGTGCTGCCGCAGGCGACGTCGCCGGCATCCCCGTGTTCGCCCGCCTCGAGTGCGATGGCCTTGGCGCTCCCGCGCGGACCCCCGGGCCGCGCGGCGCGCAGCTCCACGGATCCGGCACGTACAATGGCGCGCACGACGCCATTTGCATCCGCGCGTACGATGCGGTCGAAGATGCGCCGAGCGTCCGCGGTCGAGTTTCCACCGCGTACTCCGCGCTCGCTGATCAGGACTTCGGCGCGCGGCACTGGGTCGCCTGTCTCGTCGACGGCGCGCACCTGGAGGGCCGCCGCCTCGCGCAAAAGCAGGAGCGCGCCGGGCCACCCCTCGACCGTACGGTGCAAGGGGCGCGCGTACGTGCAGCCGAGTTGCTCGCGGTCGTACGCTTGGATGAGCACGGCGTCGGGTGCCGCCGCTTCGGCCTCGACCGTCAGTACACAGATGAAGCGTCCGGCAGCGTCCGTCACGGCCCGCCACCGCCGGTCGGGGCGCCAGCGCTCGACGACGACGACCTCCACGCCCGCACCAGCGGGCGCACCGCCGTCGGCGCGCAGCACGATGCCGGCGATTCGGTCTGCCTTGGCAGGTGTCGGCGTCTCGGGGCCGGGCCCAGGCTCGGAAGGCACCGACTGCGGCTCGCCGCGTGCCCCCAGTCCGCTTGCGACGTCGCCGTCGCGGACGGTCTGGGGCTCCTCGGTCGCAGGTCCGTCACCCCACGGCGGCCCCGTGAGGAGCCAGGCGAGGACGCCGACGCCCGCGATCACGAGCGTCGCGCTGCGGATGCGTCCCCTAGACACGCTACGGCCCCTCCTCGCCTGGCACCCCGATGCGATCGTGGTTCAGTGGTCGTTCACATCGTCCACGACTCGAACGTCCACGTGATAGAGACCTCCTCATGGGGCACTGTCGCATTGTCCACGCTGGCCCAGGTGTAGGACGTCCAAACGACCTCGATCGCCGCTTTGTCACCCACCTCGCGATCGCCCATGTTCAGAGAGCCCTTGGTGATGCCATTCGAGTTCGTGGACGGACTCTGTCCACCCGTGGCGCTTTCGGCCGTGATCCACCGCATGGAGCTTGTGCTACCGGTCTCGGAATGAGGGGTCGGGTTGCCGATCCCCGTGGGTGGCGGCGTCGCCGTGCCGTGCTCGCCGTACGCGGCGCCCGGCGCGCGCACGGTGAAGTCACCGACGTAATCGAGGCCTTCTTGGACAACCTCCTCCTCGAGGTAGAACTCGTCCCACTCGCCGGACTCGGCATCGAAGAACCTCACGCGTATGGAGTCCTGGTAGCAGAAGTTCAGGGCGTACCACCACCAGCCGGGCGAGGACGGGTCCAGTCGATTGGCCATTCCCGAGAAGTAGACCTGCTCGTAGATCTCGAAGTGGATCTCGCCAGCCTGGACGGGATCGTCGGTGACGCACTTGTACTGGTGCGTCATCCAGTTGTCGGCTTCGACGGGCTGTGGCAAGGCCTGGTTCATGAACTGGCTCCCCGCCCAGATGACTCCCACCTTGCCATCGGATTCGTACCCGCTGCCCGTAGAGGTCGTCTGGAAGTCGAGCAGCTTGCCGACGAGACCGGCGACACCACCAACGTTTACGTTAGTGATGTACTCACCGGCGCTCGTGGTGTCGTTCATCCAGCCGTCCGCAGCGGAGTCGCGCTGGAAGCCAAGTATGGCGCCTAGCGCCAGCAAACCGATCAAGCATACGCGCATGCGCGTTCCTCCTCTCCTCGACACTCGCCTTTGCAAGTGCCATCTCATCCAACACGTACTCTCACGATACCGGCGGCCTGCAAGCACGCCAAGAGTGGCGGCCTCAGCGCCTCACGACCAAGCTGCGAATCACGACACTCCGCAAGAGCGTCAAGAGGACTCGCCACCCAGAGCCGGCGCGGGCCGGCACCCGGCGGACATCGAGCCGGCGCGGGCCGACACCCGGCGGACATCGCTTGGGTGATGACTTCGTCGATCCGCTGGGCGCTTTAGAGTGAACCCCGGCACACCCCAGAATCCGTATCGACGGTGTGCCCCTCGACGTAACGCGGTTCGTCGGCTAGCCAGAAACGGGTGCTGATATCGGCCTCTCCTTGACGCCGCCTCTGGCGGCAGAAAGAGAGGACGATGGCGGCGAAGAAGAAGGCTTCGCGTCGGCCTCGCAAGGGCGCTGGAAGCGTCTCATCGAAGGCTTCGGGCGCGAAGGCTGCTGCGAAAGCAGGTGATTTCACGCCCAAGGGCGCCCCGCGGCGCACCGCCCGCACGGTGAAGCCCGCGCAGCTGCGCAACCGGGACTACACGGGCGAGCAGCGTCTGCTGCTGCTCGACACGTGGCTACGCAGCGACCTCTCGGCGGGCGACTTCAGCAGCTTGGTGGGCGTGAGCAAGCACACGCTCTACGTGTGGAAGCGCAACTTTCAGACGCACGGACCGGCTGGACTGATGGGTCACCGGAAGATCCGCCATGGCAGTCGGCTGCCCGAAGTGACGCGGCGGGCGATTCTGCTGATGAAGGAGATGCATCCCAGCTGGGGACAGGACCGCATCCACGACATGCTGCTGCGCACGCAGGACCTGGAGGCAAGTGCAGGCGCCGTGCAGCGCGTGCTGAAGGACGCGGGCTACGTCGTGGAGCGCGCGGCGACGAAGCGCAATCCTCCGAAGGTGACGCGCTTCGAGGCCGCGCGCCCGAACAAGCTGTGGCAGACGGACCTCTTCAGCTTCCTGCTCAAGCGGCAGAACCGACGCGTCTCGATGGTGGCCTACATGGACGACCACTCGCGCTTCGTGACGGGCTTCGACGTTGCGGCGGGCGCCACGGCGGAGTTCGTGTGCCGCGTGTTCGAGGACGCGATCGCGAACTACGGAGCGCCGGAGGAACTCCTGAGCGATCGTGGCGGGCAGTACAACGCATGGCGCGGGCAGAGCAAGTTCAACAAGCTGCGCGTGAAGCGTGGCATCCAGCACCGGCTCTCGCGGCCGCGTCACCCGCAGACGCTGGGCAAGATCGAGCGCTTCTGGGGCACGCTGTATCAGGATCTGATCGAGCCGAATGTCTTCCGTGACCTGAACGAAGCGCGTGAGCGCATCGCGCACTTTCTTGGTTTCTACAACTTCCAGCGCACGCACCAGGGCATCGGCGGGCTGGTTCCTGCGGATCGGTTCTTCGCCGCTTCAGACGAAGTGCGCCGCGCGCAGGAAGAGCGCGTGGCGACGAACGCGCGCGAGCTGGCGCTGCACGGTGTTCCGCGCAAGGCGGTGTACCTCACGGGCCGCGTGGGCGAGGAGTCGATCACGCTGCACAGCGAAGGCACGAAGGTGTTCCTGACCGATGGCGAGGGCGTGCGCGAGGAGGTGGAGCTCAAGCACCCGGGCCGGCGCGAGGAGCCGGGTCCGGGCGAGAGCCGACTGGACGGCGTACTCGAGGAGTTGGCGGAGGCCGAGGCGAGCGGGGTGTTGGGTGCGGACGGCGCACCGGATGAGGAGATCAAGGATGACGAAGACGAGTGCGAAGCAGGCGGGGTTGAAGGGAAGCCGGGAGGCCAAGCAGGCGACGGTGGTGATCCTGGAGGCGCTCTCGGGCCTGACGACGACGAGTGAGGCGGCCGAGCGGCTGGGTGTCTCGCCCTCGCGCTACTACCAGCTCGAGGCGCGGGCGCTCGAAGGCATGATGGCGGCGCTGGAGCCGCGTCCTCGCGGCCCGCGCAACACGCCGCAGAGCCAGATCAAGGCGCTTGTGGAGGAGAAGGCGGAGCTGGAGCGCGAGCTGCGCCGGCACCAGAGCCTCTTGCGGCAGGCCTCGCGCAGCCTGGGCTTGAAGGCGCGCAAGAAGGCCAGGAAGAAGGCCCGGACTCGCCGGGGTGCAAGCCGCACGAAGACGGTGCTGAAGACACTTCGGCAGAATCTGGACGGAGCGAGCGATGGGCCGACGAAGCGAGACGAAGCGGCTGCTCGAAGCGACGGGCGCAAGCGAGACGGCGCGTGAGCGCGTGCGCGTGATGCTCTTGACGCTGTCGGGCCAGTGGAGCGTGAAGCGGGCGTTGGATCGCCTTGCGATCTCGCGCACACGCTTCCAGCTGTTGCGTCAGCGGATGCTCTCCGAAGCGGTGTGGGCGCTGGAGCTCGGGCAACCGGGCCGCCCGCGGAAGCCGCGTGATGTGGAGAGCGAGCGGACGAAGGCCCTGCGCGCTCGGGTGGCGTCGCTCGAACGGGAGCTGCGCCTGGTTCAGACAAGCCTCGAGCTCGCACAGAGCGAGGTGGGTGAGGCCGTGCGCCAGCGGCTGTTGGTGAATGCGAGGCGCGCGGCGAGGAGGACGTGATGAAGACGACGCGCAAGGTGGCGGTGAAACACGCCGTTCGGCTGCAGGCGGTGCAGAGCATCGCGGCCGCGGCAGACAAGCAACAGGCTCTTGCAAGCGCGGCCGCCGCGGCGGGCGTGACCGTGACGTGCGTGCGGCGTTGGTGCGCCAGGCACCGAGCAGGTACGCTTCGGCCCCAGGCGCTGGGACGCAAGCCGAAGCCGGTGGCCCGGGAGCGGCGACAGGGTGTGATTGCCGCGCTGCTGAAGCTGGGGCCGATGGCGGGTGTGAACGCCATCCGGGCTCTGTTTCGCGACGTGCCGTACCGACAGATTGCGCACATGAAGCGGCGGCTTCGGCGTGTGGTTCGCCGGCGCCGAGGATGGCGGCTGCGGCGGCTCGAGTGGCTTCGCAGCGGCGCGGCCTGGGCCATGGACTTCACCAAGCCCAAGGGCACGCTCCCCCTCGGTGCAAGGCGGGCGTTCATGCTGCGTGATCTCGGCAGCCGCTGCCGCTTGGCCTCGGTGCTGTGCAGCGGCGAGCGCGCGAGCGTAGCAACCGCTGTGCTATCGATGGCCTTTGCGATCTACGGGCCGCCGCTGGCGCTCAAGAGCGACCTCGGGCCCGCGTTCCGTGCGCACGAGACGCAGGCCCTGCTGCAGGCGCACCAGGTGGCGTGGCTTCCATCACCGCCGTACACGCCGAGCTACAACGGCGCGATCGAGCGGAGCCTGGGCTTCGACAAGCAGCGCGCCGCACACTTCGCCGAGCTGGCCGGGCGTGCGGGGCGGCTTGAGCAAGAGGACTTCGACCACGCTCTCGTGTTGGCGAACACCACGCTCCGGCCATGGGGTGCGAACGGGCCAACACCTGCGGATCGCTTCGCTGAGCGCGAGGCGATCTCGGCCTCGGAGCGCGGGGCATTCCAGCGAACTTGGCGAGAGCATGAGCAAACAGCCCTGATGACTCGAAGCGGAGAAACGCGTACAATTCTCACGCCTATGGAACGGTGCGCGATACGACGAAAGGCACTGCAGAAAGCTCTCTGTGAGCTTGCGTATCTACGGATTCGGATAGGTCGGATATCAACACCCATTACCACCTAGCCGGCGAACCGCATTACGCGAGGGGCACATGGTCGATATCTACGAGACCGACGACCAGCCATCGGTCGGGCTCATCAAGAAGCTTGTCCAGCGGGGGTACATCCGTCGGGCGGCGAGGGAGTTCCTGGGGTACCTGAAGACGCTGGATGGGCGGGCCCGGGGCTGAAGACCGAGGCAAGAGCGTTGGTCTCCTCGGCCGCCTCGGGCCCTGACGCGAGCCGCTCCGCCCCATTGACACCTACACGCCTCCGGCCTACGATTTATGCGACGTTACTGTCTAGCGGAGGAAGTGGACTGTGGAACAATCACGCTACCGTCGCCGAATGCATGGCCTCCTGACTCTGGCTGCTTGGGCACTACTTGTCCTCGGAGTTGCGCAGGTCGCGGAAGCCCAGTATGACGGCTGCAAGATGGACATCCGGGATCACCCCACGATTCCGGGCAAGTACAAGAAGCACTCGTCCTGCAATACGAGCCACGTCTGCTTCTCCCCCTTCGTATGCAAGACTGGCACATCGACGAACGGCTACGAACTCTGCTACTGCCCCTTCGGTGACACGTTTTGCTTGCTGGGCTTCGACCCGGATACCCCGGGGGGTACGACGGGCGACGCGATGTGCTTCACAGTCAACTGCACGGGTGACTGCCTGCTCATGGGGGACCCGGGAGACCCGCTGAATTGCGACTGTCTACCCTAGCTGGGAGTCCCCCCACGGCGTTCCCTCGGGTCGTCAGCATCGGACTCGGGGCTCTATGGGTTTCCCTCGCCGTTGCGAAGACGACTGAGCCCCGAGCTTGGACGCTACACGTTGAGTCCCTGTTTGGGCTAGGCGCGGCTGGGCTGTTGGCTTGGGCGGTCACTATCGGCGAGTTTATGCTTGGTCTCCTACTCATGGTCGCGGGGCCGCGCCGAGCGCTCCTCTTGGGCAGCCTTCTGATTTCACTGGGTATGGGTGTAGCCGCATTACTAGCACCTCAGTCCGCCGTCTGTGGTTGTTTCGGGGGAGTTCTGCGCGAGACACGCGCGAATAGGATCCTGGTTTCGGGAGTCATGGCCGTGATCGCGTCTCTAGGACTCTCTGCTACTTCGCAGAGGAAGTGAGGAGGGCGCAGTGACTACGACCTCTGCGATGCGCAGTTGGCGCGACGTAGCTAGCTGGGGCGTCCTTCTGTTACTAGCCCTCGTCGCGGGATGGGTTCTCTTTTCCCAGCAGTCGTTGCCGAGTCACGACATGAGCGATGACGGGACGCAAGTGAAGGACCGCGACGGCGGCCCGACCCTGTCGGGAATCGAGCCTGCACAAGGGGTGACGCGGCGGATTGTGCCTGCCGCGCCGCCCCCTGACGAAGGCGGAGTTGCAGTCGGGCCGCTTGGCCACGTCAAGGGTGTCGTTTACAGCCCTGGCGGCACCCCTGTCTCTGGCGCTTCGGTCTGGCTCGTCGCCAACTCCGAGGGGCGCGAAACGCTGAGTGTTCCTGTTGAGACGGGCGAAGACGGAACGTTCAGCTCTGCTGCACCCGCACATCCTCTCTCTGAGATCCGCGTCCGCGCGACGGGGTTCATGCCGCTCGACGCCGCTGCCGCAACGGATGTCGCAACACGCCGCCAAGAGCTGTTCCTGGAAGCGGGGGCATCGATCGCGGGGACCGTCGTTGACGAGCTTGGGCGCGGCGTCGGTGGTGTCCGCGTCGTGGCCTACCACCCCGCAAACAGGACCGCGTGGCCACACCCCGGCTCACTCGCAGTGCGAGGGATGTTGGGGTCTGGAACCACGACCATCAGCGATGCGTCGGGCACGTTCATGCTTTCGGGCTTGAGTGCCTCGCAATCCTACTGCGTTCGTGCGGCACCCGACGGCTGCCTGACTTGTTGGGGGGAGATCCCCACGTATGTGGCCGGGGAGTTGGAGGCGCGTGTCGTTGTTCGCCGACTAGCGCGCGTCAACGTCTCAGTCGCTGATGAGCGCAACCAGCGAGACCTGATCGGTGTTGCGTCAGTGAGGCTAGGCTACGATGGACCGTGTCGGCACTGTCCGGTCCCACCAGGCATGCCCGAGACTCTCAAATCGGCGAATGGTGGCGCTGCCCGGTGCTTCTATGTCGCAGCTCCGGATCCAGACCCCAAGGTCGCATCTGAGCCACCGGAGTCAGTAGATATCTCGGTCACGGCCGGCGCTCCCGGTTACGCGCCCGAGACCACAAAGGTGCGACTGACGTTCGGCAGGGAGTCCAAGGTCGAGGTAAGACTCGTGCCTAGCGGTGCCCCTCCGCTACCTGTGGCTGTCGAGATATCCTCAAGACACGGGACGGACTATCACGGAGTGATCGGGCTGAAGGTGGGCGGTGTTGCTATCTGGCCTGCCATCAATGAGGGACGTGCGCCTGAACCTCTGTACCTCCCCGCAGGGGCGTTTGAGCTACGCGTCCCAGGAGGTGGGGCCACAGGTCGATGGCTGCGAGGTGCAGTCACCCCCGTGCGTGGAGTCGTTTCTGCCAACGAGGGGGACCGGCGCATTCGCGTAGTCCTCAATGCCGTACCCGTCCCGGTGGCAGCGCATGCCCCTGGGGGTGGGCGCCTAGTCGACTTCGACCTATTCGTGAGAAGTGCAAGTGGCGCCCGTGGACGTGGGATGAGTACCGGATGGGCGTCGCTTGCTCGGACAGAACAAGCAAAGCAATCGCATGAGGACCCCGTCGTATGGCTGCCTGTCGGCGAGTGGGAGGTCATTGCCCACGCAGCCGGAGTAGGGATCGGCACATCTCGGGTGAAGATCACTGGCGCCCGACGAGAGCATGCCTTAGTTCGCGTGGATCTCGTCGCGCGCTGACTTCCCCTTTCCTGTTTGTGTGTAGCGGCCCAGGACTCTTGACGGGCGCCAGGGTGCGGTTGACAGCAGGCGAGACCGGTTGTTGACGACTGCGAGTTTGGACGCGAGCACAACTCGGGCGTGGTCACAGCGGTGAATCGCTCACAACTACGCTGCATCGCGAAGGCGCAGAACGGGCAGGCGCCGATCTCCATCGAGGAACCGGACG
>JASJDY010000150.1 GCA_030065025.1 Planctomycetota bacterium
GGGGGGGGGGGGGGGGGGGGCGCGGCCCCCCCCCCCGCCCCCCCCCCGCCCCCCGGCCCCCCCCCCGCCCCCGCCGCCGCGCGGGGCCCCCGGGCGCGGGGGCCCGCCGCCCCGGGGCGATACTCGCCCCGGCCCGCTGATGCTCCCTGGGACCTTTCGTCGCAGGCGCATTCGGTACGATGCACCCATGCGCACCCTGCTCGCTCTCGCTCTCGTCTTCGCCCTCCTCACACCTGCCACCGCCGACGACCAGCCCGCCCGGAACCTCGTCGAACGGGCCCTCCGCAAGCCGCCGGCCACCGGCCTGCTCGTCACCTTCGCCTTCGACGGCGGTCAAGCGTGGGGTCTCGGCGTCCGGCCCGGCGACGTGATCACCTCCTACGCAGGCAAGCCCGTCGCCACGCTCGAGCAGCTCGCCGCAGCCAAGAAGGCCCTCAAGCCCGACACGACCGCTGTCCCCTGCGTTCTGCAGCGCGGAGCGAAGCAGCTGACCATTGAGATGAAGCCGGGGCCGCTCGGCGTCAGCCTCACGCCCGTCACGAAGGACAAGCCGGCGCCCCCCCTACCCAAGGCCACGCTGAAGACGCTGGACTACGCGCGGCTCGGCGCGACGCGGCGCGAGGTCTGGTACCGCTTCACCCTGGACGGCAAGACACAGGTCGGCTTCGAACACGGCGTGCTGACCCGGAAGAACGGCATGGTCACGCTGCGCCACGAGGTCGGCTTCGACGGCGGCCAGCGCTGGGGCAAGAACCACCAGGCCGTCGATGTCCTCGCCCGCGGCGGGAGTGGATTCGTCGCCGAGACGACCCGCTACGAGAACCTGCTCAACGGCTGGGTCGGCGAGGGAGCGCGGCTCGAACAGGAGGACGCTGCGCCGCACTGGAAGGTCATCTGGCCTCCGGCGGACGGCAAGCCCGTGACCCGGAGGATCGCGCTGCCCGCCGACCTGCCGATCTTCCCCACGTACCTCGTGTCGGCAATCATCGAGCTGCTGCCTCGCCAGAAGGGCGCGTGCATCCACTACCGGCCGCTGAACGAGGGCATGGGGACCGTGGGCCTGGCCTCGGCGCTCCACGTCGTCGGCGAGGAGACGATCGAGCACGACGGCAAGAAGGTCGAGACGTGGCGGGTCGAGCTGCGCGAGCTGGGCGGCGCCCTCAAGACCACGTGGTGGCTCGGCGCCTCCGGACGGCCCCTGAAGATCGACTACGGCGGCGCCCAGACCTTCCTCAGCACCAAGGAGAAGGTGCTGGCCGGCCTGCCCGAGGGCCTGCGCCCCGGCGGCCCCGCCAAGAAGCGCTAGAGCGCCCCGGCAAGCGGCCCGGGCGCGGCGCAGAGCCGATACAATCCGCCCTCCGCGGGGGTCGTCATGCAGGCTCACCTCCGCCCTGGAGGGACCGATGAGCACGCGAAGCGGCAGCGGACGGACGCAGCGGACCTTCGGACGGGCCCTGGCCCTGTCCCTGATCGCCGGCCTGGCACTCATGCTCGGCGCCGGCTGCGGCGGCGACAAGGGCAGCGACATCAACGTCGACCGCCTCGCCGTGAAGGACTACAAGGTCGAGTTCCCGGATCCGGTCCCCTTCAACCCGGAAGAGTGGACGACGGCCACCGACTACCCGCTCATCGGTGACCCGCGGGCGAAGCGTGACATGCAGGACCGGGCCTACACGGAGGTATGGGCCACCTTCCTGCCGACGCTTCGTCTCGACGGCCCGAACTCCGGCCTCGTCACGTCGCGCACCGTGCGGCTGATGATGTACGAGTCGCTGATCGGCATCCACCCGGAGACGGAGGAGTTCCTCCCCGCCCTGGCAAGCCACTGGAAGATCCAGAACAACCCGGACGGCAAGACCCAGACGTTCTGGTTCCGCATCGACGAGAAGGCGCGCTTCTCCGACGGCAGCCCGGTAACCGCAGACGACGTGCAGGCCACCTGGTGGCACCTCACGCAGGAGGACCGCAAGGACCCGAGCAACGTCCTCGTCTTCAAGGAGGGCTACGAAGAGCCCGAGATCATCGACAAGTACACGGTGAAGGTGAAGACGAAGAAGCTGAGCTGGCGCCAGTTCCTCTACTTCGGCGGCATGCTCATCCGCCCGGCCAAGTACCTGCGCATTCCCGGCGACAAGTTCCTGAAGGAGTACAACTGGCGGTTCATGCCGGGCTCGGGTCCCTACACCCTCGCGAGCTCGAAGGACCTCAAGAAGGGCGACTCTCTCACGATTACGCGCCGCACCGACTGGTGGGCCGAGAACGAGCGCTGGGCCAAGCACTGCTACAACTTCGGCAAGATCCGGTTCCTCGTCGTGCGTGACCGCGAGCTGCAGTACGAGAAGTTCAAGAACGGCGAGCTCGACTGGTTCCGCGTCGGCCGCGCCCAGCGCTGGGTGCAGGACGTGCCGAAGGAGAAGATCGTCCAGCTCGGTCACGTGAAGAAGCGCAAGATCTTCAGCGAGGCGCCGGAAGGCTACGCCGGCATCACGTTCAACATGCGCAGGCCGCCGTTCGACGACAAGAAGGTGCGGCTGGCGTTCTGCCACCTGTTCAACCGCGAGAAGCTGTTCGAGAAGCTCTTCTTCAACGAGTACGACTACATCGACTCGTACTTCCCCGGCCGCGACTGGGGCGACCCCGAGGGCAACGAGAAGATCCGCTTCGATCCCGACCGCGCCGAGGAGCTCCTCGCCGAGGCCGGCTACACGAAGCGCGACGAGGAGGGCTACCTCCTCGGCCCGGACGGCAAGCGCTTCGAGGTCACGATGCGCTACGGCGCCCAGGGCTGGGAGCGCATCTGGCTCGTCGTCAAGGAGGACTACGAGAACGCGGGCATCAAGTTCAACCTCGAGCTCATGGACGGCTCGACGCTGATCAAGAAGATCTCGCAGCGGCAGTTCGGCATCCACTTCCAGTCGTGGGGCGCCCTGCTCTTCCCGAACCCCGAGACGTCCTGGCGGTCGGACCTGGCCGACAAGGACAACAACAACAACATCCCGGGCTTCAAGAGCGACAAGGTCGACGCGCTGCTGAAGACGTACGACGTCACCTTCGACCGGGCGAAGCAGAAGGAGATCATCCGCGAGATCGACCGCCTGGTCTTCGCGGAGCATCCCTACGCCCTGGGCTGGTACGCAGGCCACAACCGGATCCTCTACTGGGACCGGTTCGGCCAGCCGGACACGTACTTCACGCGCGTCGGGCAGGTTCCGGAGCGGGATGCGATGATCCTCTGGTGGTTCGACGAGGAGAAGAACAAGGCTCTCGAGGCCGCCCGCAAGAGCGGCGAGAAGCTCCCGCTCGGCGAGGAGATCGTGAAGCCCTGGGCCAAGAAGAACTAGCGCTTCAATCGAGGGCGCCCGCCGGTAGGATGCCGCGCGGGCTTCGGGAGGTCGATCCGTGCACGGGATGACGAGCTACTTCATCCGGCGGCTCCTGCTCGTCCCGATCACCTTCATCTGCATCACGCTGCTCGTCTACACGGTGATCCGCCTGGCTCCGGGCGGCCCCATCGAGCAGGCCAAGCTCCAGATGCAGCAGGCGATGGCCACGGAGGGCGGCGGCGGCGCCGCGGGTTCGGAAAACCTCGACCTCCCGCAGGAGGCGATCGACCAGCTCAAGGCGTACTACAAGCTCGACAAGCCGATCATCATCGGCTACGCGATCTGGCTCGGCGTCTGGCCCGACGAGGCCAAGGGCGGGTTCAGCGGCATCCTGCAGGGCGACTTCGGCACGTCGTACCGCTTCTCGGACCCCGTGCTCGACACGATCGTCTCGAAGTTCCCCATCTCGATCTACTTCGGCCTCATCGGCTACCTGCTCACATGGATCGTGTGCATCCCGCTGGGCATCAAGAAGGCGCTGAAGCACCGCTCCCTGTTCGACACGGGCACGTCGATGATCGTGTTCCTCGGCTACTCCGTGCCGGGCTTCGTCGCCGCCCTGGTGCTGATGCTTCTGTTCGCCACCGACCTCGTGTGGAACATCTTCCCGCTGGGCGGCTTCCGCTCGGACAACTGGGACGACATGTGGGCGCAGGGTGAGTACTGGTGGTGCATCAAGGACCAGGTGCGCCACACGATCATCCCGATCATCGGCTACGTCATGGGCGGCTTCGCCACGATGACGATCCTGATGAAGAACTCGCTGCTGGACAATCTGGGCGCCGACTACGTCCGGACGGCCTTCGCGAAGGGCCTGACCGAGCGTCGCGTGATCTACGTCCACGCGCTGCGCAACTCGCTCATCCCGATCTGCGTGGGCATCGGCCACGCGATCGGTCTCTTGCTGGCCGGCTCGTTCCTGATCGAGAAGACCTGCGACATCCCCGGCATGGGCCTGCTGGGCTACAACTCGCTGGTCGGGCGCGACTACCCCGTGCTGATGGGCATCGTGGTGATCGCGGTCTCGCTCCGGCTGCTGGGCAACATCCTCTCGGACATCATCCTGGCCGTGGTCGATCCACGCGTCCGGTTCAGTTAGGAGCACGACAGACACGTGGGCTTCGTCCTCACCCTCCTCCAGGTCGCGGTAGTCCTCTTCCTGGGCTACCTCCTCGCCCACAAGGCGGTGCCGTGGATCGTGGTGAAGCTCGGACGGAAGCTGGGCTTCCGCATGAAGGCCACGCCCATCACCCAGAAGCGCATCCGTCGCTTCAAGCACATCAAGCGCGGCTATTGGTCGTTCGTCGCCATCACCACGCTGTTCGTCACCTCGCTCTTCCTCGAGGTCCTGGTCAACAACCGCGCGCTCGTCATTTCCTACAACGGCCGCATGGCGTTCCCCGCCATCGCGGAGTGGTTCGACGACGTCCTGTTCTTCACCAAGATCACGGCCTTCAACAAGAAGTCTGATTTCGGTCAGATCGGCGAGAGCGAGGTCGACTACCGCCTCTTCGAGAAGCACAGCGAGGATCCCTCCGAGCTGCGCAAGGAGATCGAGGACAGGAAGAGCTCGCTGACCGCCGACCGTGCCGCCCACGAGGCGTCGCCGCCCGCGGCGGACGCCAAGAACTTCGAGAAGCGCAAGTGGGAGCGCGAGGGCCGCAAGCTCGACAAGCGCGCCGCCCAGATCGCGCAGATGGAAAAGAACCTGGCGGTGTTCGAGGCCGGCGACGCGTGGTGCATCATGCCGCTGTACCCGTACGCCCCCGCGGACCTGCGCCACGAGATCAACGAGCCGCCACCGAACCACCCGAGCACCAGCCGCGCCATTCCCGCCGGCACGGACGTCTCCGGCCGCGACCTCGTCCCGCTGATGCTCTATGGCTTCCGCCTCTCGCTCCTCTTCGCGATCCTCGTCGCGGCGGTGGGCTACGCCATCGGCGTCGTCGTCGGCGGCTTCCAGGGCTACTACGGCGGCTGGGTCGACATCCTCTCCCAGCGCTTCGTCGAGATCTGGGGCTCGATCCCGTTCCTGTTCGTGATCATGATCCTCGCGTCGCTGATCCAGCCGACGTTCGGCATGCTCGTGATCATGCTGATCGTGCTGCGGAGCTGGCTGGGCATCACGTACTACGTGCGCGGCGAGTTCTATCGCGAGAAGGCCAAGGACTACGTCCAGGCCGCCATCGGCGCCGGCGTGTCCGACTGGAAGATCATCACGAAGCACATCCTGCCGAACTCGCTCGTGCCGGTCGTGACCTTCGCGCCGTTCGGGATCGTGGCGTACATCTCGACGCTCGTCTCCCTGGACTACCTCGGCTTCGGATTGCCGCCCGGCACGCCGAGCTGGGGCGCGCTGCTGCGTCAGGGCCTCGAGAACGTGAAGTTCTACCCGCACCTGCTGGTCGTCCCGACGCTCGCGCTCGCGGCGACGCTGTACTGCGTCGTCATGATCGGCGAGGCGGTCCGGGAAGCGTTCGACCCCAAGGTCTTCTCGAGGTTGAGGTGACGAGCGCATGAGCACGGACGCAAACAACCGCCCGGAGGCCGAGCGCAAGAAGCTGCTCGAGGTGAAGGGTCTCAAGACCTACTTCAAGGTCGAAGGCAACGTCGCCAAGGCCGTCGACGGCGTCGACTTCGAGATCTACGAGAACGAGGTGTTCGGCCTCGTCGGCGAGTCGGGCAGCGGCAAGTCGGTGACGGCGCTCAGCGTCATCCGCCTGATCCCCAACCCGCCCGGGTGGATCGAGGCCGGCGACATCGTGTTCCGCGGCAAGAACATGATGGAGCTGCCGTTCGACGAGGTCCGCGAGATCCGCGGCAACGACATCTCGATGATCTTCCAGGAGCCGATGACGGCCCTGAACCCCGTCTACAGCATCGGCTTCCAGCTGATGGAGGCGGTGCGCCATCACGCCGTGATGAGCAAGGACGACGCGCGCGAGCGCGCGGCGGAGATGCTCGAGCTCGTCGGCATCCCCGACGGTCGCTCGCGCCTCAAGAACTACCCCCATCAGTTCTCGGGCGGCATGCGCCAGCGCGCCATGATCGCCATGGCCCTCGCGCTGCACCCCGCACTGCTCATCGCCGACGAGCCCACCACCGCGCTCGACGTGACGATCCAGGCGCAGATCCTCGAGCTCATGCTCAAGGCCCGCGAGCAGACCGGCGACGCGTCCATCCTGCTGATCACGCACGACCTCGCCGTCGTGGCCGAGACCTGCCAGCGCGTCGCCGTCATGTATGGCGGCAAGATCCAGGAGGTGGCGAAGGTCGAGGACCTCTTCGCCGATCCGCTGCACCCCTACACGCGAGGGCTGCTGCGCTCCCTGCCGCGCCCCGACAAGGAGCGCAAGACGCGCCTCGACACGATCCCCGGCATCGTGCCGTCGGTCTTCGACTTCCCGAAGGGCTGCAAGTTCTGGACGCGCTGCCCGGAGAAGATCGACCGCTGCGAGATCGAGGAGCCCGAGCTCGTCGAGATCACGCCCGGCCGCAAGTGCCGTTGCCACCTCGTCGAGCCGCAGGGCACGCCCGCCGCACAGGAGCCCGTCCAGGAGGAGCCGGCATGAGCCATCAGCCCTCCGACAAGACCCTGCTCGACGTCCAGGACCTGAAGATCTGGTACCCGATCCACGCCGGCGTCTTCCTGCGTCACGTGGGCGACGTCAAGGCCGTGGACGGCATCTCGTTCCACATCCGCGAAGGTGAGACGCTCGGCCTCGTCGGCGAGTCCGGCTGCGGCAAGACCACCGTCGGCAAGGGCATCATGCGCCTGGTCGACATCACGAGCGGCAAGCTCGACTTCACCAAGCGCGACGGGGAGACCGTCGACCTCGTGCCGCTGAACCGCGGCGAGATGCGTCCGGTCCGCGCCGAGATCCAGATGATCTATCAGGATCCGTACTCGTCGCTCAACCCGCGCTGGTCGGTCGGCGACATCGTCGCGGAGCCGCTGCGCGTCCACCAGCCGAAGCTGAGCATCAACGAGCGCGAGGAGAAGGTCGCCTGGCTGCTCGAGAAGGTCGGCCTCACGGGCGAGCAGGCGCATCGCTACCCCCACGAGTTCAGCGGCGGCCAGCGCCAGCGCGTCGGCATCGCGCGCGCGCTGTCCACGAACCCGCGTCTCGTCATCGCCGACGAGCCCGTCTCCGCACTGGACGTCTCGATCCAGGCGCAGGTCATCAACCTCATGCAGGACCTGCAGGAGGAGTTCGGCCTCACCTACCTGTTCATCGCACACGACCTGTCGGTGGTGGAGCACATCAGCCACCGCATCGCGGTCATGTACCTGGGCAACGTGATGGAGCTGGGGCCGGCCCACCGGGTCTACGAGAACGCGCTCCACCCCTACTCGAAGGCGCTGCTCTCTGCGGTGCCGCTGCCGGATCCGGCACTGGATCGCGCCGAGCGCATCCCGCTCGAGGGCGAGGTCCCGAGCCCGCTGGCGAAGCCCTCGGGTTGCCCGTTCCGCACGCGCTGCCCGCTGGCGGAACCGTCGTGCTCGGAGGAGATCCCCCAGCTCCAGGAGCTGGAGAAGGATCACTTCGTGGCGTGTCCCATCGTCGCCCGCAAGGGTTGACGCGCCCTTCGACTCGCTCCGCTCGCTCAGGGCCTCCGGTCAGTCCTGCGGACTGACCTCCGGCATGCTCCACAGCGTGATCCGGATTCCATTCGGCGTCCTCAGCCCCGCCTTCAACATCGGCGTGCCCTCGAGAGGGGCAACGGGATCCTCGAACGCCACCCCGCGACTCTCCAGCTCCTCAGCCACCTTCGGCAGGTCGTTCACCATGAAGCCCAGGTCCAGCGCGTCACCCGACGTGGCCTTCATCTCCGGGCCCACGGGAACGACGGCGAAGTAGAACGCCTTGTCGGGGCTCGTGAACATCGCAAAGCCCGGGCTGAAGGCGTTCGCGGGCAACCCCAGCACGTCGTGGAAGAACCCGACCTCGGCCGCGTAGTCCTCGACGCCGTAGGTCGTGCACTGGGTCCAGCACGTCCCGAACTCGAACGGGAAGCCGTGCTTCGGCTCCGGCCAGCGCTCCTGCCACTCCTTCATCGTCTTGAGCTCGGTGGAGAGCTTGAGTCGGGCCTCGCCCAGCTCGCGGTAGTACGCGGCGCTGTTCGTCGTCGTGTCCATGATCCCTCCGGGCAGGTCGTGCGGGAGGGCCCAGGGTACCGCAGACGGTCCAGGGGTCAGGGGGCGTAGGCCTCGCCGGCCTCGAGCGCCTTGCGCACGGCGCGATACACGCGGGCGTCCTCGCGCTTCTTCTCATCGCTGCGCTTTGCCAGGCTGCGGAGCGGCATGGCGATCCGGATGTTGCCCTCCAGGTGCTTCGCCTTGCGCGCGAGGAACGCCCAGTACATCCGGGTCACCGGGCAGTCCTTCTTCGGATCGAAGCGGCAGGAACCGCAGTAGTCGCTCATGCGGTCGATGTAGGCCGCCCCCGAGACGTACGGCTTCGTCGTCATCAACGGACCCGTCCCGTACGTGCCCATGGCCAGCACATTCGGCTCCACCACCCAGTCGAAGGCGTCCGTGTAGGCCACCCAGAACCAGTCCGTGAGCTCGCGGGGCTCGATGTCGAGCAGCGTCGCGAGGTTCGAGAGGACCATCAGCCGCGTGATGTGGTGGCTGTAACCCTCCTCCCAGACGTCGGCCACGACACGGTCGAGGCAATGGAGACCCGAGGGCGTGCCCCAGAACGCGGCGGGCAGCGGCGTGCGGCTCCCCAGGTGGTTCGGACGCGCACCGCTGCCGTCGTCCCGCACGGCACGTCCGGCGATACGCCGGAAGCCGTCGGTGGCGCCGTGCACGTGACGCACGAACTCGCGCCAGCCGAGCAGCTGACGGACGAAGCCCTCCTGGCTCGCCAGCGGCAGCTGCGCTTCGAGCACGTCCGCGAGGACGTCGCGCGCCGTCAGGCGCTGCACGTTCAGCAGCGCGGAGATCCGGGTGTGGAACAGCCCCGTCGAGCGGACCGACATGGCGTCCTCGTACGGCCCGAAGTGCATCAGGCACTGCTGGAGAGCCCAGCGCCACTGACGCTGTGCGGCGCGCTTGGTCGCGGGAATCGTCCGCAGATCCAGCGTGCCGGGATGCTCCCCGAAGCGCGTCTCCACCAGCTCCCCCACCTCGCGCGTGATGGCGTCGGGGCGGAAGCGCGGCGGCTCGGGCGCCGGCGGCTCGCCCTTCCACGGCTTGCGGTTCTCGGCGTCGAAGCTGTACTTCCCGCCGGTCGGCTTGCCGCCGTCCATGAGGATGCCGGTGCGCTGGCGCACGCGCCGGTAGAAGGCATCCATGCGCCACGGCGCGTCGCCCAGCGCGTCGAAGTCCTCCGGCGTCGTCAGCCACCCCTCGTGCGGCACGACCTCGAGAAGCTCTTCGGCGACAAGCGGCTCCAGCTCCGTGCGCAGCTCGCGCTCCGCCGGCTCCATGACGCGCGCGCCACCCAGCTCCGTGAGCACCGGACGCAGCGCGTCCCGATAGGGCTGGTCGGTCATGACGTACTCGACCGCCACGCCCCGGCGCGCCTGCTCCAGAGCGAAGTGGCGCATGTTCGCGAGCACGAACGCTAGCTTCTGCTTGTGGTACGGACGCTGCGCCGCCTTCCATGAACTCTCGACGAGCACGATGCCGAGCTCGCGCGCGGGCTCACGCGCGAGGGGGCCAACCCCGTCGCTCAGCTGGTCATAGGCAACGAAGACCCAGCGGCGTCCCTCGCGCTCGACCCGCTGCTCAGCCAGGGCGTCGCGGAAGGCGGACACGACTACTTGCGGCCGCGAAGCGTGGCGAGGCCGCCGTCGACGCCCAGGACCTGTCCGGTGACCCAGCCCTGCTCGTCATCCAGAAGCCAGTGGAGCGCCGATGCGATGTCTTCCGGCTCTCCGAGTCTGCCGAGCGGATGCATCGCGGCCGAAGCCTTGGCCTGCGCCTCGCTCTTCGTGAGCGGCTCGGTGAGCGGCGTGCGCGTGAGACCGGGCGCCACGGCATTCACGCGGATGCCATACGGGGCGTAGCTCGCAGCCGCAGAGCGCGTGAGTCCTTCGATGCCGGCCTTCGCCGCGGCGATGGCCTCGTGGTTCGCGAGACCGGTGCGTGCGGCCGCGGAGGAGACGAGCGCAACGGCCCCACCGGTCTTGCGCATGAGCAGAGCGCCGGCGCGTACCGCCGCGAAGGCCGAGTCGAGGTTCGTGCGCAGCGTGTCGTGCCACTCCTCGCTGCTCGTGCGGTGGGCGGGCTTCAGGAGGAGCGAGCCGACGCAGTTGGCGATGCCGCCGACCGGCCCGAGCTCGTCCGCGGCGTAGCGACAGGCGGCCTCGACGGCGTCGGCGTCCCGCGCGTCCAGACTGCGCCACGGTGCGCCCAGCTCGGCGCCGAGCGCCTCGAGCCTGCCCTCGTCGCGGCCGACGAGGAGGATGGGCACGCCCTGGGCGGCCAGCCGGCGGCTGAGGGCGGAGCCCACGCCGCCGGTAGCGCCGAGAACGACGACAGAGGGCTTGGAATCGGTGCTCATGGCGCTCTCTTTTCTGTCCAGATTTCTATCTGTACAGACCCGGCGGGGTGGCCTAGTGTTTCGGCATGAATCCCAACGAGCCTTCCCTGCAAGCTACCCCCCTCAGCCCCGAGCTGCTGGACACGCCGGTCCGCGGGCGCAATCTTCGCGCCGGCGGCCTCCGCAACCAGTTCGGGCCCGGGCCCACCCTCTTCGTCTTCCTCCGTCACTTCGGGTGACTCTTCTGTCGCCAGGCGGTCGCCCGGCTACGCAAGACCCACGAGGCTGACGACACCTTCCCCCGCATCGTGCTCGTGCACCTGGGCTCGGAAGACCTGGGCGAGCGCTTCTTCAAGCGTCGCTGGCCCGAGGCGAGCGCGATCTCGGACCCCGAGGGCAAGCTCTACGACGCCTTCGACGTCGAGCGCGCGCGCTGGACGCAGCTCTTCGGCCTGAGTGTGTTGCTCAAGGGCGTCAAGGCCGCCTTGACCGGCCACGGCGTCGGCAAGCCCGGCGGTGACGTCATGCGCATGCCCGCTGCGTTCCTCATCCACGACAGCAAGATCGTGTGGGCGCAGGAGCCGAAGCACGTGGCCGACCACCCCAACCTGGCCGCCGTCCACGCGATGACGCTGATGATCAATCAGAGGGAAGCCGCGAGCCAGGCAGCGCAGGGGGCCGAGCGCAAGCGGACGGTGAGCGAGCCTTCCTGAGCCCGGTTCGGTCATGCTGCTCCTCGCTCTCCACGCTGCGGCCACCTGGGCGCTGGTGGGCCTGATCTGGACGATCCAGCTGGTCCACTACCCCCTGATGGACGGCGTCGGCCGCGAGCGCTTTGACGCCTACCACAAGCGCCACACGTTGGCGATCACGTGGATCGTGGGACCGCTCATGCTCACCGAGCTGCTTACGGCCGTGCCGCTGGCCATCGCTCCGCCCCAGGGCGTGTCCGCATGGTCGGCCTGGGCGGGCCTGGCGCTCATCGCCGTCACCTGGATGGTGACGGCATTCGTTTCCGTCCCCCAGCACCAGCGCTTGGAGGCGGGCTTCGAGGCAGACGCGCACCGGCGTCTCGTACGTACGAACTGGATCCGTACCGCAGCCTGGACTGCGCGCGGATTCCTCACCCTCGCGATGCTGCTGCATCATGGCGCGTCGCTGCAGACGAGTGCCCCGTCCGGGCTCGTCCTCTGATCGACCCAGGAGAACCCCATGCGCACCGTCACAGCCGTCTTTGCCGTGATCCTCATCGTGCTCGGCGTCAGCCTCTACCTCGCCACGGGGATGGAGAGCGTGACGGCGCTGATCCCCTCCTTCATCGGTGTGGCCTTCGGCATCTGCGCGCTCGTAGCCACGACCGAGAACCGCCGCAAGCACGCGATGCACGCCGCGGCGCTGCTCGCCCTGATCGGCATCGGCGGCACGGCCAGCGGCATCCCGAAGGCGCTCAAGCACCTCGGCGGCGAGACCATCGAGCGGCCCGAGGCGGCCATGGGCCAGTCGGCCATGGCGATCCTGTGTGTCGTCTTCCTGATCCTGGCCATCCGCTCGTTCGTGCAGGCGCGGCGCGCGCGTGCCGCGGGCGGCAATGCCTGACGACGTCCCGCCGTGGGAGCTGCTCCGCAGCGAGCAGCTCGAAGACGCACGCGTCTTCCGCTTGCGGCGTGATCTGGCCAGATCGCCCCGCTCGGGCCGCGAGCACACGTTCTTCACGCTCGAGGCGCCGGACTGGGTCAACGTCGTGCCCCTTACGGCGGACGGCCACGTGGTCATGGTGCGCCAGTTCCGCCACGGCTCACGCGAGACGACGCTGGAGATCCCTGGCGGCATGGTCGATCCCGGCGAGTCACCGGCCGAGGCCGCCGCGCGCGAGCTGCTCGAGGAGACGGGCTACGCGGCCCCCGCCGTCAGCCTGCTCGGCAGCGTGAACCCGAATCCCGCGCTGTTCGGCAACGCGTGCAGCACCTGGCTCGCCGCCGGCGCCGAGCGCGTTGCGCCCATCCGCAACGAGGGCGGGGAGGAGACGCGCGTCGTGCTCGTCCCGCTCGCCGAGATTCCCGACCGCATGCGGAGCGGCGAGATCACGCACGCGCTCGTGATCGCCGCGTTCCACTGGTACGGGCTGTCCGTCTAGGCTGCCTCGAACGAACCGCTGCGACGGCGGCCGCGGAAGCCGGCCAGTAGCAACAGGACGAGACCGGGTACGGCGCCGATCGCGCCGCCGAGCCGCGCATAGGCTGGACGCCGATCGCGCCAGTACTTCGTGGGCAGCTGGCCCGGATCCGCGATCCGGATGCGCCCGCTGCCCGCCATCTGGGCCTCGAGCTGCTCCTTCAGGCCCGTCATCTGCTTCAGCTTGTCCCCGAGGCCGGTCCGCTCGGCCTGGATCCGCTCGACGTCGGCGCGGGTCTGGCCGGTGCGGCGGTTCTGCATCCGGAGTCTCTCCAGTCGCTGTACGAGACGCTTCTCGCGGTCGCGCAGCTGCGGGAGCGTCGCACCGCCCGCCGCCTTGCGGGCACGTCGGTGATGCCACGCCTCGACCAGCCGCTTGAGGTGCTCCTTCCGTACCCCCAGGCGGCGCTGCAGGACCACCCGCTGCTCACTCTGCGGCCCCAGCTTCTCGGCGAGGTACTTGTCCTCGGCGACGAGGTCCGCGATCTCCAGCAGGAGGCGGGCGACCTCGGCGTTCTCCAGCGCGATCTCGATAGCCGAGACGGGTCCGGTGCCGTCGGGCCCGACGTCGGCCTGGAAGGTACGGATCGTGAGTCGCAGGGACTCCAGCGCGTCCTCCGTCTCGAGCAACTGCTGCAAGCCCGAGCGGTGGCGGATCTCGAGTCCCTCCGTGCCGCCGTACTGCGAAGTGAACGCGAGGATCTTGTCCGTCGTCACTTTGATCTTCCCTTGCAGGAGCTCGATCTGCGCCTGCGCGAACGAGAGTCGCTCGTCCGCGTCGTTGAGCTCTCCGGCGAGCTTGGTGTACGCCTCGATGAGCGCCTGCACGCCCGCGACCGCAACCTGCGGATCACGGTCCGTGAACGCCACCTCGATGCTGGCGCTGCCCTCGAGGCGCTCGACGCGCCTGCCGCGCAAGATGGCTTCGCCGGCCTCGTCGGCCTCACCGCGGCCCTGCTGCTTCCACGCCCCCGTCTCCCCGGCCAGGTTCGCGCACCGAGGAGACTCGAGGATCGACGTCTGGTAGTCGACGAACCCGTCGAACATCGGCGGCCTGTTCTTGCCCAGCGGATCGGCGGGCGTCGGCACCGAGGGCGCGATGAAGACGAGGCCCTTCGACCGATAGAGCGGCTCGTCCGCGCTCCAGCCCAGCGTCGCGCCGACCGCCACGCCGATGACGAGCACGGCCAGGCCCACGATCAGCCTCCGCCGACGCGCCTTGCGCGTGAGCAGTCGCGTGTCGAAGTCCTCGGGCGCCAGCTCGGCGTCACTCATCATCCACCTCCCACGTGCACGAAGCCGGCCTCCAGCATACGTAGTACGCGGTTCTCGTGCGGCCGCTCAAGCGGAAGCGTCTCGGATCCAGCCGGCGATCGTCGCGGGGCTGCCGAGTCCGGCGGGCAGGTCGAGGTCGTCGTCTGACACGACGGCGATCCGTCCCGGTCCACCCGTGTGGCCGCCGGGCCGCCGCACCGGGGCCGGCCCGATCCGACCGAGCTCGGGATGCTCGAAGCCATGGACGGCACGCCCCCACCGCACGATGAGGTCTGCGTCGGCTTCCGGGTGGGCCTCGAATGTCCCGTCGTGGGTCGAGAGGACCTCACAGTCCAACGGGTGCCCCGTGTCGAGATCGCGGGTGCTCTCGAGCAGCGCCCGCACCTCCTCGACGAGATCCGGCAGCTCGTCGGGCCGTACGCGGCCGGTCGCCTCGCGCCCCTTCACGTTGAACCGCACCCGTCCGTCGTAGAAGGAGGGCACGGCGAACGCGCGCATGCGTGGCCACGCTGCGCGGTAGTGCGCCGCGGGCATCCACCCCAGGGCAAAGCGATGGTCTTTCGGCTTGGGCAAGCGGCGCTGCCACCACGCGGTACGCGGCCGCTGGAGCTCGTCCAGAACCACGTCGCTCCAGTTGCTGTCGGCAGGCCACGACGCAGGCCCCAGGCCGCGCGCACGCCACGCCGGCGGAACCTCGAACGCACGTCGCCCGGTCTCCCAGCGGTAGATCAGCTCGGGCAGGAGGAGCATCGACGCGACGTCGGCGTGGTTGGCGCCCATGCCGTGCGGCGTGAACGCGACGACGTCGGCGTGATCGCAGGCGTCCACGACGCGACCGACGAGTCGATCGATCGCTCCGTAGATGGCTTCCATGGCCTCGCGCGCTGCGTCCGCCGAGGGCTCGGCGTGCAGCGGATGCTCGTCGTCCAGTCCGTGCCAGAGCGCCTCGCTAGCGCTGTGAAGCTCGGCGACGACGGTCAGGGCCAGATCCCAATCCGGGAGTCGCTCCCTGAACAGCCACGTCGTGAGCTCGGCGCGAACTTCGACGGCGCGCAGGAGGTCGGCCCCCATGCGACGCGTCGCCTCGACGTCGGGCCAGACGAAGCCGTAGATCCAAGGCTCCGCCGGATAGGCACCGAAGCGCGAGTCGATCTCCGCGGCGAGGTCGTCGGGCACGGCGTGGCGCGGGACGCCGGGATCGTGTGCACCCCAACGCGCGAACCCGCGTGCGTTGCCGCTCCGGAGATCGAAGTACGGCACATCGAACGCCACGACCGACGCGCCGAGCCCTGCCGTGAAGGGCGTGGCGCGCGTCACGGGCTGCGTCGCCAGGTACGTTGCCGGTTCGAAGTGCACGGCCGAGGCTCGTCCACCCGAGGCGCCGTCGCGTCCGCTGCTGAACTGCTCCCACGCGAGCCCCGTGAAGCGTTCCTCGCCGGGCTGCAGCACGAGCGACGTGGACTCGTCGATGAGTCGCGCCAAGTGCGGCAGGGCGCCGCCCCGCGAGAGCCTCTCCACCAGCTGCGGATCGAGGCCGTCGAGCCCGAGCACCAAGAGGGGCCGCTTCATGCGGACGGTCCCTGCCCGGCGAGTCGTGCGCGATAGCCGGCGACACGTCCCTCGCAGCGCGCCAGCCGGCGCATGGCGGGAAGGCGAGCGTCCTCGGAGCGCCACCAGCCCCGCAGGCGCCAGCGCCACCGCGCCGCGGCCAGACGCGCCGACAGGTGGGCCAGCTCGGCGGCCGCGTCCTGGCCTGCCGCCACCTCGTGCAGCAAGCCCTGCTCGTAGCCGATGCCATGCCAGTAGCGCCGCTGGTACGCCGTGGTCATGCGCTCCCGGTCGATGCGGTGCGTGACGGGCGCGTCCCGGAGCCAGAGGCCGCGCCGCCCCCCATGCAGCATCCTGCGTAGCAGGTGGGTCTCCTCACCACCGACCAGCAGGGCACCCGGCCGGCGTCCCAGCGCCGGGTCGAAGGGTGCCTCCGGCAGGCCCCTGGAGCGCACGGCGAAGTTGGCGCCGAAGGGCACGATCGCGTCCTCTCCCTCCGCGGCGACGAGCACCTCGCCCGGCGGGTCGATCCACGCGTAGGCCGTCGGCGTATGTCGTTCGACGGCCCGCGTCCAGGCCGGGTGCGCCCCCTCGAAGGTCGGTCGGATGGGACCGCCGAAGACCGTGGTCGCCGGATGCGCACGCGTCGCCGC
>JASJDY010000143.1 GCA_030065025.1 Planctomycetota bacterium
GAAGTCACGCGGACGGCGTGACGTTCTCCCCCTGTAGGGGCGGCCGGAGCCCGGAGCGAAGCGAAGGGCGAACGCCCGCCCTTCCTCACGAGCCCAACAACCCCCGCGCCTGCCTGAAGACCCGTCCGACCCCCACCTTCCCCAAGCACGGATGCCCCGGTACCGCGCACTCGCGCAGGAAGCACGGACTGCACGGCTCGGGGTCGTAGATCAGCTCGCGCACACCCTGTCCGATCGGACTACTCACCACCGGGTCCGTCGCACCGAAGAGCGCTAGCACGGGCGTCCCCACGATCGCCGCGAGGTGCATGGGCCCCGTGTCGTTGCTCACGACGAGATTCGCGTCGGCCAGCAGCCCCATCAGCACGCCGAGGTCCGGCGTCGCCCCGGCCGTCCGAAGCAGGCCCGGCCCGGCCTCGCGCGCCACGATCCGCTCCACGGGCTTCGTCGCGTCCGTGCCGACCGTGGCTACGTCCACGCCGAGCGCCAGCAGCCGCTTCGCCAGCGCGCCGAAGCGCTCGGGCGCCCAGCACTTGGCCGGTCCGTAGCTCGCCCCCGGCTCGAACACCACGAGCGGCCGCGACGGTTCGCGACCGAGCCCGCGGAGCAGACCGTCGGCCGAGGCGCGCAGCTGCGGGGGCACGTCGATCGTCGCGGGCGCGGCAGGCTGGGTCCCGAAGGCGCGTGCGAGGAGGCCGAACCAGCGGCTGCGGTGCTCGCGCCGGTAGGGCTTCCAGCCCTTGACCGGATGCGTGTACGCGCGCTTCCGCCCGGGACCGCCGTAGCCGACCCGCACCGGGATCCCAGCACGCTTCGGCGCGATGGACGCCCGGTACGAACGCGGGAAGATCACGGCGCAGTCGGCTTCCAGCGCGCGCAGCGTCTCCGCACTCGCCTTGCGCTCGCTGCTGCTGCGATCGCGGTTCGCAGGGATCGCCCGCGCGACGCCGGGCAGCATGCCGGCCAAGGGCAGGAACGGCGCCACGACCTGCGCGACGATCTCCGCCTGCGGCCGTACGGCGTGGATCGCCGCGACCGACGGTGCGGCCATGACGACGTCGCCCAGCCAGTTGGGCAGCCGGACGAGGATGCGCTTCTGACCGTCCGGCACGTCGGGCAGCTGGAGGTGCTTCGTGCGCCGGGCGACCCTCTTGCTCACTTCGCGACCTCGATCAAGGGCCAGGCCATCACGCGCCGCGCGACCGCGTCCTGCGTGCGCGCCATGTGCAGCACGTACAGCACGAGCTTCCAGTCGTCGCCGAAGCCGTCACGCGTGAGTTTGCGGAGGACCTCCTGGTAGCCCCCCTCCTCCGTGTAGGGCTCGACGCCGACGCGGAAGAGGCGCTCGTCCTTGAGCGGCACGCTGAGCAGTCCGTCCTCGCCGAGGCGCGCCTTCTCGCCGATGAAGATCTCCCCGGCGCCGGGCATGCCCTTCTCGTCGAGGCCCGCCATGATCGTCTGCCACACCTCGTGCGGCTGCGCGCCGGCCCGGAAGCGGAGGCGCGGATGGTCGTTCGCATCACGTGGACGCAGGTCGCGCGCTCGTACGCGACGGCCGTCGGTGAACTGCGCCACGGCATCGTGCCCGTCGCCGCGGCCCTCCGTGCCGTGGCAGGTGTTGCAGCCGAGCGTGACGTACACGGCCTTGCCACGCAGCACGTGGTCCATGTAGCCGTCCCAGTCGTCCTCCGAGGCGAGCTGGAGCGTCGGCGTGGGGCCGCTCTCGATCATTGGGCGCGGCTGCGTCTTGCGCAGGCCTTCGACGTGGGCCTCGAGGGCGAGGTGTTGGAGCGGCCGAAGGCCGGGCTGCCCGGGCATGCCGGCCGCGGGCAGGCCGCGCACGATGGTCGCGAGCACGCTGGCGTACTTGTAGTGGCCGTGCACGAGGTCGGTCGGCGGCGCGTCGAGGTACGCAGCGGCGGGACCGTCGCCGCGGCCCTCGGCTCCGTGGCACACGGCGCAGTGGCGGGCGTAGAGCGGAGCGCCGCTCTTGCGCAGCTCTTCCTTGGACGGCGCTCTACCGACGGCCGGCAGCGCAACCTCAGGCGGCACCTCCTGCACGCGCTGGAGGTAGGCGACGAGGTGGCGCGCGCGCTTCGTCGGCTCGGGCCGGACGTCGCGCAGGCTGAGGATGCCGTCGCCCTGCTCCTCCCCCGGCCGCCACACGTCGGCGTAGAGCCGCCTGCCGCTCCGGTGGAACCAGAGCTCCATGCCGGACTCGGTCTGGAGCGCCTCCGGCGACGGTGCCTGCAGACCGGCGACGTCGAGCTCAGCCATGCGCGCGACCTCATCCGGCGCCTCGTCCCACGACGGACGTCGGTCGGTGACGAACGAGACGCGCCCGTCCCCGTCGGCGTCGAAGCGCTGGATGAGCTCGGCGATCTCGCGGCGGCGCTCGGCGTCCGAGGGTTCGAACAGCTGGAGGTAGCCCGGCATCACCGCGTACGGGTCGAGGGCCCGTGGGTCGTGCAGATAGCCGAGCAGCCAGTCGGCCGAACGCCAGGCGTCGGGGCGGGCGAGATCCGGACCGAAGCGATGCCCGCCGCGGACGTCGGGGGGCAGCTTCGTTCCGGGCTTCCACGTCACGGGGCCCCAGCGGCGGTGCTCGTCGTCGAGCGGGCGGACGAAGCGGGCGTGGCACTGCCAGCAGGTCTCGTGGCGGTAGACCTCGCGTCCCGCGCCCTCGGCGCGACTCCAGCGGACGGCATCGCTGCGGTGGGCGGTGGGCTCCCACGGCTCATGGGCGAGGGCGAGGGCGAGGCCGGAAAGAAGAACGATCAGGAGCGGTACGGCATGACGCAGCACGCTGCCTTTGTACCTCGCGCTCTCGGTCGCGCTCGTGCTCGACCCACGGTCTTCGCCCATACGCACGCCCGTAGAGCGAGCGCGAGCGAGATCGCGAGCGGGACGCTTGCCCCCTACAGGCGCCTTGACGAGCGTACGCTCGCCAGCAACCGCAGGTCCTCGCACAGATCCCGGAACTCCTCGGGCAGCATCGCCTGCTCGGCGTCCGAGAGCGCCGTCTCGGGCCGCACGTGCATCTCGACGATCACGCCGTCCGCGCCCGCCGCACAGGCGGCCTTCGCCATCGGCGGCACGTAGGCCGGGTGCCCCGTCGCATGGCTGGGGTCGATCAGGATCGGCAGGTGCGAGCGCTCGCGGACGGCGGGGATCGCAGCGATGTCGAGCGTGTTGCGCGTCGCGGGATCGAAGCCGCGGATGCCACGCTCGCAGAGCACGACGTCCATGTTGCCCTGCGCCAGGATGTACTCGGCGGCGTTGAGCCAGTCGTCGATCGTGGCGGAGCGGCCGCGCTTGAGCAGCACGGGATGGCCGCTCTTGCCGACCTCGATGAGGAGGTCGAAGTTGCTCATGTTCCGCGTGCCGATCTGCAGCATGTCGACGTTCGACATGCACGCCTCGATGTGGCGCGGGTCACAAACCTCGCTCACCGTCGGCAGGCCGACCTGCTGACCGACGTCGCGCAGCATGCGCAACCCGTCGAGCCCGAGGCCACGGAAGGAGTAGGGACTCGTGCGCGGCTTGTACGCGCCGCCGCGGAGCATGTGACCGCCGGCGTTCTTCACCGCCTGCGCGGTCTCGAGCAGCGTGGCGTCGTCCTCGACCGCGCACGGCCCGCCGATGACGGTGAAGCCGCCGCCGCCGATGCTGACGTCGCCGAGCTTGACGACGGTGGGATCCGCCTGGTGCTCCCGGCTGTGCAGGCGGTACGGCTTGCTGAGCGCGACCGTCTTGCGCACGCCCCCGAAGACCGAGAGCGGCAGCTGGCGCAGCCGGTCGAGGTCGCCTTCGACGACCAGGAAGGGACCGTAGGGCGTCGGCGTCTCGGTGGTGGTGCAGCCGGCGCCGCGGACGGCGTTGTCGAGGGCCCGGCGCTGATCGGGCGTGATGTGGGGCTCGAGGAAGATCAGCATGGCGTGGAGGAGTGTAGGGGCGGAAGTGGGCCCCTGGCCCACTTCCCACCTGCACCTGCACTTGCACGTGCACCCCGCCGCTGCGCTCGCGCAGTGACTCCGAGTGCAGGTGCAAGTGCAAGTGCAGGTGCAGGTGGGCCACTCCCGGGTGGTCGTCGCGCCCCCGCGCAGCTACCCTCCGCCCCCATGACCACCACCCGCACACCCCTGATCGCAGGCAACTGGAAGATGAACGGCACCCGGGAGGAGGCGCGCGGCTGGGCCGCGGCCGCCGCCGAGGCCCTCACCGGCAGCACGAACGACGCGGCCGTCTTCCCGCCCGACGCCTGGCTCTGCGACGTCGCCGAGGTGCTGGCCTCAGCAGGCGGCGCCGTGGCGCTCGGCGGCCAGTCCTGCTGCTGGGAGCCCAAGGGCGCCTTCACCGGGGCCACGTCCGCCGCGATGCTGGCCGAGGTGGGCTGCCGCTACGTGCTCTGCGGCCACAGCGAGAGGCGCCACGTCTTCGGCGAATCCGACGCGGACGTCGCCGGCTCCATGGCCCAGGCCCTGGCCGCCGGCCTGACCCCGGTTCTCTGCGTCGGCGAGACGATCGAGGAGCGCGAGGCGGGGCGCACCCAGGAGGTCCTCCTGACCCAGGTGGACGCGGGTCTGGGCGCCCTCCGCGGCGCCGACGACCCCCTCGTGATCGCCTACGAGCCGGTCTGGGCCATCGGCACGGGCAAGGCCGCCACCCCCACCGAGGCCGCCGAGGCCCACGCCTGGATCCGGGCCCGGGTGGCCGAGACGGATGCCGAACGTGCCGAACGGGTGCGAATCCTCTACGGCGGGAGCGTGAACCCGGACAACATTGGCGGCTTCCTCGACGTTCCCGACGTAGACGGCGCGCTGATCGGTGGCGCGGCGCTGGATCCGGTCAAGTTCGGCCTCATGATCCGGCACGCTTCCACCGGCGCCTGACCGCCGGGGCACAATCGAGGGGTTCGCCTTCCAGCCTCCCCGGGAGACCTGCGGTGCCCTGCCACGACCTTCTTGCCCAGACGCTCCAGCTCGCCGCCGTCGCCGACGTGATCCGCGGCGCGATCATGGTGCTCTTCATCGTCGTGAGCTTCCTCGTGATCCTCGTGGTCCTCGCCCAGGAGGGCAAGGGCGGCGGGCTCGCCGGCGCCTTCGGCGGCGCGGGCGCCGACGCCTTCGGCGTGAAGGCCGGCACGGTCAACAAGTTCACCGCGTGGCTCGCCGGCCTGTTCCTGGGCCTGGCGCTGCTGCACGCGGGCCTGAGCAGCGAGGGCAGCGGCCCGGTCAGCGACGGCCCGGACACGTCGGAGTACGAGTCCGGCGAGGAGAACCCCGGCTCGGGCGATCCGGCCAAGGGCGACGGCGAAGAGAAGAAGAGCGACTAGGGTCGCTCCGATCGCGGACCACGCAGCCCCCATGGCCGACGCAGCTCCCAACGGCGACCCCGTCCGCTCGATGACCGGGGCGAGCACCTTCGTGGTGGAGTCCGAGCAGGGCCGCATCGAGGCCGAGGCGCGCAGCGTCAACCACCGCTTCTTCAAGTCGACCCTGCGCGCGCAGGGGCCGCTGCCCTCCGCCGCGACCGTGGTCGAGGACGCGCTCAAGAAGGTCGTGCAGCGCGGCCATGTCACCGTGCACCTGCGCTACCGCCCTGCGCCCGCGACCGACGCCTCCGGCTGGGTAGACGACGACGCGTTCGCGCAGGCCGCGGAGCACCTCACGAAGCTGGCCGCGCGCCACGGTCTCGGCGCCGTGCACCCGCGCGACGTGCTCAGGGTGCCCGGGGTCATGATCGAGGGGCGCTCCAACCAGGACGACGACGCGCTCATGGTGGCTGTGCAGGAAGCGGCCGCCGGCGTGGCAGACGCGCTGCAGACGGCGCGTGAGCGCGAGGGCGCGCTGATGGCGGCCGAAGTCGAGGACCTCCTCGAGCGCATCGCGCTCGCCCTGGCCGACATCGCCGGGCGCGCAGGCGAGGTGCCCGCCGCGTACCGGCAGCGGCTGCAGAAGCGGCTCGAGGACCTGCTCCAGGGCAGCGGTGTGGAGCCGGATCCGGCGCAGATGGCGCGCGAGTGCGCCGTGCTGGCCGAGAAGTCGGACGTGCGCGAGGAGATCGCACGCGTCGAGGCCCACGTGCAGCACGCCAGGGAGTTGCTCCGCGCCGGCGGCCCCGTCGGCCGGCGGCTCGACTTCCTCGTACAGGAGCTGCACCGCGAGGCGAACACGATCGCCTCGAAGACCAACGACCTGGACCTGAGCCGCACGGTGCTCGACCTCCGAGCGGCCATCGAGCGCCTGCGCGAGCAGGTCCAGAACCTGGAGTAGGCCGGTGAGCGACGCGGAAGCCACCAGCGGAGCGCCCCAGGACGGCCAGCGGCTCGTCGTGGTCTCCGGCGCGAGCGGCGCCGGCAAGACCTCGGTCGCCCACCGGCTCCTGCTCGACGAGCGCTTCGGGCGGGCGGTGACCGCGACCACCCGCGAGCCGCGCGAGGGCGAGCAGGACGGCGTCGACTACCACTTCCTCACGGCGGGCGAGTTCCACAAGCGGCTGATCGCGAGCGCCTTCCTGGCGCCGGCGGAGGTGTACGGCCACTGGTACGGGACACCCCGCGAGAACGTTGAGGCCATCCTCGCCTCCGGGCGACACTGCATCCTCGTCATCGACGTCCAGGGCGTCGAAGACCTCCAGGGCTCGGACGTCGAGGCGCTCTACGTGTTCGTCGACGCGCCGAGCTTCGAGGAGCTGCAGCAGCGCCTGCGCGGCCGCGGCGACGAGGACCCGGACAAGATCAGTGCCCGCCTGCGCGCCGCGCGGAGCGAGCTGGACAAGAAGGACCTCTTCGATCGGGTCCTGGTGAACGACGACATCGACCGTGCGGCACGCGAGCTTGCCGGCTGGCTGGGCCTCGAGCTCGCCTGACGCACGTAGGGAAGGAGATCCTCATGGAGGAGAAGATCCGCATCATCGACGAGCTGGAGCAGAAGGTGGGCGGTCGCTTCCAGCTGACCGCGCTGCTGCAGAAGCGCGTCCGCGAGCTCGTGGCCGGCGCCCCCCGCCTCGTCGAGATCCGCTCCGAGAACCCGATCGACATCGCGATCGAGGAGATCCGCGCCGGCAAGATCGATCTCGTGCCGGAAGACGCGGACTAGCGCGAGTCCACGATGACCGACCAGTCGGCCCGCATCGTCGTCGGCGTCGGCGGCAGCATCGCCGCCTGGAAGGCGTGCGACCTCGTCAGCAAGCTGGTGCAGGCCGGCCACGAGGTCGACGTCGTCATGAGCGCGGCGGCCGAGCGCTTCGTGCGCCCGCTGGCCTTCTCAGCGCTCACCCACAAGCCGGTCCTCACGAACGACCTGTGGTTCGAGGCCGAGGGCGCGGCCGCGCACCTGCGCATCTGCGATGCGGCCGACCTGTTCGTCGTCGCGCCCTGCACGGCGAACCAGATCGGCAAGTTCGCCCACGGCATCGCGGACGAGATCGTCTCGACCACCTACCTCGGGGCGACGTGCCCCGTGCTCATTGCGCCGGCCATGCATCACCGCATGTGGGCGTCCAAACGCGTGCAGGCGAACGTCGCCATCCTGAAGGCCGACGGCGTCGAGCTGGTGGGCCCCGCCTCGGGCTACCTCGCCGAGGGGGACCAGGGCCCCGGTCGGATGAGCGAACCCGCCGAGATCCTCCAGCGGATCGCGGACCTGCGACCCGGCGCCTGACCTCCGGAGCGACGAGCGCGCATAGACTGATGCGCCGATGACTCCGCTACTCCGCCTTCTCCTCGTGGTCGTGATCGCCACCGGTGTCGCTT
>JASJDY010000144.1 GCA_030065025.1 Planctomycetota bacterium
ATCCTCAGCGGCATCGGCCTGTTCGGCGTGAGCGGGATCGTCTTCGGCCCGCTGCTGCTCGCCCTGCTCACGACGATGGTGTCGATCTATCGCGAGCACTGGCGCGCCGGGGCCCGGCCGCGCGGCGAGGAAGAGGCGCCCTCCGGGAGTCCCGCGTAGGCTCTACCCCCGGAGAAAAAGGCCCCAGCCCCCCGGGAGTCCCATGCCGAACATCGCCGCCGTTCTCCGGGAGGAGATCCAGCGCCTCGCCCGCAAGGAAGTGCGCGCCGCAACCCTGCCGATGAAGAAGCACCGTGCGGAGGACCGCAGTGCCATCGCGGCCCTGAAGCGCAAGGTCGCCGCCCTCGAGCGTGAGATCGCCTTCCTGCGCAAGCAGGAGAAGAAGCGCATCGAGGAGGAGCCGGCCGCCAAGGAAGCCGAGGGGGTGCGCTTCTCGCCCAAGTGGATCGCCGCCGACCGCAGACGGCTGGGCATCTCGGCCAAGGACTACGGCGCCCTGGTCGGCGTCTCGATGCTCACGATCTACAACTGGGAGAAGGGCAAGTCGAAGCCGCGCGCCAAGCAGCTGGCAGCCTGGGCCAACGTCCGCGGCATCGGCAAGCGCGAGGCCATGAAGCGCCTCGAGATCGTGAACGGGTAACGCACCGATCATCCAGCGGTGCTGATTCGGCGAGGCGCCGTAGGGGCGGCCGGAGGAGGCCCGCAGGGCCGACGAACGCCCGCCCGGATCGGATGCTCCAGAGACGTCCGTGGTCTGGCGACCTCGCGCTCGCGCTCTCGTGCGCCCTCGACCCTCGAACGACTCATCGAGGCGCGCCCGTGGGTCGAGCGCGTGTGCGAGCGAGAGCGCGACCGAAGACGAACCGTGACCGTGGCCGTGGCGGTGCACACCCCGATCCTCCAACGGTGCTGATCGGCCCCTACGGCCTCTTGACCGGCACCCCATCGCGACCTGCGGTCGCGCGGGGCCCCGCTGCTCCGACCTCGATCATCGATGCGCGCTCCGCCGGCTCCGCGCGCTGCATCGAACGCCTCTGGCTTCTTGGCTCCTACTGACGCTTCACCGGTACCGCGACAAACGTCTCGCTTCGTACACGTGAGGCGCCGGCCCAGTCGTCGGGCATGCGGTCGAGCAGTGCCTCGAACATGGCGAGCTGGCGCTCGGCGGCAATCCGCACCCGCTCGACGGGCATGTGTCCCTGGAGCGTCAGCGTGTCCGCGGGCTTGTCGAGGAGGCCGGGCGGGAAGCCCTTGGCCCACTCCTGCGCCAGGTCGTCCACGACGCTCCGCTGCTCGGCGGGCACCTGGAACCGCGCCACGACCTGCTGGACGAGCTGCGCGATCAGTTGCTCCGTGGTCGAGAAGCGCTGCGGTCCGGCGACCGTGCCCCAGATGACGGCGCTCGAGAACAGGTCGGCGCTCGTCCGACCGCGTACGACCTCGGGATGGAGGATCGTGCGCTGCTGCTCCGAGAGCATGCCGTCCACCGCGGCGAAGAAGCGATCCTTCAGCGTTGTCTCGTCGAGCAGCTTGCGCAGCGCGAGGGTGTCCTCGCCGTAGCCGGCCACGCGCCGCTCCTCCTTCTGGATGTAGTCGTCGGCGAGCTTCTGGAGCTGCTCCTCCTGCGCCTTGCTCAGCGGATGCTCCGACTTGAAGAGCGCGGCGTAGATCATGTTGGCGAGCATCACGGGATGCGTGAACGCGCCGTTGGCGCCCGTGCCGCTCAGACCGCCCTGCTGCGCCGTGAGGGCGGCCGTCACGAGGGGGCCGTTGTAGCGCTGGATGTTGCCGACGCTGGGCGGGATCGGCTTGCCCTCGGCGCGCGCCTTGACCAACTCCTCGAGCAGGGGCGCGATGTGGCCGATCGCGTCGCCGGCGACGTCCCAGTCGATCGACTCGAGCGGCTTCTTGTACTTGTCGTACGGGTAGCGCACACCCTTCGCCACGGTCGGCGTATCGGGCGTCGTGCCCCTCTCGGCGGCCGCTCGCAGCTCGTCGTTCTTGAGGCGGAGCTTCGAGATCTCGATCTCCGCGCCCTCGCGTCGCGCCGTCTCGTCGCGCAGGTCCTTGCGCACCTGCTCGAGCTCGGCCTTGAGCACCGTGACCTCGTTGCCCAGCTCCGGGCTCGGCGTGTCCGGCTGCGGCGCGGGTGCCGGATCATCGGACGCGTCCTGCACCGGATCCGGCGCGGGCTCGCCGGCGGGCTTGAGGAACCAGCCGGATGCGGCGCCGACGACGAGCGCCAACACGGTCACGGCTACGAGACGACTGTCCATCAGCGATCCTCCCCCACCTACGACACCTCCTACCTATCAGCCGACGCAGGGGTGGGCGGATATCAGTCGCGGTAGTCGATCCCCTCGAGATCGAGCAGGGCGCGCTTGATGTCCAGCCCGCCGGTGAAGCCTCCCAGGCGACGATCCGCCGCCAGCACGCGGTGTCACGGCACCACGAGCGGCAGCGGATTGCTGCCGCAGGCCTGGCCTACGGCGCGCGCCGCACGCGGCTTGCGTACGGCGCGCGCGACACCGCCGTACGTCCGCACCTGCCCCCACGGGATGCGCTTCAGCTGGCGCCACACGCGTGTGCGGAAGCCCACCTCGGGCATCACGACCGGCACGTCGGACGGGCTCTCGCCCCCCTGGAGGTAGGCGCGGACCACGCGGCCCGCTTCGACCGTCATCGCGCTCGGGCGCTTGAACGCGGCGTCCGGATAGAGCACGCGCAGCTCGGAGCGAAGGCGGTCGCCGTCGTCGTCGAGCTGGATCTTGACGAGTCCCTGGAAGGTGCCCGCCAGCTGGATCGTGCCCAGCAGCGAGGTGCGCAAGCGCGTGACGTGGACGTGCATGGACACCCCTACTTGCCCTTGCGGCGACGCGAGCCTCGCTGCTCGAGGGTCACCTTGAGGGTGACCTCCTTGCCGTCCCGCAGCACGACGAAGGGCACGGTCTTGCCGGCCTCGAGGGTGACCATCACCTGCCGGAGCGTCTGGATGTCCCGGATGACGCGACCGGCGATGCGCGTGATGATGTCCGCCGGCTCCATGCCCGCCTTCGCGGCCGGACCGTTCGGCACGACCATCGCCACGACCAGCCCACGCGCGTCGGGCTCGGGCGAGGGACGGATGCCGATGGTGGGCGCGCGCCGGCGAGGCGGCGGACGCGTGAAGACGAGACGCTCCTCGCGTTCGGCGATCTCAGTGCAGACGTCGCGCACGAGCTGGCAGATCCGGTGCATGTCGGCGTAGTTGATGCGCTCGATGTCGTCCGTCGGCTTGTGGTAGTCCGCGTGGAGGCCGGTGAAGAAGAAGAGCACCGGCAGGCCCTTGCGGAAGAACGACGTGCTGTCCGTGGGCGCGGTGCCCTGCGGGTCCCAGGTGATCTTGAGGCCGTGGGCCTCGTTCGCCCGCGCGACGAGGTCCTTGAGGCCCTTCGCCGTGCCGACGCCCCCCATCTGCATGCGGCCGTCCTTGCTGCGGCCGACCATGTCCATGTTGAGCATGGCGACCGTGTCCGCGATCGGGATCGTCGGGTTGTTCACGTAGTGGCGGCTGCCGAGCAGGCCCCGCTCCTCCCCCGTGAACGCGATGAAGAGCAGCGAGCGCCGCGGGCGGTTCTCGCCGCGCGCAAACCACTCGGCGAGCTCCAGGAGGGTGACGGTGCCGGAACCGTTGTCGTCGGCGCCGTTGTGGATCTTGCCGGCCGCGGAGGGGCCGCCCGTGCTACCGAAGTAGCCGAGACCGACGTGGTCGTAGTGCGCTCCGAGCACGACGACCTCGTTCGACACGGCCGGATCGCGACCGGGCAGGAAGCCGAGCACGTTGCGCGCGTTCGCGTCCTTCGTGGTCGCCATCGCCGTGCGCAGCTTCACGCTCGCGTTCTCGAGGAGCTGCGACTGCGGCCCATCCTTACGCAGCGCGGCCTCGAGCTGCGCGAGGCTCTTGCCCGTGGAGGCGAGCAACTTCTCGGCGATCTCCTGGCTGATGAACGCGTAGGGGATCGGCCCGGAGCCCGCCGGGGCACCGAGGCTCGCGCTCCAGTGGCCGATGACATCCTTGTCGCCGCTCTGGCGCACCGTCGCGGGGTTGTTGCAGAGCAGTACGGCCGCGGCGCCCTTCTGGTGCGCATTGCTGACCTTGCGCGTGAAGCTGGCGTGGCGCGTCTCGCGCCAGCCGGGGTTCTTGCGGAAGATCAGGACGATCTTGCCCTTCACGTCGATGCCGGCGTAGTCGTCGTAGCCGCCGAAGCGCTCCTCCGTGGCGGTGATGCCGTAGCCGGCGAACACGACCTCGCCCTCGACCGTGGCGCTGCGCGAGATGGAGAAGGGATTCCAGTCCTTCTCGACCTCGTACGACGCGCTGTCGCTACCGACGCGCACCTCGAGCTCGTTACCCGGCTTCAGCACGGCCTGCGGCACGATGAAGGGCTGGAACCAGCCCTCCGTGCCCTTGGGCAGGAGGCCCATGGCCTGCCACTGGTCGGCGATCCACTGCGAAGCGGTCACGGCGTGCTCGCTGATCGTGTCGCGGCCCTGGCGCGCGTCGTCGGCGAGCCACGCGAGGCGCTTGCGCAGGTCCCGCTCGACGATGTCGACGGCGAATCCGGGTTCGGCCTCCTCCGCGGCGGCGGGCAGCACCGGCAACGCGACGAGGAGGACGAGGAGGGCAAGCGACGTGCGAGTCATGAGCGGTCGGATCCTGGAGAGGGCCGCACATGGTACTCCCCTCGTCAACCGCGAATCTCACACGCTGGGATCGGTGATCTCCGCCAGGCGCTCCTCGACCTCCGTCCAGTCGGGATGCGCTTCGTAGGCCTCCTTGAGGAGGCGCACGGCTTCGAGCAGGCGCTCCGGACGACGTGCCAGGAAGAGGCCGTAGTTGCCCTTGGCACGCGTCGGCGACTGCGCGGCGCGCACGGCATTCCGGTAGCCCTGCTCGGCGCGCTCGAGGTCACCGAGGCGGTAGTTGGCGATCGCGAAGACCGTCCAGGCGCGCTCGTCCTTCTTGCGCAGCCGCAGCGACTCGATGGCCGCCTGCGCCGCCTCCTGCCAGCGCTCGCAGAGCATGAGCGCGCCGGCGAGGTCGTTGATGTAGGGCTGCCAGTCGGGCTGACGCTCGCGCGCCTTGCGGAAGCAGTCCACCGCGCGGTCGGCGCGCCCCTTCTGGATCCACGCGTAGCCGATCGCCGCGTGCATGGGCGCATGGCGGTCGTGACGCCGGAGGGCCTTCTTCAGGACGCGGATGGCGTCGTCCACACGGTGCGCAAGGCGGTAGGCGCGGGCCTGCCGGAGCACGGGCTCAGCCTCCTCGGGGGCGAGCGCGGCTGCACGCCCGAATGCCTCCCAGGCCTCCTGCCAGTCGCGCCGCGCCTCGTAGCCGATGCCGGCCGCGAAGTGCAGCTCGCCGGCCGAGGGGTGCGCGTCGAGGGCCTGCTCGAGCACGGCGTCGAAGGCGCGCCAGTTGTGGTAGCGCTGGTAGAGCTCGAGGAGGCGCTCGGCGATGCGCGGCTCGCTCGGAAGCGCCTCCCAGGCGGCCTCGAGGCGCTCGCGGCTCTCGGCGAAGCGGTTCTCGCGCTGGAGCTCGTCCGAGATCCTCAGGACCTCCGACGCCTCGCCCTGGGCGAGGGCGTCATGGAAGCGGCGATCGAGGTCCGAGGCTTCGTCCACGGGGCAAGACTACGCCACGAAGCGGCACGCGGCACGGGCTCGCTATCATTCGCTCATGCTGCGCATCACCCGTACGCCTCTTGTCCTCCTCCTGGTGGCCCTGGGCCTCGCGTCCAACGCCGCCGCACGCATGGACGACGCCACCTTCCGCCGGACGGCTGGCAACGCCAAGCGCATGATGGGCAAGCCCGCGAAGTACGACGAGAAGCTGCCGCTGCTGCGTGCTCTCGCCAAGGACGACACCCGCCGCGCCACCGAGGTGATCTTCGCCTGGAACCGCGCCTCGCACACGCTGGTGGGCAAGAAGCTCGCCCCGGAGGTCACGAAGCGCCGCGCCGACCTCGACAAGGTCGAGGCCAAGCTGGCGAAGAAGCACGGCCCTCAGTGGTACGAGAAGAAGACCCTATGGTCTGACGCGGAGAAGAAGCGCTACGAGAAGCGGCGCAAGGCGTGGATCGACGCCAAGGGCGACGTCGACGTCGAGTGGCGAGTGCAGGGCTACCTCGCCTCGGCCGTCGATCGTCTCACGGACGCCGAAGCGCTCGGGTGGCTGGCCAAGACCGGCGTGCCGGGCCTCGTCGCAGCGCGCGCGAGCGGCCCCCTCCTCGAAGCCTGCCTCGGCCGTCTGCTCGACCAGCCTCCGAGCGCCGTGCAGCGCGCGATTCTCGGCCTCCTGCAGCAGCCGCTCTCTCCGGAGGCTGCGGTCAAGGCCCTCACGTGGGTCGGCAAGCACAAGCCCGAGAACGCGGCGTTGCGGCTCGAACGCTGCGTCACGTCCGACAGCCCGGCGGTCAAGCGCATGGCCGTCAAGGTCCTCGCGCTGCTCGACGATCGGCGTTGTGTGCCGCTGCTGATCGAGGGGCTCAAGGACACGACGGGCCTGCCGGCCGCCGAGATCGAGACGCTCCTGCAGAGCTTCACCGGCAAGCGCTTCAGCCAGGACTACCCGGCGTGGAAGCGCTGGTGGAGCACGGAGGGCGAGACGTGGCTCGGCGAGCTCGACGCCGCCAAGCGCTTCGACCCGCTGGCGATGTCGGGCGGCGTGAGCTTCTACGGCATCCGCACGCCGTCCAAGCGCATCGCGTTCGTGCTGGACCGCTCGGGTTCCATGAAGGCACCCGCCGTCTGGAACACCGAGGATGTCCCGTTCACCGCCAGGGACGGCAAGGACAGCTCGGCGGGCAAGACGCGCCTGGAGGTCGCGAAGATCCAGCTGGCGCGCACGATCAACAACCTCGCCTCGGACGCCTACTTCACGATCATCTTCTACAACGCCGCCGTGACCGACTGGCATCCGCCGCCGCAAATCGTCCCGGCCACGCGCAAGAACAAGGCGGAAGCGCAGAAGTGGTTCATGCCTCTGGAGCCGGCCGCATCGACAAGCCTGTTCGATGCCATGCTCAAGGCGCTCGAGTACGCCGAGAAGGTGACGGCGGTGGAGAAGGCCAAAGAGCGCAAGGACGTCGGCCCAGAGCGGATCGACACGATCTTCCTGCTGTCCGACGGCGCGCCGACCCACTTCCAGGACCAGCCCCTCGGCGATCCGTACGCGCGGGAGAAGTCGGTAGCGGCGGAGTCACGAGCCAACAGCTCCAAGGCGAGCGCGGCGCTGGAGAAGGCGAAGGCGGAGAGCGCACGGGCGCTGGCCAAGAACGCCGAGGAGAAGGCGCAGGCAGCCAAGGCGCAGGCAGAGGCAGCCCGGGCGAAGGCGGAGGCCGCGACGAACGACGACGAGAGGAAGCGCCACGAAGACGAGGCGACACGCCACGAGACCGAGATGCAGCGCTACGAGGCGGAGAGAAAGCGCTACGAGACCGAAGCGCAGGGCCACGAGAGGGAGCAGGCGCGGCACGAGGAGGAGGCGCGGCAGCACGAAGCGCAGAGGCAGGACCTGGAGGCGAAGGCGGACAGCTACGACGCCCGTCTCGAGGCGGCGTACCAGGCGTTCAAGAAGGCCAACAGCACACGCAGGATCGTGGTCCACGCGATCGGCGTCGGCCAGGCTCACAACGTGACGCTGATGAAGCGCATCGCGCGGGAGAGTGGGGGCAAGTACGTGGCTGTCGGGATGGACTGAAAGTCCATCCCG
>JASJDY010000145.1 GCA_030065025.1 Planctomycetota bacterium
TCCTGTCCGGAACGGGGGTAGGAACCGTGCGGCCCCTGGAGCTCGTGGTGCAGCGGGGCGATGCGGTGAGCGGCGGGGAACGCCTCGAGCCCGCGCAGAGCGCCGACCGACTCGGCGGGATGGCGCCGGATCTCGTCGCGCTCCCCCGGATCGAGCGGACCCGGCTTGCGCACGACGTCCGGGTCGACGCCGATCTTGCCGAGGTCGTGCATCATCGCGGCGACCGCGAGCTCGCGGAGCTGGGTCGGATCGAAGCCGTCACCGCGCGCGAGGACGAGCGCGAACCGGGCCACGCGGAGGCAGTGACGGTACGTGCCGCCGTCGAAGTCCTTGAGGCGGTTCATGAGCGGGCGCACGTCGGGCCGGGCAAGCAGCTCGGCCAGCATGCGGCGGGCTTCACGCACGGGGATGCCCCCCGGCGCCGGCGGTCTGCAGCGCGTCGAGCGCGCGCCGGTTCGCACGCGGGAAGGGGTAGCGGTCGAGCTCGTCCACGCTCACGAAGCGGGGCGCCTCGCAGCCCAGCGGGCGCGGCGTGCCGTGCTCGGAGACGCAGTGGAAGAGGTGGAGCGTGATGCGGAAGTGCGTGTACGCGTGATCGAGTGAGAGGAACGGCTCCGGGGACGTGACCTCGAGACCCGTCTCCTCGCGCACCTCACGGACGCAGGCCTCGGCGAGCGACTCGCCGTCCCGCCGCTTGCCGCCGGGGAACTCCCAGAGGCCGCCGAGCAGGCCGTCGGCCGGACGACGGGCGATCAGCAGACGGTCGCCCCGCCACACCAGGCCGGCCGCGATGTCGTGGTGGGGCGTCGGCCCGCGGGCGGGCTTGACGGGCAGCTCCTCGGCACGCCCTGCGGCCCGTCCCGCGCAGTCGCGCTGCAGGGGACAGAGTAGACAGCTGGGACTCCGGGGCGTGCAGACGGTGGCGCCGAGCTCCATGAGCGCCTGGTTCCAGTCGCCCGGTCGGCGCGGCGCGAGGAGCCGGTCCGCGGCAGCCTGGATGCGTCGCTTGGTCGCGGCGCGCGTGACGTCGCCGTCGTCGTCGAGCAGCCGCGTGAGCACCCGGATGACGTTGCCGTCGACGACGGCAGCCCGCCGGCCGAAGGCGATGCTCCCCACGGCCGCTGCGGTGTAGTCACCGAAGCCGGGCAGGGCGCGCAGCGCGTCCACCTCGTCGGGCAGCCGGCCGCCGTGCTCCGCCAGGACGACCTTCGCCGCCTTGTGCAGGCTGCGCGCCCGCCGGTAGTAGCCGAGCCCCTCCCAGGCCTTCAGCACGCTCTGCTCGCGGGCGCGCGCGAGCACGGCGAGATCCGGGAAGCGCTCCAGGAACTGGGTCCAGCGCTCCCGCACCGTCTCGACCCGGGTCTGCTGGAGCATCACCTCGGAGACCCAGATCGCGTACGGGTCGGAGGTCCGGCGCCACGGCAGATCGCGCTGGTGGCGGTCGTAGTGCCGCAGCAGGTTGCGCCGGAGACGCGCGACGAGGGCCGAAGAGAGGGCGGTCATGGGGTTCGTCAAAACGCCAAGCGGCCGGGCGTCACACGCCCGGCCGCTGGGGAATCCGTCCGTCGCGGTCTACTTGCAGGGGTTCAGGAGATCCCCGAGGCTCGGCAGGCCACAGTCGTCGACGCTCGGAATGCCGCAGTTGCCGCCGGGGCAGCAGTCGTCCTGCACGGGCGGGCACTCGACGACGGGCGTCGGGCACGGGGCCGGCGCGCGGGCCACCACCGAGGCGCTGCGCACGGGCGCGGCCCTGCGCGCGGCGGGAATCACCGGGGCGCTGGGCGGCGTGAAGGTGCGGATGCGGCGCTCGAAGCTGGGCGCTGCCGGGCGCGCGACCTCGCGGACGACCGCGGTGGGCGTCCGCTGGTAGACGACGCGGCTCGCAGTCGTACCGCTGGCCGAGCCGTAGGCGGCCGGGGTGTTCATCGACGGGGCCTTGGCGACGCCGCAGCCACCGGCACCACAACAGCCGGCCAAAACCACGATCGCCGAGACGAGACAAAGCGTCATAGCCAGTCGCATCAGGTTCTCCTCACAAGTCCGCCGGTGCGGTGATCCGCGTGGCGACACGATCCGGGCCTGTCTTTCCGGATCGCCTCCCAACCAGCCGGCGATGCCTCCTACCTCATCGACGGCAGGGCGAATTGGACGCCGGGCCAGTCACGAGACCTTCATGAGTCCTCGACAAAGACAGGCCGCGAGCCGCCGGAGGCCCGATTCGGTCACGAGAGCATCACCGGCGTGCCCGAGGGCGGAGAGTAGGATGTCGCGCCCTCGGGAGACCTCGCATGCGGCCGCTCGCCTTCCTCTGCGCCTGGCTGGCGCTCTCCACCCCCGTGCTGGCTGGCGACGGCAAATCGGCTCCCAAGCCCAAGAAACCGCCGCGTCCGGCGGGGATCTGGTGGGAGAAGGACGTCGCCACCGGTCTCCAGCGGGCCATGCGCGAAGGCCGGCCGGTGCTGTTCGCTGTGAACGCGCTGGAGAACGAGCGGGCGAACAACCGCCTAGCGAGCGTCGACTACCGGTCCGCCGCCTGGGGCGAGGCCACGCGCGGCTACGTCGCCTTCGTCTGCAACCCGAACGACCACATGGCCGGCGGGGCGAAGAGCTGCAGCCGGTATCCGGGACACGTGTGCAGCGGACACCGCGCCGCCCTGACCTGGTTCACGAAGCGCTTCGGCGACAACCTGATCAGCCCGCAGCACGTGATCCTGGAGCCCGACGGCGACGTCGCCTATCGCAAGGAGTACTACACCGGCGTCGTGAAGCCCGCGCTGCTCGAGGCGTACCTCTCGAAGCTCGCGCCGCGCGTCGCCTACTCCCGCGCGGGCATCGGCCGCGAGAAGAAGATCGCCGAGCTCGGCAAGCGGCCGATCGACGAGACGTTCGAGCCTCACGTCGTGACGTGGCTCAGGAGTGGCGATGGGCTCGCGGCAGCCGGCGTGCTCAATGCCCTCGACGACAGCTACGACGCCCCGCGGCGTGCCGCGCTCATCCGCGCGCTCCGGCGGACGCCGGCCCTGCAGGTGCCGGTGCTCATCCATGCGGCCGAGGAACGCGTGCTCTACCCCGGCGACGAGCCTGCGGAGACGCGCGCCTGGATCGCGACGCTCTTCGCCGCCGACCGCGCATCCGGCGTCTGGGCGGCCACGCGCGCGCTGGTGCGCATGGAGGACGCTTCGGAGCGTGATGCGGTGCTGCGGCTCTGGGCCGGCACGCCCGCCGACGCCCCGGCCCCGGGCATCGACGACCTGCCGGCGGACGAGCGGGCCTACGCCTACGAAGCGCTGATCCTCGCGAAGGACAGGCGCGCGCTCGCCACGCGCGTGCCCGCGGCGTGGAAAGCGGGCCGCGAGCTGGAGATCGCACGCGCCCTGCGCCAGGCCGACCGCACGACGTCGACACCGGTCGACCTCGGGAAGGTGCTGTCCTCGGCTACGCCGCCGGGCACGGTCCGACGCAGCCTCCTCGCCGCGGACGAGGCCGCAGTCCGCAAGGCCGCCGACGCCGTCGTCATGAAGCTGAACCACGCACTCTCGGCGCGCGTGCGGATCGCCGCCGCGCTGGCCCTGCTGAAGGCGCGCCTGCCCCAGGGAGGCGCGGTGGTCCGGACGATCCTCACCGCACTGGACGATCCCCTGGAGGGAACGGAGACGCGCGCTCAGGCGCTACGCGTGCTGGGCGAGGATCCGGGCCCCGACCGCGCCGAGTGGACGCGCTTGATGGGCGAGCGCCTGAAGGGCGGTGCCAAGTGAGGGCCCGGGCGATCCTCGTGGTCGGCGTCATCGCGCTGCTGCTCGGCACCGGTCTCGTCTCCGATGCCAAGGAAAAGCTGCCGGACCTGCGCCGCAACCTCCTGAACGCACACGAAGCGAAGCAGATGGACCGTGCGCTGCACGCGCTCACGCTCAAGATCGGGGCGCCGGGCTTCTACGCCGACCACGGCGCCTTCGCCGACTGGCTCGGGACGCTGCCGGACGGCAAGGCCGACCACCCGCTCGTCAAGCGTCACCGCGGCTGGGCGTTGGTGAAGGCCAAGCGCGGCGGCGAGGGCATCCCGCACCTCGAGGCGGCGCTGAAGTCGAACCCGTCCGACGGTCTCACGCGCGCGTGGCTCGCCGACGCCCTGCGGCAGGGCGGCAAGTTCATGGAGGCGGCCACGATGCTCACGTCGGCCGTCCAGTGCGGGGAGCGCGGCACCTACGTCGACGAGACGATCGCCTCGATCCTGTTCGCCTTCCGGCGCTCGCAGATCTCCGGCCACGCCGACGACCTCCCGGAGTACGTGCTGGCCGCGCGGATCTACCTGGGCGTGAACCCCGACCCGAAGATTCACCACACGACGGCCCGCATGCTCCTCGACGACTTCGCGGTGTTCGAGAAGCCCGACCGCACGCGCGGCAAGAGCTGGGCTCGCGCCGCGGCGGAGCACGCGCTGCTCGGGATCACGACGGCGCCGAAGCTGATCGGCGGCGACCTGCAGCTGGCCTACGACGCCGCGCGCGCACTCGAGGCGGTCGACGCCGAGACGAAGGGCAACACCCTGCGCTACGACCTGCTGGAGACGGCGTACCGCCTCGGCATCGACCCCAACGGCGGGCCGCATGCGCGTCCCGACGTGGTCGTGTGGCTGGCGGAGTGCGCGGCGCGCGAGGGCCGCTTCGACCTGGCGTACCGCCTGGTGCAGGAACGGCTTTCGATCTCGGAGAGCCCGCGGGCCAAGCGGCTGCTCATGAAGCTGCCGCCGGACCTGGGCGGGGACGACTGATCTAGCCGGTAGCGAGCTCGCGGCGCCGTGCGACCCGCGCGAGGGCGATCGCCGTCAGGTTGACGACGGTCTGCACGCTCGCTGCCTGGTAGCTGACGACGACCGGCTTGCGCATCCCCGTGAGGATCGGGCCGATCGCCTCGGCGTTGGCCAGGTGCTCGAGCAGCTTGTAGCCGATGTTGCCGCTGGCGAGATCGGGGAAGATCAGGATGTTGGCGTCGCCGTCGATCAGGCTGTGCGGGTGCAGGCGGTTGCCGATGCTGCGATCGAGCGCGATGTCGGCGTGCATCTCGCCGTCGATCACGATGTCCGGCCGCTCGCTCCGCACGAGCCTTACGGCCTCGGCGACGCGCTCGGCCTGGGGGTGCTCGACGCTGCCGAAGTTGCTGAACGAGAGCATCGCGACGCGCGGCTCGTAGTCGAAGTTGCGCGCGAGGTCCGCCGTCGAGATGGCGATGTCGGCGAGCTCACGCACGTCCGGCTCGGTGTTGAGCGACGTGTCCGCGAGGAAGAGCACGCGCCCCTTGAGCACCATGAGGTGGATCGCCACGGCGCGGCCGCCGCGGCGCGTGCCGATGATCTCGAAGCTGTCGCGCACGCCGAGCGGGTAGCCGCGGTTGACGCCCGTCACGGTGCAATCCACGTAGCCCTGATCGAGGAGCAGCATCGCGTAGCGGCGCGGGTTCTTCACGAGGTGCGCCGCATCGCGCGTGTTCACCCCGCGCGTGTTGCGCAGCTCGTAGAAGCGGGCCGCGAATTCCTCTCCGCGCTCGTCCTTCAGCGGATCCACGATCTCGAGGCGCGAGATGTCCACGCCCGCACGCTCGGCCGCGGCGCGCACGCGGGTCTCGTCGCCGACGAGCAGCGGCGTAGCGAGACCCTGCTCCTCGAGCTGTGCCGCGACGCGGATCGCGCGCGGCTCCTCGCCCTCGGCGATGGCGACCTTCGCGTCCAGTCGCTTGGCGTGCTGCTCCACCGCGGCCATCACCTGGTGGCTGCCGCCGAGATACTGCTCGAGCGAGAGCCGGTACGCCTCCACGTCGAACTCGGCCACCTTCGCCACACCGTCGTTGACCGCGGCCTGGGCCACGGCGGGCGCGACCCACAGCAGCACGCGCTGGTCGAACGGCTTGGGGATGAGGTACTCGGGGCCGTACTTGAGGTCGCCGCCGCCGTACGCTTCGATGACCGTGTCCGGCACATCCTGCTTGGCGAGCTCGGCGAGCGCCCGCGCGCAGGCGATCTTCATGCCGTCCGTGATCGCGGTGCTGCGCACGTCGAGCGCGCCGCGGAACATGAACGGGAAGCACAGCACGTTGTTGACCTGGTTCGGGTAGTCGCTGCGCCCCGTCGCCATGATCACGTCGTCCCGCGCCGCGATCGCGTCCGGATAGGTGATCTCCGGATCGGGGTTCGCCATGGCGAACACGATCGGGCGCTCCGCCATGGACCGCACCATGTCCTGTGTCACGAGCCCCGGACCGGACACGCCGAGGAACAGGTCGGCGCCCTTCATCGCGTCCTCGAGGGTGCGCAGGTCGGTCTCGACCGCGATCGCCTCCTTCGAGGCGTTCATGCCGTCCTGGCGGCCCTTGTAGACGACGCCGCGGCTGTCGCAGAACACGACCTTCGCGCGGTCGACGCCCATCTCGACGAACATGTCGATGCAGGCGATGCCGGCCGCGCCCGCACCCGAGACCACGACGCGCAGGTCCTCGATCCGCTTGTCGGCGATCTCGCACGCGTTGAGCAGCGCGGCGGCCGAGATGATGGCGGTGCCGTGCTGGTCGTCGTGGAACACCGGCACGTCGAGGTCGGCCTTCAGGCGCTGCTCGATCTCGAAGCACTCGGGCGCCTTGATGTCCTCGAGGTTGATGCCGCCGAACGTCGGCGCGATGCGCCGCACCGTGTCGATGAACGCTTCCTTGTCGTCGGCGTCGACCTCGATGTCGAACACGTCGATGCCGGCGAACTTCTTGAAGAGGACCGCCTTGCCCTCCATGACCGGCTTGCCCGCGAGGGCCCCGATCGCGCCGAGCCCCAGCACGGCGCTGCCGTTGGTGATCACGGCGACGAGGTTGCCCCGGTTGGTGTAGCGATACGCGTCCTCGGGATCCGCCTCGATCTTGAGGCAGGGGATGGCGACGCCCGGCGTGTACGCGAGCGAGAGGTCGTGCTGCGTGACGAGCGGCTTGCTCGGGATCACGGCCAGCTTCCCGGGGCGGGGACTCTCGTGATACGCGAGGGTCTCGACCTCGAGCGAGGACTTGGGATCGGACATGAGGACTCCTGGGGCTCTGTGGCCCGTTTTCAGGGCCAAGCCCGACACGGTAGCCCTGCTCCAGGGGGGCTCCCAGGGTTGCCGCGGTCCGGCGCGGAAAACGCGGGCTGACGGTGGTAGAAGAGACGCATGGCAAGCGACTCCGTCCAGATCGGTGAGCGCCTGCGTCAAGACGCCGTCGGGGACTGGCATCGGGCCGAGCATGCGGGCCGCGCCCTGACGCTCCGCATCCTCCGCGAAGACCTCGTCGGTCGCGACGACGCGCGGCTGCTGTTCGAGGAGGAGGTCCGGCGCATCCGCCAGCTGAAGCACCCGGCCCTGCTGCGCGTGCACCACGTGAAGGCCGGTGCCCAGCGCCCGTTCATGCTCACGGATCCCGTCGACGGCGAGAGCCTGGCCACGGCCGCGCCGCTGCCGGCCGCGGAGGTGCGCGACCTGGCGACGGCGCTCGTGGACGCGTTCGGCTACCTCGAAGCGCGCAAGCAGGTGCACGCGGCGGCCGTGCCGGAGCGCCTCGTCCGCGTCGAGGGACAGTGGCGACTGCTCACGTTCCGCGACATCCGCGCGTGGGACGAGCTCAAGAGCCGCAAGGGCAAGACGTGGCCGGACGCTGCGTTCGCGCCTCCGGAGCACGCGCGCGAGCACGCCGAGCCGCTACGCCCGCTGCCCTACCTCGCGTGGGCG
>JASJDY010000146.1 GCA_030065025.1 Planctomycetota bacterium
ACGTACCACGTGATCTTCGAGGAGGTGCTCAAGGCGCTCGAGACCTCGCAGGCCGCGGCGTGGGGGCCGCGACTCACGCGCCTGCTGGAGATGCTGGACGCCCTGCCGCGTCAACCGCGCTCGATGGACCACGGGGCCATCCGTCTCGCGCGGGGCGTCGTCGCCGTCGCCGCACGCCTGCTCGGCGAGAAGGCGCCCGTGCCGGACGACCTGGAGAAGGTCGTCCGCGCGGAGGTCGAACTGATCACGGCGGCGCAGGGCCTCGCGGCATCGCCGCTCCGGCGCGTCGACGAGGACTATGCCCAGTACAAGCCTCGGGGTCTCTACGAAGGCGACGCGGCGCTCGAGGGGTGGTTCCGCGCGGCGCAGTGGCTCGGTCGCACGGCGTTCCGCGTCGTCGAGGATCGCGAGACGCTGGCCGCCTGCCTGATCGCGAAGGTGATCCAGGGGGACGAGGCGCTGCGCAAGGCGTTCTCGCGGCCTGCGGACGTGTACGGCTGGCTGCTCGGGCCGCCCGACGACCTCACGGTCGAGGAGTACATCCCCGTCGTCCGGGACATGGCGCTGCCGCGTGACCTGAAGACGATCCGCATGCGGCTTTCGAGCCTGCGCGATCCCCAGATCAACGATCAGCTGCTGCAGCCCAGCGAGTGGATCCGCTTCCGCGCCCGCACGAAGGGCCTTCGCCTGTTCCCCAAGCGGCGCACGCCCGACGGCTGGCTGGCGCAGGAGCTCGTGCTGGCGCTGCCGGGCCGGTCGCTGGTGGGGGGGCTCGAGGTCGCTGCGTCGCTCGGGTCGAACCGCGCCGCGCGCCACCTGAGCCGCGACCCCGCCATGCCCGCCCTCGGTCGTGCGCTGGGAGAGCACGAGCAGTCGTTCCTCGAGCGCCTCGAGGGAACGCACTACGGCGCTACCCTCAAGGCCCAGGCGCTGCTCTTCGACGAGACGGGTGCGCTCCACGGCAAGGCGGAGGCCGTGCAAGGCGCCAAGGGCACGCCCTCGATGCGCGCGCCGATCTTCCGGACGAGCGCGTGGGGCGACCGCTTGCTCACGAGCGCACTCGCCGGGTGGGCGTCGCTCAAGCACGCGTGGGTGCTGCACACGAAGTCGTCCGTCTACTTCCTCGGCATGACGGACACGCACGCGGGCGTCGTCGAACCCGCGGCGCGGTACTACGCCGCGCTCGGCGAGCTCGCGACGTCGCTCGACGCACGCATGAAGGCGGTGGGCGCGTACGGCGGGGCGGATCCCAAGAAGCGCGCACGGCGCCTCATCGAGGTGTTTCGAAAGCTCGCCGGCGGCAAGCGACCGAGTCAGGCCGACATGAGCTATCTCAGCGGCTTCGGCGAACGCCTCGATCGACTGATCGCCGAGCTTCCTGAGGGGGACACGGGCGCCCGACTGCGCGCTGCCGCAGAGCGGCTCGAGGCGTGGCTGGCCGGCAAGGGGAAGCTCACGGAGACGGAGCACGAGCTTCTCCATGCGGCTGATAGCGAGCGGCTGTCGGAGCACCTGACGGACTTCGCCGAGCTCATGGGTGAGCTCGTGGCGATCGTGGAGCGTCAGCTCGCCGGCAAGGAGCTCACCGAGGAGCAGAACGAGCTGCTGCTGAACTACGGCAAGCGCATCGCGGGCCTGCAGTTCTTCGGCGGTAACTCGTGGCTGTCCCCGAGCTGGCAGATGGGCCTGGTGGCCGACATCGGCTCGGATCCGCAGCGGGGCTTGCGCCGACACGTGGCCGTCGGCGCGCCCATGGAGCTCTACGTCGTGCTGCCGCTCCACGGCGGGGGGCACCAGCTCTACGTCGGCGGGGTCTACAGCTACTACGAGTTCGATGAGCCGGGTCCGCTCACGGACAGCGCGTGGCGGAAGCGCGTCACCGCGCGTGACGTGCCGCCGCTGCCGGCGTGGACATCAAGCCACGTGCCCAAACCGGGCGTACAGACGTTCGTGGAGCGCATCGGCGCGGGCGAGATGCCCGAGGCCATTCGGGACATCCGCGACGATCGCATCGCCGCCGCGCTGCTCGAGAGACTGCAGCAGGCACCGCTGGAGACGCCCGCGCACGACAAGCATTTCGCGTGGGTCGCCAAGGCGATCGCTCGCTATGGGGACAGCGAGCAGTATCCGGCGATCCGTGACGCCCTCATCAAGAGACTGCTGTCGGCACCCGGCAAGGACCTTCGCGGCTTCGACAGCATCCGGCGTGAAGAGCTGGGACGCTTCGCGCGCGACGGCTCGGGGGCGCTGGGGCGGATCCTGGCGGCGTCCGATCGCGAGCGCATCGTCGGACTCATCGTCCAGCCGCCGGAGGGCGCCCACGCTGGGGCCCGCGGTCGCTTCGCCCGTGCGCTCATGGCGACGCGTCACGGGGGACTGGTCGCCACGGCGCAGTCCATCATGGACGCCGCCTCGCCGGAGGCGCGGCGCTGGGCGGTGGAGATCGTGGCCGAGCGCTATGAGTACCGCGACAAGGGCGGGCCGGCCGATGTCGCGGGCCTCCTTGCGCGGCACGTAGGCGGCGAGAAGGACGTGAGCGTGCAGGCGTTGATGCTGCAGCGGCTGGCCGAAGTGGCCCGCAACGAGGCATCCCGCGAGGCAGCGCAGTCGGCGGCGCCTGTGGCCGCGAAGCTGCTGCGGATGGGGGATGAGCGTGCTCGACGCGCAGCGGAGGTGCTCGGCGCGCTTCACGCGCGGCGGCACGTAGGCGACCTGCTGGTGGCGCTGAGCAGTGCCGACCGGACCGACGACTCGGTGATGTGTCCGCTGCTCGAGGGCCTCGGTGGTGCGCTCACGGGCGTCGAGGGGGCTCTGCCCGACCTCGATGCCAAGACGCTAGGCAGAGCGTTGGGGCAACTCGACGCGGCGGTCTACTCCGAGGAGTGGCACATTGCCGTATCCGCCATGCGCGGGCTGGCCCAGATCGGGAGCCCACGGGCCGCTGAGTCGATTGGACGGTTCGCGACGGACGGCAAGCGCGACCCGGGCCTGCGCAACGTCGCGATCAACTTCCTGGGCGATGTCGGAAAGGCCGCGATCCCGTACCTGTTCCGACTCGTGTTCGACGAGACCGAGACGGGCAGCAGCATCAACGACCACCAGCTGCGCATCTGCGACGAGGCGGGCGTCGAGCTGTACAAGTTGACCGAGGGCAAGTTCGGCTGGGCTTGGGATCCGCCGGACAGTGCGGAGGAACGCGCGAAGGGTCTGGCGAAGATGCGCGCCGAGGCAAAGCGGCGGGGCCTGGTGCGGTAGGGCGGGCTTACTTGCCCTCGTCCGCCTTCTCGTCCTCCGCGTCTTCGGCGAGCTCCTCGCGGAGGCGCTGCGCTTCCTTGGCTGCGCTGGCGATCGTCCGCTTGACGGAGGCGACGGGCATCAGGAACGGCCGGCTCCCGCCGCCCTCGCCCACCCCGGCCTGCACCGTGTAGACGCCCGCCACGCCGCCGTCGGCCGTGTAGAGCGGCATGCCCAGGAACGACGGCCGGTTCTGCAGCAGCCACATCGTCTTCGGCTTGGTGACCTTGCCCAGCACGCGCACGCGGTCGCAGTAGGGCGCGTGGTCGAAGCCCTGGCCCAACCGGGCAACCGCGAACAGGTCCTTGCCGATCTTCGGCGTGGTCGCCTTCGTGAAGTCGCAGGCGCCGAGCTTCATGCTCGCCGGCAGGTCCTTGATCATCACGAAGGCCAAACCCGACTTGCTGTCCTTCGCGGCGATGACGCCCACGAACTCCTTCTCCTGACCGGGCAGCGCCACGCGGATGTTCGACGGCGTCGCGGTGATGTTGGGCATGCGGTTGCTGCCGCCGCCTCCGCGTCGGCCGCGGCGACCGCCACGCGGCGCCATGCGTGCTTCGAACGCGGTGGCGCGGACCATGATCAGGCCGCTCGAGTCCACGAGGACGCCGAACGCGCTGCCGTTGCGCTCCGTCTCGCGCACCTGGCCGCCCATCTCCATCGTGATCTGCAGCACGTAGTTCAACGCGACGATCGACGTCGCCTTGGTCTTGATCAAGCGCTCCTCGGGCGTCGTCGCCTCGTCGGCGGGCGCCGTGGGAGCCAGCGCGATCAGGACGAGACAGACGACCGCGAGACCGACGGGATGCAGGACCTTCATGACCACCTCCGGCGGCCATGGTGGCAGGTCCGGCCTCTCGCGTCGAGGGACCGCGGCGTCAGCGTTGCAGCCAATTGCGCACGGCGCCTGCCGCGGGCTCCAGCAGGTCGTGCCCTTCGTCGAGCTCCAGGGTGTCCAGCGCGATGCCGGCCTCATGCATCTGCCCGACGAGCTTGCGCTCGTACGCGACCGTGTAGTCGGCGTCCTGCAGCGCGGTCACCCAGAACACCGGCCGGCCGGCCAAGGCGCCCAGCCGCTCGCGTCCGTGCTGGGGCACGCCGCCCGCGAGACCCACGAGCCCCGCGATGCGCTCCGGGTTGTGCACGAAGTAGTCCACGGCGACGCCAACACCCTGGCTGAAGCCCATGAGGAACGTGCGTGCGGGATCGACGGCGTGGCGCTCGGTCACGAAGTCGAGCGCTTGCCCGATCAGGTCACGGTTGCGCGCCTCGCTGTCGGGTCGCCGCGGGTCGGCCAGCCAGCCGTAGTCGATGCGCCGGCCCAGCGCCCGCTCACGGACGCGCGGACCGTAGAACGCCGACGGCCCCTCGGGCGCGACCACGATCGCGTTCTCCGGCGCGACGGACTCGGCATAGGCGAGCATGCGTCGCGGCGGCTGGCGGTAGCCATGTGTCGCGAGCAGCAGCGGCACCGGCTCGTCCGGCAGGTCCTCCGGCACGTGGATCCGGAAGTAGCCCGTCGCGCGGATCGGGACGGCGATGCGGTCGTCGCCGGCGTGGAGCTCGTCGGCCGTCACGGCTCAGGACGAGACCGGGGCGTCCTGCTCGAGCGCCATGATCTTGTCGACGCGGCCCGCGTGGCGCCCGCCGTCGAACGGCGAGTCGAGGAACACGTCGGCCATGCGGCAGATCGCGGCGGCGGCGTGCACGCGCGCGCCCATGCAGGCGACGTTGGCGTCGTTGTGGCGGCGCGCCATCTCGGCGGTGAACGTGTCGTGCACCGTCGCTGCGCGGATGCCATCGACCTTGTTGGCAGCCATGCAGACACCGAGGCCCGTGCCGCAGATCAGGATGCCGCGGTCGGCCTCGCCGCTGACGACGGCGCGACTCACGAGCGCGGCCTGATCCGGATAGTCGACGGCTTCGCCCGGCTCGCTGCCGAAGTCCGACACCTCGTGGCCCTCGGCGCGGAGGTAGTCGATGAGGGCCTGGCGCTCGGGCACGGCTGCGTGGTCCGAGGCGATGGCGATGCGGTAGTTGCGATGAACGGCTTCGTCCTGCGTCACGGCACGAGACTCCCGGCGATCAGGATGGCTGCGGCGTCGAGCCGGCGCGCGAGGCGCTTGTAGACCTGCATGCTCTGCCCGGCGGGATCGTGGATGTCGTCGCCTTCCGGATCGAGCAGCATGACCTCACGCACGCGGTGGGGGAAGAAGGCGAGGATCTGCTCGCGCTGGGCGCGCTCCATGCAGATCACGCGCGTCGCCTGCTCCAGCATCTCCTGCGTGAGCTTCTGCGCGCGGTGCTCTTCGAGATCGACAGGAGGATCGAACGCCTCCTCGGCGATGCGCCGCGTGCGTCGCGATGCGCGCGCGCCCTCTTCCGGGGCGAGCCCGGCGCTCGAGACGCGGTAGCCGCGATCCTCGAGCTCGTCCTCGCTGCAGCCGATCGTCTCGGCGAGCTGGCGGCGGAGCAGGCCGGCCGCAAGCGGCGAGCGGTCGGTGTTGCCCGTGCAAACGAACAGCACGTGTGCCCAGTTCGGCTGCTCGATGCGCCACTGGGGGATCGCGCCCTCGCGCAGCACGCTGAGCTCGTCGCCCTCGATCTTGACGACCGTGCTCGCCAGGCCCTTCTGCGCCGGACCGCCGTCGATGACGAGGTCGAGCTGATCGGGAAACTGCGCGAGGACCTCGTCGGCGGTCGTCGCGGGCGGCTCGCCGGAGAGGTTCGCGCTCGGCACGAGCAGCGGCACGCCGGCGGCCTCCACGAGACCCTGCGCGAGGGGATGCGAGGGATAGCGGAAGCCGATGAGGCCGGCGTCGGAGCCGTCGGCGTGCTGCGTGGGCACGACCAGCGTCAGCGAGCCGGGCCAGAACCGCTTCATGAGCTGCACGGCCTTCTCGGGCAGCTCGGGGCAGCGCTCGCGGACGGGCTGCATGCCCGCCACCATCATGCTCATCGGCTTGCTGCGCGGCCGCTGCTTGAGCTCGTAGAGGCGCTCGACGGCCGCGGGCTCGGTCGCTGCGACGGCGATGCCGTAGACCGTCTCGGTGGGGAACGCAACGAGACCGCCGGCGCGGAGGATGGCGCCTGCGCGCGCGAGCTCCTCGCTCTGCGCGCCGCGGTCCAGGACTCGGAGTACTTCGGTTGCCATGGGGCGCGCGAGGATACCGGCGGTGTCCCCCTCGCCTCGGAATGGACGAGGAGGCGAAAGGCGCGCGTCCGCGGCGTCGGCTCCTGCGGGCGCGCGTGTACGCTGCGGCCATGGCCGACACCCCGCACCGCACCCCGACCGCCAAGGGCCTCGAGTTCCTCGGCGCGGTTGCCGGCGGGCTCGTCCACGAGATCCGTAACCCCTTGTCCACCATGAACGTGACGCTGCAGCTGCTGCAGGAGGACTGGCCGGACGAGGCAGAGGACGGGCGCGGCCAGCGGACCGCACGCCGACTGAAGTCCCTGCTGGGCGAGGTCAAGCGGCTCGAGGAGATCCTCGACGACTTCCTGCGCTACGCGGGCATCCGGCGCCTCAACCTCAGCCGGGTCGATCTGAATCGCGTGCTGGAAGAGGTGACCGGCTTCGTATTGCCCGAGTGCGCGCGCGCAGGCGTGGACCTCGCGTTCTATCCGGACCGCTCGCTGCCGATCATGCGCGTCGACGAGCGCCTGGTGAAGCAGGCGGTGCTGAACCTGATCCTGAACGCGCTGCAGGCCATGGAGGACATGGACGGCGTTTCGGGCGAGCCGCAGCTGATCGTCCGTACCCGTCTCGTGGGCGACAGCGCGCGCATCGACGTGATCGACACGGGGCCCGGCATACCGGCCTCGATCCGCGAAAAGGTGTGGGAGGTGTACTACAGCCGCAAGAAGACGGGCAGCGGCCTGGGCCTCCCGACGGCGCGGCGCATCGCGGAGGAGCACGGCGGCGGGCTGCGCTTCGAGAGCGAGGTCGGCAAGGGCACCGACTTCATCCTCACGCTGCCCCTGGCCGGCCCGCCCGACGAGTCCGCATGAGTCCCGAGCCGGTCAAGATCGACATCCTGGGGCTGAACCTTGTCGTGCGCGGGACGCCGTCCGAGGGGTTCCGGGCGCGGGGGGTGTTCCGCGGGCACGGGGCCGAGCTCGCGTTCGCCCACCTCGTCGACATCGAGACGCGCGAGGTCGAGGACCTGCTGCGCCAGATCGAGCGGCAGTACGGTGACTTCTCGCGGAAGGTCCACTGGTGGACCGAGGACGGCATGGTGGATCTGCGCTGGACGCTGGACGAGCGGGGCCACCTCCGGGGCCGCATCCGGCTGGTGGATGCGCGTTGGGAGTTCGAGACCGAGCTCCAGGCCGACCAGAGCTACCTGCCGAAGCTGGCGTTGGGGTTGCGGTTGCTGCTCCGCGCGTAGGGGCGGCCGGAGGGGGCCCGCAGGGCCGACGAACG
>JASJDY010000141.1 GCA_030065025.1 Planctomycetota bacterium
TCTCCGCCAGGAAGCCGTAGCCCGGGTGGATGGCGTCGGCGCCGCTGCGCCTGGCCGCCTCCAGGATCCTGTCGATGCGCAGGTAGGACTCGCCGGGCGGCGGCGGGCCGAGGCGGTAGGCCTCGTGCGCGCCGCGCACGTGCAGCGACGTGCGGTCGGCGTCGGAGTAGACGGCGACGCTGGTCATGCCGTGCTCGTGGGCCGCGCGGATCACACGTAGGGCGATCTCGCCGCGGTTCGCGACCAGCAGCTTGCGGATGGGCTTCGGCGCGCTCACAGCGGGATGTTCCCGTGCTTCTTGGGCGGGTTGCGGTCGCGCTTGGTCTCGAACATCGAGAGCGCGGCGATCAGGCGCGGGCGGGTCAGGCGGGGCTCGATGACGTCATCGAGGAAGCCGCGCTCGGCTGCCACGTAGGGGTTGGCGAAGCGCTCCTTGTAGTCGGCTTCGAGCTTCGCCTCTTCGGCGACCGGATCGTCGGCCGCCGCGATCTGCTTGCGGAAGATGATCTCGACCGCACCCTTGGCGCCCATGACGGCGACCTCGGCGGTCGGCCAGGCGACGTTGTAGTCGCCGCGGATGTGCTTGCTCGACATGACGTCGTATGCGCCGCCGTATGCCTTGCGCGTGATCACGGTCATCTTGGGCACCGTCGCCTCGCAGTACGCATAGAGCAGCTTGGCGCCGTGCTTGATGATGCCGTTCCACTCCTGGTCCGTACCGGGCAGGAAGCCGGGCACGTCCTCGAAGGTGACGAGCGGGATGTTGAAGCAGTCACAGAAGCGCACGAAGCGCGCGCCCTTCAGCGACGCGGCGACGTCCAGGCAGCCTGCGAGCACCTGCGGCTGGTTGCCGATGATGCCGACCGTGCGGCCGCCGAGGTGCGCGAAGCCCACGACGATGTTCTCGGCGTAGTGCTCGTGCACCTCGAGGAAGTCGCCGTCGTCCACGATGAGGCGGACGACCTCGCGCATGTCGTACGGCTTGTTCGGGTCGGCCGGGACGATGCTGTTGAGGCGTTCCTCCGTGCGGTTCGGGTCGTCGGTGCCCGGGCCCGGCGGCGGCATCTCCGTGTTGTTCTGCGGGATGAACGAAAGCAGCCGCTTCAGCAGCGCGAGGGCGGAGGCGTCCTCGGGCACGCGGAAGTGCGCGACGCCGGACTTCTCGGAATGTGCGGAGGCGCCGCCGAGATCCTCGTGCGTGACCTCCTCGTGCGTGACGGTCTTCACCACGGCGGGGCCCGTGACGTACATGTAGGACGTCTTCTCGACCATCACGATGAAGTCGGTGATGGCGGGGGAGTACACCGCGCCGCCGGCGCACGGGCCCATGACAGCGGAGAGCTGCGGCACGAGGCCCGAGGCCAGCGTGTTGCGCAGGAAGATGTCGGCGTAGCCGCCGAGCGAGACGACGCCCTCCTGGATGCGCGCGCCGCCCGAGTCGTTGAGGCCGATGATCGGACACCCGAGCTTCATCGCGGTGTCCATGAGCTTGCAGACCTTCTCGGCATTGGCGCCGGAAAGCGAGCCGCCGAACACGGTGAAGTCCTGCGCGAAGATCGCGGTGACGCGTCCGTTCACGCGGCCGAGGCCGGTGATGACGCCGTCGCCGGGGAACGTACGGCTCTCCATGCCGAAGTCGCGGCAGCGGTGGATCTTGAACGGATCCATCTCCTCGAACGTGCCTTCGTCGACGAAGAGCTCGACGCGCTCGCGGGCCGTCAGCTTGCCGCGGTCGTGCTGCTTCTGGATCGCGGCGGTGCCACCGCCCAGCTGCGCGGCCTCGCGACGCTCGCGCAGCTCCTCGATCCGGGGATCCTCGCCGTTGCTCATGCGTGTCCGCCCTCCGCCGGCGGTTGGGAGATCTCGACCAGCACGCCGCCGGCCGACTTGGGGTGAATGAAGGCCACCTGGCAGCCGCCGGCGCCGGGGCGGGGCTCCTCGTCCAGCGTACGGATGCCCTGCGCCTTGAGGTGCGCCAGCACCGAGGCGACGTCGTCCACCCGGTAGCAGACGTGGTGGATGCCCGAGCCGCGCTTGGCCACGAAGCGCCCGATGGGCCCGTCGGGATCGGTCGAGCAGAGGAGCTCGAGGCGCAGGCCTCCGCCGTCGTAGGCGGCAACCTGCACCTTCTCGGTGGGCACCTCCTCCTCGAACACGAGGTTCAAGCCGAAGACCTCGCCGTAGAGGCGCTTGCCCTCCTCGAGGTCGGCGACGGCGATGCCGATGTGGTCGACGGGGCCCAGGTGGGGGAGCGGATCGGGTGCGGTGCCTTGCATGGGGGGCCGATGGTACCGGGTCGGCGCCCCGGCGGCACCCCGGGCCGTGGAGCCTCGGCTCAGCTCGTCGGCTCGACGACCTTGGCGCCCCACGGGAAGAGGCCGCGCAGTCTGCGCGGGCCCGTGGTGAACAAGCCCGGGTTGCCGCCATCGCGACGGCCGTACAGGCCGTTGTCCATCCAGTGGAAGGTGACGCGTTCGCCCGTGACCTCGGCGCGGTGCAGTACCACGTAGTGCCACTGCCCGAAGGGACGGCCGGTGTAGACGCACACGATGACCGGCATGCCCTCGCCGGCCAAGGCGCGCATCACACTGCGGTAGCGCCGCAGCGTCGGCCGCGCCAGCCGCAGCTCGCCATCCGTCTCGCGACGCAGGACGTGGTCCAGGCTCTCCGGGAAGAACGGCAGCTTGTGCCGCATGAGACGCGGGCCGTTCCTGAACAGGCGCTTGTCGCTCAAGCGTGCGCCGACGTCGTACTCGCGTCCTCGCGACGCGTTCCACACCGCAGCCAGCCAGCCGACGGCGGCCGGTCCGCAATACAGCTTGCCGGCGGTCGTCAGGCTCGCGATCTCGTCGGCGAGGGCCCGTGCGTCAGGCGTGTCCCACCGTGGCGCGCGCAGCGTGACCTCGGCCTCGTCGTCGCGGCTCAGGCCTTCACCGCCGCACCGACCACCAGCATCTCGCGCAGGTGCTTGACCGTGCCGATGCCGACCACGACGGCCGACACGCCCGGCTGGCCGAGCATGTACGTGTAGAGCTTCTGGTGGCGCGACAGCTTGCTCTTCGCCGGGAACTCCTTGGCGAGCAGCGCGTCGGTCTGGTTCGTCAGGTAGCCGCCCTTGGCGACCTTCATCGCGACGAGGCCGATGTTGCGCTTCTTGGCCGTCGCGAGCATCGGTCGCGTGTCCTCCGGTGGGCGCCCGCCGCGCCGGCCACGTCCGGCGGTCGCGGCCTTGACGTTCTGCGTGCAGATGTTGGCGACGGGCATGAACACCTCGCACCAGCTCTTCTGCACCGCCGCTTCGCCGACGCGCCGGTAGTTCGTGTGGCTCGAGGCGCCGACGTGCTTGACGAGCTTCTCCTCCTTCAGCTTGAGCAGCGCGTCCTCGAGGGCCTTGTTGGCGAACTGCGACGGGTTGGTCGCGCCGTGCGGGCAGTAGAAGACGTCGACGTAGTCCGTCTGAAGACGCTTCAGGCTCTCTTGCATGCGCCGCTTGAGCGACGTGTACACCTGCTGGGCCGAGCCGCGCGGGTTGAAGCCTGTCGCCTTCGTGATGACGTGCACCTTCGAGCGGTCGTCGAGCGTCTTGAGGAACTGCCCGACGGCGACCTCGGCCTGGCCTCGCTGGTAGCCCCACGCGACGTCGAACGTGTTCACGCCACGGTCGTACGCCGTCTGGAGCATCGGCAGGTGATCCGGACGCGTGCTGCCGCAGCCGTAGATCACGACCGAGGCGTCGATGCCCGTGCCGCCCAGCGGCCTTCGCTTCACGGTCGCGCCCGCGGCCTTCTTCTCGTCGGCGAGCAGCTCGCTCGCTGCACCCGTGACGGCCAAGCCGGCTACGCCTGCGGAGACACCCTGGATGAACCGGCGGCGATCGAGACCGCGTTCAGGATCTACGTTGGACATGCACCCCTCCTCGTCGCACCGACGGGGGGCTGAACCGTCGAAGGCGTTGGTCCCACTCTATATCAGGCGATCGTCGGTGAGCATGCGGCGTTAGAATCGCCCGCGGATTGTGAGGAAGCCTTCCTCTCTTCTGCCGCGCCGCCCAGCCCGCACGCCCAGCGCTCGTGAGCGCACGGTGGGCCGCGTCATCCTGCTGCTTCTCGCGACGGCGCTTGGTGCTTTCATCGTGGCGGGTGGTCGCACGGGACCGTCGTCCCTCGTCGCGCAGGAAGCGCCGCAGGTCGTCACGCCGTTCCCCATCACGAGTCCCGCCGGTTGGCCGCGTGGCGCCATCGAGCACTACGACGTCGATGGGCTCTTCGAGAAGATCAACGGCAAGGCCGACGCGTACATCGTCTTCGATGTCATCGACCTCACGTTCGCGGGCTACGCCAACCCGCAGGACCCGTCCGTGTACGTGGACGTCTACATCTACGACATGGCGGAGCCGCTGAACGCCTACGGCATCTATCGCGTGCAGCGCAGCGGACAAGAGGAGGCTGTCGACGCCGGGGCGGAGGCCTGCCGTGCGGGCAGCGCGTTCTTCGGACGCAAGGGCAGCCACTACGTCGAGGTCGTCGGCTCGGCGGGCAGCGCCACCACGGAGGCGCGCGCCGTGCTCGGCGCCGTGCTCGATGCCCTACCGGCGGCGAAGGAGCCCGTCCGTGACCCCGCTTGGTTCCCGGACGAGGGCCGCACGCGCATCCTCTACGCGCGCACGAACGCCCTCGGGGTCGAGTCCCTCGGCGACGCGTTCCTCGCGCGCTACGCCGACGGCGTCCGGGCCGCAGTCGCGCGCTTCGCGAGCGCCGAGGAAGCGGAGGCCGCCCGGGCCGAGGCCGTGGAGACCTACGAGTTCCTCGGCACGCCGGCGCACTTCGAGGCGGCGGACAAGCTCGTCGTCGGGGCGCTCGGCTCGAAGGACCCCGAGCGGCTCAAGGCGCTCGTCGCGGCGATCCTCGCCAAGATCAAGGAGGGGCTGTGAGCGAGCCCGTCAGCCGCCGCGAGGCCCTCAAGCGGCTCGGCGCCACCGGCGCCGCGGTCGCCGCCGTGAGCGGCACCGCGCTGTGGCTTCACGGTCGTCGCCCGCGCGGGGCCGCGCCTGAGCCCTACGCACTGCCGTCGTGGGCCGTCGCGAAGCCGGCGAGCGCACCGGATCTCGTCGTCGCCCGCGGCTCGCCGGCTGCGAGCCTCGTTACCGCCGCCCTCGAGGAGATGGGCGGCATCCAGCGTTTCGTCCAGCCGGGCGACGTCGTGCTGATCAAGCCCAACGCAGCCTTCGATCGCCCCGCGTGGCAGGGCAGCACGACCAACCCCGACGTGCTGCGCGCGATGGTCGCGGCGTGCATGGATGCCGGCGCGCGCGAGGTCCTCGTCACCGACAACCCGATCCACGTCCCCGAGGGCTGCTTCCGCAAGACCGGCCTCGGCAAGGCCGCCGAGGACGGAGGCGGCAGCGTGTGGCTGCCTCGCAAGGCCGACTTCGGGCCCGTCGCGTTGCCCGATACGGTGCTCGACGGGTGGGAGGTCTTCCTCGAGCCGCTGAAGCGGGCGACGAAGGTGATCGGCATCGCCCCGGTGAAGGACCACAACCTCTCGCGCGCCTCGATGACGCTGAAGAACTGGTACGGCCTCCTGGGCGGTCCGCGCAACCGGCTGCACCAGAAGCTCGACGAGACCATCGCGACGCTCGCCGGCATGGTGAAGCCCACGCTCTCCGTGCTCGACGGCACGCGCATCCTCATCCGCAACGGCCCGACCGGCGGTTCGCCCGACGACGTGATCGACGGCAACGTGCTCGCCATGGGCACGGACGGCGTCGCGCTCGACGCCTTCGGCGCCACGCTGCTCGAGCTGGGCGTCGCCGACCTCACCTATCTCCAGATGGCCGAGCAGTGGGGGCACGGGGCCTCCGACTGGATGGCGCTGGACACGCGCGAGGTGACGGTATGAGGATCGCCAACGTCCGCGTGGTCAGTCAGGTGTTCTTCCTGCTGCTGTTCTTCGCGTGCCTCTACATGGCGACCGCGCCACGCATTTCGGGCTTCCCGACGTCCATCTTCCTCGAAGCCGATCCTCTCGTGGCCGTCGCCGTCACCATGGCCACCGGCCAGCTCTATCACATCGGCGCCACCGGGCTGGCGCTCGGCGTGATCCTGCTCGTTGCGACGATGATCCTCGGTCGCATCTTCTGCGGCTGGATCTGTCCGATGGGGACGCTCCAGCACTTCGTGCACTGGCTCGGCTTCAGCCGCACCGCCAAGGCGCGTCTCGAGGGCAACGCGTACCGCAAGTGGTACTGGCTGAAGTACGTGATCCTGATCGGCTTCCTGGTGGCCGCGGCCTTCCAGATCCTCCAGATCGGACTGCTCGACCCCATCGCACTGATCTCGCGGTCCTTCACCGACGCGATCTTCCCGGTCATCGATCACGGCCTGCGTCTGCTCGGCCTCGGCGGCATCGCACCATCCCAGACGCCCGTCTACGCCGGTGCGTGGTTCATCGGGATCGTGTTCGCTGCGTTCCTGCTGATGAGCCTGGTCATCCCGCGCTTCTTCTGCCGCGCGCTCTGCCCGCTCGGCGCCCTCATGGGCGTGTTCTCCCGCTTCGCCGTGTGGCGCATCCACCGCGACCCGGGCACCTGCACCGGCTGCAACCTGTGCCTCAAGGGCTGCGAGGGTGCGAGCGATCCCCACGCGACCCTGCGCCTCAGCGAGTGCATGGTCTGCATGAACTGCGTCGAGGACTGCCCGCACGGCTCGATCTCGTTCAAGTTCCTGCCGCCTCAGGAGAGTGCGAAGCCGTGGCCGGACCTCAGCGGCCGGCGCGCCGTGCTCGCCGGGCTCGGCGGTGCGATCCTCTTCCCGTCCGTGCGACGCGCCGGCGCGACGGTGCCGCTGAGCGGCACGCCCGGCTGGATCCGGCCGCCGGGCAGTCACCCCGAGGCGGACTTCCTCGCTCGCTGCATCAAGTGCGACGCCTGCATCCACTCGTGTCCCACGAACGTGCTCCAGCCGGCAGGTCTCGAGGCGGGCTTCGAGGGGCTCTGGACGCCGATCCTCGACATGCGCGTGGGCTACTGCGACATCACGTGCACCCTGTGCGGCTACGTCTGCCCGACGGGGGCGATCCAGCGCCTGACGCCGGACCAGCGCGCGGGCGAGGCCGAGCGCCCCGACGGCACGGACGGCCCCGTCCAGATCGGCACGGCCTCCTACGACCGCGGCCGCTGTCTGCCGTGGGCCATGGACACGCCGTGCGTGGTCTGCGAGGAGGTCTGTCCGACCAGCCCGAAGGCGATCTGGAACAAGAAGGAGACCGTCGTCGGGCGCGACGGGCAGGAACGGGTCATGCAGCGGCCGTACGTCGATCCGAAGCTCTGCGTGGGCTGCGGCATCTGCGAGCACGAGTGCCCGATCCGCGGGCCCGCCGCGATTCGCGTGGGCTCGTACATCGGCACGGTCTGAGCGAGCGCGAAACCGAATCCACCCTCCACCTACGGGCCCAGGGTGTCGAAAGGACTTCGTAGCTGCCGTCGGGCGCCCGGCCAGGTGCGCGCGCGCGGCAGGGGTAGGAGTCCGCCGTGAAGATCCCGCTGCTCGTCGTGGCCGCTGCCGCCGGCCTCATGCTCGTGGCCGCCATCCCGCAACTCGGAGGCAGCTGCGACCACCGCACGCACGCCTCGTCGCCGACCTCGGGGACAGCGCTCTCGCTCGACACCGAGAGCGGAGCGCCCGCGCGACTGCGGGTCGAGGCGGGTCCGGGGACGACGGTGGACCGCGGGCACCTCGGCAACTTCCACACGCGGCGCGAGCTGCACGGTGCCTTCCGCTACCAGCAGGAGCAGGA
>JASJDY010000142.1 GCA_030065025.1 Planctomycetota bacterium
GGGACGTCCGGATAGCCCCACGCCACGACCTCGGCGAACACGCTGCCGCGGTAGCCGGCGAGCGCCATACGCTGGGACAGCTCGCGCCGGCTCGGATCCGGTGAGCCGTGCCCCATGTAGCGGTGGCGATCCTGCTCGATGCTGTGATCCCGGGCGGCGATCCAGAGGTTCGGATGGAAGCGCAGGGACCGCAGGTGGTGCTGGGCCCGTACGCGGTTGACCTCCTCGAGGACGCGCATCTCCTCGACCGTCGCGGGCGCGTGCGCCGTCCGGCGATCCGTGCGCGGCGCGGGGCCACGAGGCGTAGGCGCGGGTGCGGGTATGGACGCGCGCGGCTGCGGCTCGGGGAAGGACTCCGGACGTGCGGTCGCGGCAGGCGGCGCCTGCCGTCGGACGACGGTGCGGGGCACCTCGCAGGGCGGCGGCGTCTGCCGGGCTCCGGCGACACAGGGGCGACGATCCCAGAAGTCGCTCGTCGGAGAGATGAGGTCGGCAGCCGAGGACGAGCAGCCTGCGATCACGACGAGCGCGAACAGCAGCCCAACGGCGACGAGGTGGCGATGGTGGTACGGCACAGCGTCCTGATGGTCGGGCCGTGCGCACGCGCTCTTGAGGTCCCGCGCGGCGTTTGTTCAAGCGCCGTAACGCCCGTGAAGGCGCCTACAGATTCGGCCGGCGCGGGGTTGCATGCGACGTCGTACGCGCTACGCGAACTCGGCGATCGCGGCGGCCTCGTCTTCGACGATGTGCAGCTGCTGCAGACCGAGTCGCTCGATGAGCCGCTCGATCATGCGCTGCAGCCCGAACAGCACGAGCTTGCCGCCCGCGACCTCCAGGTTGTTGTGCAACCGGAGCATCGAGCCCATCGACGCGCTGTCGATGAAGCTGAGCCGCTGCATGTCGAGGATGACGTTGCTGACGCCGCGCTCGGCCACCTCGACGGCCACCGCGTCGAAGGCCGACACGGTCTCGAGGCGAGCCTCCCCCTTGAGCGCGATCACGCAGAGACCGTTGTCCCAGCGGATATCGAGGTCGAGATCTGCCATCAGGCGGGCTGCTCCGAGCGCTTGGCCAGGTCGTGCAGGTCCTCGTCACTGAGCACACGCGAGCTGGACTTCGCGGCTTCGAAGATCAGCTCCACGTTGCTCTCGTTGGCCTCGTAGCCGTGGTGCTCGAGCCAGTAGATGACGTTGCTCTTGCCGCTCATCGGACCGACGGAGATCTTCTGCTCCAGTCCGAACTCGTCGGCAGGCACGCCTGAGTAGACGCGGTTCGCGAGGTACGTGTCGCCGGTCTTGAGCGCCTTGATGACGGCCGCGGCATGCACGCCGGTGCCGGTCTCGAACGCGTCGTTGCCGATGACGGGGTAGTTGAACGGAAGCGGCACGTCGAGGTACTTGGAGACGGCCTGCGCGTACTCCATGAGGTCCGTCAGGTTGCGGTCCGGGGCGAGGTACCCGAGCAGCTTGAGGTTGACGAGCAGCTGATCCATCGGCGTGTTGCCGGCGCGCTCGCCGACACCGAGACCGGCCGCGTGGAGGCGGTCGGCGCCGGCCTCGTAGGCGGCGATCGAGTTGATCACGCCGAGGCCCCGGTCCTGGTGCCCGTGCCAGTCGATCTGCACGTCGGGCTTGCCGTGATCCTTCGCGACCTCGCGCACGAACTGGATGAGGGCGCGCGTGCCGTCCGGCGTGACGTGCCCGCACGTGTCGCAGACCACGATGCGCTGCGCGCCCATGTCGAGCGCCTGGCCGTAGATCTTGCGGACGACGTCCGGCGGCGTGCGCGTCGTGTCCTCGGTGACGAACATGATCGGCATGTTGTGGTCGACGCAGTACTGCAGCGCGGCCTCGGCCGTGCGCAGCAGGTGATCGACGTCCCAGCCCTCGACCTCGAGACGGATGGGGCTCGTCCCGAGGAACATCGCCACCTCGATCTCGAGGCCGACCTCCTCGGAGATCTTGCGGATGGGCTCGATGTCCTGGACGAGCGTGCGGGCCGCGCAGTTCGGGTAGATGTCGAGCTTCTGGTCGCGGATCTCCTTGGCGAGCCGCGTGACCGTCTTCACGACGTGGGGTCCGGCGCCCGGCAGCCCGATGTCCGCGGCTTCCATCCCGAGCTTGGCCATGTGGTGGAGGAGCTCCACCATCTCCTCCTCTTTGGGATGGCGAACCGACGCACTCTGCAGTCCGTCCCGGAGGGTCTCGTCGTCCACCGTGGCGTAGGCCCGGCCCTCGGGCGGCGCCGTCTCGTGGACGTTCCAGTCATAGATCAGGTCGTCAGCGTGGGAACGAGGCATGACATCTCCCGTCGAGGTCGTGGTGGCGCCCCGTGAACGGGTAGGGGGAGCGCCCGTTTCATTCTAGCGAAATGCCGTGCGCGTCTCCTGCCCCCACACCGAAGCCGACGAAACAGCCGCTGACAGCCAGACAAGCCGTGGTATCCCGGTCAACTGAGGAGGAGCACGGCGTGCTGGTCATGAAATTCGGTGGCACCTCGCTCGCGGACCGCGAGCGGATCGACACCGTCGTGGCGCTGGTCCGCGGACGGCTGGCCCGGCGGCCGGTCGTGGTCTGCTCCGCGCACGCGGGCGTGACGGACCTGCTCCTCGAGGGGGCCCACCGAGCGGCCGCCGGCGCCCCCGACCTCACCGAGATCCGCGAGCGAGAGCACGCGCTGCTCGCGTCCCTGAAGCTCAAGCCGAGCCTGGTGGCCGACGACCTCGAGCGGCTGGACCAGATGTTCCGGGGCCTGGCCCTGCTGGGCGAGCTCACTCCCCGCAGCCTCGACCAGGTGGCCGCCTTCGGCGAGCGCATGTCGGTGAAGGCAATCGCCGCCGTGCTGCGCCGCCGGCGCATCCCCGCGACGGCCGTGGACGCGGACGAGGCCGGGCTGGTGACCGACGGTCGCTTCGGGCGCGCCACGCCCCGGCCGGAGGCGTACCGCAACCTGGAGCGCTCCCTCGCGAAGGTGAAGGGCGTACCGGTCGTCACGGGCTTCATCGGCCGGGACGCCGAAGGCAACGTGACGACGCTCGGGCGCTCCGGCTCCGACTACACGGCGACGATCATCGGCCGCGCCCTCGGCGTCGAGGAGGTCGAGATTTGGACCGACGTCAGCGGCGTGCTGACAGCGGACCCACGCATCGTGTCGGAAGCGCGGCCGGTGGAGCACCTGACGTACGCCGAGGCGAGCGAGCTGGCGTACTACGGCGCGAAGGTGATCCACCCCTCGACGATCCAGCCGGCCGTCGAGCGCGGCATCCCGGTGCGGATCCTCAACACGATGGACCCGGACGCGCCCGGCACGGTCATCGCGCCGCCGCGGCGCGGCAAGCGTGCGCGGGTCACGAGCATCGCGAGCAAGCGCGGCATCCATCTGGTGAACATCGTGTCGGGGCGCATGCTCGGGCAGTCGGGCTTCATGGCGCGGGTCTTCGACGCGTTCAAGAGCCATGACGTGATCGTGGACCTCATCGCCACGAGCGAAGTGTCGGTCACGGTGTCGGTGGACAACACGGCGGGGCTGGCCGCCGTCGTGCAGGAGCTCAAGGCGTTCAGCAAGGTGACCGTCAAGGACGGCGCGGCGCTCGTGGCCGTGATCGGCGAGCGCATGAAGCGGGCGAGCGGCCTCGCGGGCCGCGTGTTCTCCGCGATCGGCGAGGCCGGTGTCCCGGTGCTCGCCATCTCCTACGGGGCGACGAAGACGAACCTGCAGATCGTGGTGCCGGAGCCGCGCGAGCGCGAGGTCGTACGCGCGCTGCACGCGGTCCTGTTCGACGGGGTTTGACCACCGCGGACGGCGTCAACGGGCGCGCGCGATCTCCAGGGCACGCTTCGCGATGCCCACGAGCGTGACGAGGCTGAAGCCACCGTCCGGGGGCGACGTGCGCCGCTCCAGGGCGCCGTCGACCAGCAGCACCGCGCTCACCGGCACGGCGGCGCTGGCGTGGCGCGCGTGCACGAGGCCGCGACCGTCCAGGTCTTCCTGCGCCGGGTCGAGCACGACGTGCATGGCGTCGCCGACCCAGCGGCCGCCGTCCGTCTCGAGCCCGACGCGCAGATCGTCCATCCCGGGCAGCTCGCCGTCCCCGCGCTCGTACGGCCCGCGCGGCAGCACGACGGCGACGCGCACGCCCTCCGGAGCGACGCGCCGGTGCAGCTCATGCCCGGCCTGGAGCGTCTGGGCCCCCTCGAGGGTCGCGGGATCCGCGAAGAGCAGCAGCCAGAGACCCGACGACAGGGTGGCCACCTCGGACTCGACCGCGGCATCGATCACCCGCGGCGGCTCGTTGGCGCCGGGGAACTCCTCGTAGGGCAGCGGCTCGGGCAGACCCGCCAGACGGTCGGGCGCCTTGGGCGGCTCGGGCACGTCGGCGACGTACGGGTCGGGTTCCTGCAGCTCGTCCTCGTCACGGTCCACGAGCATCACGATGAGCCCGCCGAAGAGCAGGAACCCGAGGGCGAGCAGCCCCCACATCCACCCCGGCATGGAACGCGAGGACGGCAGACGCCCCACCGGCGCGCGCGCCGGACGGCGGGCCGGCTGCCGCACGCGGCGAGGAGCCGGCGGCGGGCCGCCGCGCGTGTCGAGCACGTGGACGCGCTCCGGCTCGGGCTCCGACTCGGCCTCCGGTTCGACCTCGACGAACTCCGGGATGTCGGGCTCGGCGTCGACCTCGACAGCCTCGACCGGCGGCGCTTCGGCCTCCTCGGTGACGGGCTCCTCGGCAGCGGGCGCGGCCTCGACGACCGGCTCCGGCTCGGGTTCCGGTTCCGGCTCGGGTTCGGGCTCCGGCGGCGGTGGCGGTGGCGGCGTGAACGTGATCGCCGGCGGCGGGGCGGGGTGCTTGTCCTCCACCCGTGCGCCCAGCAGGATCTCGGCGCGCGCCTCGGCTACGTACGTCCGCAGGCGCGGCAGGTCGGGCACGAGGTCGCGCTTCTCCGCGCTCCACGTGGTCGTGTCCACCGGCGGCTGCTGCCCGCGGCGTGCGGCGATCTCGGCGTCCGCCTGCTCGGTCGAGACCTCGCGCGCAGCGCCCGCGTCGGCCTCGGGATCGCGCTCGGCCTCGCGCCGCACGCAGCGGAAGCCGATGGTGCCGTTGCGTGCGTCCGCGCGGGATGCGAAGCGGAAGAACGTCTTCGCGTACAACGCGAAGTCGTACCAGGAGCCGCCGCGCACGACGACGCCGCCGCCGGAAGCCGGCGAGTGCGTCAGCTCCCAGACGTTGCCGACCATGTCGCGGACGCCGTCCGGGCTCACGTTCTCCGGATGCAGGTCGTGCGGGACCGTCATCTTGAGACCGACGCGGGCCGTGTTGGCACCGCTCAGCTCCTGATCGTTCCCCCACGGGTAGATCCGGCCGTCGGTGCCGCGCGCGGCACGCTCCCACTCGTCCTCGAACGGCAGGTCCTTCCCGCGCCAGCGGGCATAGGCGAGGCCGTCGTAGTAGTCGACGCCGACGACCGGGTGATCGGCGAGGTCGTCCGGGCACCGGCCGTCGATCCAGTAGAGCGGCGGGCGATGGCCGCTGGCCTCGACAAAGCGCGCGTACATGGCGTTCGTGACGGGATGCCGGTCGATGCGGAAGGCTGGCAGCTCGCGAGGCTTGCGCCCGTCGCCGTAGAGGAACGAACCCGCCTCGATCGCGACTTCGTCGTCTTCCTCGCGCGCAGGCTGCTCGGGGGTCGCGACGCCGGCGGGTCGGAGCGCGCCGAGGCGGGGCGGCAGGCTCGCCTTACGGGGCTTGCGGTCGCGGGGCGACTCGCGCTCCGCCGCCTCGGCCTCCGCCTCTTCCTCACCCTCGCGCAGATGCGCGCGCTTGGGCTTGAGCTTGGGGCGACCGGCCAGCGCGCCGGACTTGTCGAGCTGCAGGCCGCCCCCCGCGCGCAGCGCGTCGTCGTCGACGGCCGGCTGGTTGGCGGCCGCCGAACCTGCGGCGCCGATCTCCCGGGCGACCTCCTCGGCGGAGCGCGCCTCGGGGTCGTCGGGGGGCTGCTTGGCGGAGGACTCGTGGTCGCTCAAGGTGCTCGGGGTCCGTCCCATGGTTCGCGGCGGAGTCTACCGCTGGCTACCCCCTGCCCGGCGGGCCGTGCGGCCGGCGTTGCGGGCCTCGGGCGCGACGTCGCGCTCGCGCATGCGCCACCGCAGCCGCACGCGGCGGTCGGTCTTGGCATCGCGGAGGGCCGCGAAGTCCCAGCGGAATGCGGCGCGCGTGTCGCTGCCGCGACGCCGCTCGCCTCCGACGCTCACCAGCGGGCTGGGGGTGATCACGTTGACCTGGAGCCGCACGCGGGTCAGCGGCGGCTTCAGCATGCGGTGCACGAGCGTGGCGGCGGCACGGTCGATGCCGAGGCGCTCCAGCGGGCCCGGATCGCGCTCGGCCAGCCCGCGCGGCGGCTCGGGCGGCGGACGCGCCTCGGCCTCGAGCAGCGCAGCGAGCCGGTCGAGCACAGGCACCCGGGCGATGGGCTCCATGCGGAAGCTCACGTGGCGCGGCGTGCTCTCGGGCTCACCCGGTCTCAGGTCCTCCCGGCCGACCTCCAGGGTGCGCCCGGCGATCACCTCCCAGCGGAGGAGGTCCGCGAGCCGCCGGAAGCGCACGGTCAGGGCCAGCTCGCGCAGGCCCGTGTCCGTCTGGCCCTCCTCGAGGCGCGTGATCTCGACACCCTCGAGGCCCTTCAGCCCGTCGCGGATCTGCGCCGGACGCAATGGGAAGCCGTGCCCGGCGAAGCGCCGCATGGCCTGGGCCCCGACGACCTCCTCGACCCGCCGCCAGAGGTCGGCGTTCCAGCGCAGCACGAGCTCGTACGTGCCGCCGCCCTTCGCGTCGAGGGTCCAGGTCTCCTCCGCCTCGACACAGCCCGTGAGGGTGGCGAGGAGGACGACCATCAAGAGCAGCAGACGGGTCACGGGCCCGATGCTAGCGGGATTCGCCGTCGGCGTTCGAGCGCGAGCGCGTGGGCGAGCGCGTTCTCGTGAGCACTCGACCCACAGAGGCACCCCGCCCAGCGGAAGCCTGACCGGCTGCGGAAGCGCCGCAGAGCGACCGATTCCATGGAGGGGGGCGGTCTGCCCTGATGGAGGGACGATCCATGCGCGCTGCAGCCCTGATCCTGCTTCTGGTCGCCTTGCTCGTGCTGCCCGCCTGCCAGATGAACGAGCGCATGAGCGGCACCCTCTTCGGCGCCGTCGGCGGCGGCGTCCTGGGCGGCGCCGTCGGCGGTGCCGGGGGTGCGGCGGTCGGCGTCCTGGGCGGCGGCATCGTCGGCTACCTCGTCGGCGACTACCTGGCCGACCGGCGGGAGCGCGGCCGCACGGAGGTCTTCGAGACCGGCGCCCCGGCCTTCGGCAGCGCGCCGGCCGCGCCGGCGGGCGGCAGCGTCTACGCCACCGGCTCGGTGATGGGCGTCAAGTCCTACGCCACGGCCCCCACGTCACAGCGCGACGCGGCGCGCGCCGCCTACAACCGTGGCCGGCAGGCGCGGACCGCGCCCGAGGCACGTGCCCACTTCGAGGAGTCGCTGCGTCTGGATCCGTCACGTCCGGAGCCTTGGAACGCCCTGGGCCTCAACGCGCTGTACCGCGGTGAGCCGACGACCGCGGAGCAGCACTGGCGCACGGCGCTGCAGAAGGATCCCGGCTACTACCCCGCGCAGCACAACCTGAAGCGGCTGCGGTCGCGCTGAGGAGAGGCTCGTACCTCCACGACAGGCTCCAAGATGCGTCCGGAACGTGGGCTGAGCGGTACGCGGACGTCCCCGC
>JASJDY010000005.1 GCA_030065025.1 Planctomycetota bacterium
GGCGAGTGGGCCCGCCGCGATCTGCCTCCGGGCCAGCTCGACGAGCCAGTCGTGCCACTTCGTGGTGAGCTTGGTGTGCATCCAGACGTCCATGCGGACGCCGTAGTAGAGGGTGTAGAGGGCCGGAGCCCGGCGGCCGACCCCGCGGGTCAGCCACTCGCTCCAGGTCCGGGCGTCCCGCTCCGGCATCTTGGACAGGTCCCACAGGATGCGTCCCATCAGCATGCCGACGGGGTAGAGGCTCGCGCGCGGCATCAGCGCCGTGCGCTGGCTGGGAGCCAGGTACGCGAAGCGCTCGCGGCCCATCCAGACCGTGTCCAGGAACTTCGTGAGCTCCTCCCGCATGCCCTTGGGAATGGGGATCTCGGCCAGCGCCGCGTACTCGAGGGCCTGCGCGACCCACCCCGCCACGCTGAGGTCGCCCGGCTGCTCGGCGCGGTAGCGGTAGCCGCCCTGCGGTCCGCGGACGGCGTAGAGCGCCTCCAGGCCCCGCGCAACGGCCTTCTTCAGCTCCTCGTCGCCCGAGGCGCCCGCGGCTTGCGCCAGCGCCATGAGCGTGATCGCGTCGCTGTAGTAGCGGCGCCCGGCCCCGCGGAACAGGCCGTCCTCCTGCTGCTGAGCGCGTAGCCACGCCACGGCCCTGGCGATCGTGGGCTCGAAGAGGCCGCGGCCGTCCTGGTCGCGGAAGTCGAGGAAGGCCATCAGGGCCAGCGCGGTGGCGGACAGGACGTAGCGGTCGTCGCGCTTGCTGAGCCCCCGCTGGACCTGCCCGACGAGATCGGGCTCGTTCGGGTGGGCCTCGCTGAAGCGCGTCGCGGCCACCTCGGCCGAGAAGCGCCCGTCCGGCGCCTGATGGAGCGCCAGGAAGGCGAGTCCGCGGTGCAGGGTCTCCAGCAACGTGAGCGCACCCCGCTGTCGCAGGAGCTCGAGCTGCTCCATGCGCCGCTTTTCGACCTCCTCGGGATCGTCGATCGGCAGGGGCACGGTCGGCTCCTCCCGGTCCTCCTCCCGCTGCTGGACGCGGTCCAGGAGCAGGTCGGTCTCGACGCGGGCGCCGCGGCGCCACAACTCGTCGTCGCGCCCGTCCGGCCGCCTGACACCTCGCGGGACGAGGAAGCGCCGCAGGTGCCGCTCGAGTCGCTCACGCTCCCGCTTGTCCTTCACCTTGGCGATGACGCCGGCGGCATGGCGCAGCTTCTGCTCGAACGCACCGGCCTCCTCGTCCGGGCGCAGGTTGCCCCAGCGGCGCAGCTCCGCGACGAGCTCGCGGAGCCTCTCGTCGGCGGTCTCGGCGTCCAGCACCTCGCGCGCGCCCTGGCGCAGCGCGGCCAGCTCGCGCGCTCGCTCCGGCTCCTCGAAGAACGCCTTGTTGGACGCCAGGAGCGGCTCCAGGAGGGCCCAGGCGCGTCGACTGCGGCCCGCACGATGCAGAGCCAGCGCACGGTCCCACAGGGTCTCCAGGCGCTTGATGCGGGCCTGCTCCGCGAGCGTCGAGGCGGACGCCGTGGCCTTGAGGGGCGCGGGTGCGGTGCCGTGCACGGCCAGGCCCGGCTGGTCCCGGGGCGGCTCCGCGGGGTCTGTGCGCGGCGGCTCACGCAGGTCGACCGCCGGCGTGTCGTCCTCGGCGAGCAGGAGCAGGGCGATGCCGGCCAGGGCGAGGACGAGCAGGAGCAGCGGCATGCGAGACACGGGGTTGGACGCCCCTCCGTGAGGCCGGCCCCATGGTGCAGACACCTCGGATGCACGCACAGCACCGCAGGTGCGGAATTTTCCGCGGACTGGGGTGCGGACTACGCGGGGAATTCTGCGTAGGAATCTGCGCAGGGGTGCGCACCAGTACGCAGTCTCGCAACTCGTTTTCTGGAAGACGCTTACGCGAGTGTGTCGCAGATTTCCGCATGGCGCGGCGCTTGCCATGGGAATGGCAGATGACTCCCGCCAGCCCCAGCGAGTCCCGAGGGTCAATCCCCTGCAGTCCCGTGGACCACCCGCATGGGGGCTGTCCGGCCGAGCATCTGGGAGGTCAGAACCATGCGTATGTGGAGGCAGATCTGCCTTTGTAGTGGTATCGCGACCCTGCTTGCGGTCGCGTTCGTGTTGGAGGGCTGCGGCGGCGGCAGTACGACCGCCACACCTGTCGAGGATCCGCCGGACGATCCCGCGCCGGCGTTCGTGCACCAGGACGTCGTCCTGAGGAACCGCCTGGGGCAGCCGATCGCGCTGGGCTCGAACGAGCCGTACAGCCCCCGCACGACGTGCGCGGGCTGCCACGACTTCCACACGATCACGAACGGCTACCACTTCCAGCAGGGACGCACCGACGCCAGCGGCACGATCCAGATGGCGAACGACTTCTTCGGGGACGGCCGTCCCTGGCTGAAGTCCGACGGCATGTACGGCAAGTGGTGACCGCCTTCGTCGGATAGCAGCCAGTTGGCTGCGAAGGACAACGTTCGCGAGTCCGACATCGACAAGACCAGCTTCTGGTACGGCGGTCTCTGCAACATCTGCCACCCGGGTGGCGGCTTCGGCGAGTTCGACCGCGATGGTGAGCTCTACTACGACGTCAGGACGAGTCAGTTCGGCTACGAGAAGCTGGGCAAGACGGCGGCCGACGTCCGGCTGGACGGCGACTACGCCGAGATCAACCACATGTCGGGCGCCCTGCGCGCCGCACCGTGGGACATCACCGGCGTTGCCGAGCCGGACTGCCTCTTCTGCCACCGCACCGAGCGCGCAGTCAGCGACGGCAAGAACATGAACTGGGTCTGGCGCACCGCGACCTTGCGCTCGAAGGACAAGCTCAAGGACACGGGCGGCGCCTCCGTCCCGGCCTACGCGGCTGCGGCCACGGCGGGTCAGGGCTGGTTCAGCGCCTTCGCGCTCAACAGCAAGGTGCCGGCGGGCAAGCCGCCCATGGCGACCACGCTCGACATCGACTACCAGCCGGGCGTCGACAACGGCAGTCTGAAGGAGGACGGAGCGGGCTCGCTGCGCCTCGACGGCGCGAGCATCGTCGGTTCCCCCAAGGACTACGCGTGCTGGGGTTGCCACCTCACGCCGGATCTGAAGAAGCGCGGGCGCTCGTGGTTCGACGAGTCGTCGGATGTGCACTACGCGGGCTTCAACAACCTGAACGACGCGGATCCCACGAATGACATCGCGCCCGGGAACAGCACAGCCTGCACGCAGTGTCACCCCGCCGGACTCGACCACAACATCGCCAAGGGCAACGCCACCGTGAGCTCCGTGCGCAATGACACGGACTACGCGGGGCTGCGCACCTGCCGCGACTGCCACCTGCCTGGAGCCGAGAAGCACGAGAACGCGCCGACGCCGACGAGCGACATCCACATCGACGGTCACCTCGAGAAGATGTCCTGCGAGATGTGCCACATCCCGTACAAGACGCGGTCGGCGGTCTTCGCGATCGACAACGCGACCACGGGCAACACCATCGGCTATCCGGCGGCAGCGCTGCTGAGCGCCGATCCGCTGGATCCGACGGATCCCGACAAGAGCCGCTGGTACCCGTCGTTCAAGTGGAAGACCGACAAGGACGGTGAGCGACGTCTGTTCCCGATCAAGCTGCTGCTGAGTGTGTGGTGGGGTGACTGGGACGACAACGGCACACCGGACGACGGCCACGACGACACGATCACGCCGATCGCGCTGTGGCGCGTGCGGCAGATCACGGGCGGCAGCCCGATCGCCGGCACGGTCGACGACAACGGTGACGGCAAGCCCGAGGTGAACCGGCCGGAGGAGATCCTGGCCTACATCACGGCGATGAAGGGGGACGACTCCTACGGCGTACCGGTCGCCACGCGTCCGGTCCTCGTCAAGGGTGGTCGTGTCTGGTTCGAGGTGCCCGGCGGCGGCGATGTCGACAGCTTCGACTATCACGCCGAAGGCGTCCATACCGAGTCCTCGCACCCCTTCTCGGTCAACCACAACGTCCTACCCACGGACCAGGCGCTGGGCGCCACCGGCTGCATCGAGTGCCACTACGGCTTCGCGGAGCGGCCGAGCCCGGTGTTCGACAGGCTCATCCCCATCTCGCCGTTCGACGAGACGGAGGACGCTCGGCCCAAGTACAAGACCGTGCGCCAGATGACCTTCCTAAGTCCTTTCTAGGACCAGGCACACGGTCTGAGGGGCCCATGCAAGAGCCGGGCGGCAGACGCCGCCCGGCTCTCTTCGTGTCCGGAACGCGAACGCTACGGCAGCAGCTCGCGGATCTTCGCGGCCACCTGCTCGGGCGTCGGCACGACACCGCCGGCGGCACCGAGGAACTCGACGCGGCGCGAGCCCTCGCCCGCCAGACGCACGTCGTCGATCAACTGCCCCATGCTCATCTCGACGTTGAGCACGGGCGCGTCGGCCGGCAGCAGGTCCATGGCCTCGCGACACGCCGCGTAGGGCCACGGCTTCAGCGTGATCGGACGGAAGAGGGCGACCTTCGCGCCGCCTGCCTGCAGGTCGTCGATGGCGCTCTTGCAGATGCGCGCCATCGTGCCGAAGGCAACGAGCAGCAGGTCGGGCGACTCCGTCTCGCCGTAGAGCTCGTGGCGGACTTCCTTCTCGGCGATGAGGTCGTACTTGGCCTTGAGCTTGCGGTTGTGGGCGTCGAGGTCCTCGGGCGAGAGGTAGAGCGAGTTGACGATGCGCCGCTCGCGTCCCTCGGAACCGGTGAGCGCCCAGTCGTTGTCCGCCATGGGCTCGCCGCGCCCCTCGGTCGGGAACTCCACGGGCTCCATCATCTGACCGATCATGCCGTCCGCGCACACCATGACGGGGTTGCGGTACGTCTCCGAGAGCTCGAATGCGAGGGTCATCAGATCGACCGCCTCCTGCACGGAAGCAGGAGCCAGCACGATGAGCTGATAGTCGCCGTGACCGTGACCGCGGGTCGCCTGGTGGTAGTCGCTCTGCGCGGGCAGGATGCCGCCGAGGCCGGGGCCGGCGCGCATGATGTTGATGAGCACACACGGCAGCTCACAGGCGGCGATGTAGCTGAGTCCCTCGGCCATCAGGCTGATGCCCGGCGACGACGACGACGTGAGGCACTTCACGCCGGTGCCGGCGGCGCCATAGATCATGTTGATCGAGGCGATCTCGCTCTCGGCCTGCACGAACGTGCCGCCGACCTCGGGCAGTCGCTTGACGAGGTACTCCGGCACCTCGGTCTGCGGTGTGATCGGATAGCCGAAAAAGTGCACGCAGCCGGCCCGGATGGCGGCCTCGCCCAGCGCCTCGTTGCCCTTCATCAAGACCTTGGTCATGCGTCCTGCTCCTGGGCTGCCGTCTCCTGGACGTCGCGCCCGGCATCCACGCCGGCGCGGAAGGCGGCGATGTTCGCGGGAACATGCTTGGCCTTCCTGCCGGTGAACTCGTTCTCGATCTCACGTTCGACGGACTCGGGCGCCACGACGCCACTCGCCGCGACGTAGGCACCCAGCATCACGAAGTTGGCCGCTCGCTCGGTGCCGGCGAGGCCGGCGACGTGGCGTGCGTCGACCTTGACGACGGTGCAGTCCTCGCGCTTCGGATCGCGGTGCACCAACGACGTGTTCACCACGATCAGCCCGCCCTCCATCACCTTCGGCGCAAACTTCTCGAGCGAGGGCAGGTTCATCACCATCAGCGCCTGCGGCGTGGTGATGAGGGGCGAGGCGATGGGCCGCGCCGCAACGCAGACGGTCACGTTCGCGGTGCCGCCGCGCATCTCCGGGCCATAGGAGGGCAGCCAGCTGACCTCCTTGCCCTCCGCCATGGCCGCGTGCGCGAGCACCTTGCCTGCGAGCAGCATGCCCTGCCCGCCGAAGCCGGCCATCAGGACGTTCGTCGACTCCATCATGACGCTCCCCGGATCAGGCCTTCGCGGGCGCGGTCGCAGGCTCCTTGGCCGGCTCCTTGATCACGCCCAGCGGGTAGTAGTCCATCATCGCGTCCGCAACCCAGGCCGAGGCCTCGTTGGGCGACAAGCCCCAGTTCGTCGGACAGGTCGAGAGCACCTCGACGAACGAGAAGCAGCGGCCATCCGCCTGGTGCTGGAAGGCCGTCTTGATCATCTTCTTCAGCCGCACGGAGTGCTTGCTGTCGTGCGCCGAGCCGCGCGCGATGTACGCAGGCGTGGTCAGGCTCGACAGCAGCTCGGCGACCTTGATGGGCATGCCCGTGTCCTCGACGTCGCGGCCGAACGGTGAGGTGGTCGTGCGCTGACCGGGCATCGTGGTCGGCGCCATCTGACCGCCGGTCATGCCGTAGATCGCGTTGTTCAGGAAGATCACGGTGATCTTCTCGCCTCGGTTGGCGGTGTGCAGGATCTCGTTGCCGCCGATCGACGCGAGGTCGCCGTCGCCCTGGTAGGTGAACACGATCGTGTCGGGCCGTGCGCGCTTGGCTCCGGTTGCGACGGCCGGCGCGCGTCCGTGGGCCGCCTCGAACATGTCGAAGTTGAAGTACTCGTAGGCCAGCACGCTGCAGCCGACAGGAGCGACGCCGATGGCGCGTCCGATCAGGCCGAGCTCGTTGAGCACCTCGGCGACGATGCGGTGCACGACACCGTGGGTGCAGCCCGGGCAGTAGTGGGTCATCTTCTCGGTGAGGCCCGTCGTCACCGTGAAGGTCTGCTTGCCGCGGTTGTTCCAGGTCTCGATGCCCAGGTCCGGGCACGCGACGGCGCAGAGGGTGCAGCCGCCGCACTCCTCCGGCGAGCCCTTGTAGGTGACGACCTGGTAGCCCCGCTCGTTGATCTCCTCGGAGAACTCGATCAGGTCCTTGGGACAGGCGATGATGCAGCGCCCGCAACCCTTGCAGACCGCACGTTCAATCCGGATGTATCCCATCGCGTTCTCCTCGCGCATCCTGGGTGCGCAGGCGCGGCGGTACGCCGATGGGTCTCGGGCGCGGCGCCGGCTGGTTCTCCGAAGTGCAAGCTGCGTGCCCATCCGTGGCCGGGGTGAGCCACGGGGGCACCATATGGCGCTGGAGTCGTAGGACGGGGGCGTCGATCTCCGCGAGCGACGGATCCTCCGCGAGTGCCTCCATGACGCCGAGGGCCCGCACGGGCAGGCCGCTCTCCTTCGAGACCTGCTCGACGAGCCGTAGCCCCCCCAGCACGGTCTCGATCTCGGTCTCGTCGATCAGGTGCGTGTTGCCCACGAGGCCCGTCACGCGCAGACGTGTGGCCGCCTCGAGCTCGCCCCGGATGCGGTGACAGCCGGCGGCGTCGGACGTGAACGGGCGGCTTCCGTTCACCACCTGCCAGAGCTCGTAGAGTCCCTCGCGTAGACCTGGACGGAAGCTGCTGAGGACGCGCGCGCCGACCTCGTCGCCGCCGACGTCGAACAGGGTGATCGTGTCCGGCGCGGGCTGCAGCAGACCGATGACCTCGGGGAGCACGATGGGCAGGTCGGCGCCGGCGAGGTTGCCGGGCGGAACGACCACGCGCACGCCGTGCGACTCCATGAGGCGCTGCTGTTCGCGACTGCGGAAGTACGGATTGACCAGGTCGAGGTCGGCGAGCTGGACCTTGTGGCCCGCGCGGGCCCAGCGGATCGCGAGGTTCACGGCGACCTCGGTCTTGCCCGAGCCGTAGGCACCCACGAGCATGACGAGGCGCTCGCCGGGGGCCAACAGGGGCGGCGCGGTGGGGCTCACAGGCCCTATTTTACGCGGGCGGGGGATGGGCCGGGCGGGAGACCGGAGGGTTCCGAACGGTTCCCCTCGGCCGCGCTCTCGCTCGCACACGCGCTCGCTCGTCGGACGCTGCCGGATTGTGGCCGTGGGTCGAGCGGGAGCGCGATCGCGAGCGCGAGGTGGGCTCGCCTAGGATGGCGCCATGCGTCCCCTCTCAGCGTTGCTGCTCGTTGCGCTGCTGGCGGTGTCCGCCCACGCCGCCCCCCGCGAAATCCGCGTGAAGGACCGCGCGGGCCTCGTGCGTGCCCTAGACCGCGCAAAGGCCGGAACGACGATCCTCCTCGCGCCCGGGGTGTACGCCGGCGGCCTCTACGCGGCCAAGCTCCGCGGCGAGCCCAAGCGCTCCATCGTGATCGCTGCAGCGGAGCCGAAGAAGCCGCCCGTCTTCCGCGGCGGCACCTCCGGCATCCAGCTCTCGCAGTGCGTCTCGGTCGAGCTCCGCGACCTGGTCTTCGAGGGTGCGACCGGCAACGGTCTCAACATCGACGACGGCGGCGCCAAGGGAGAGGGAGCGCGGGACCTGAGACTGACTCGCATCACCGTGCGCAACGTCGGCCCGGGCGGCAACCGGGACGGCATCAAGCTCTCGGGCATCGACGGCGCGACGATCCGCGAGTGCCGTATCGAGCGCTGGGGCTCCGGCGGCTCGGCCATCGACATGGTCGGCTGTCACGACGTGGAGGTGAGTCGGTGCCGCATCGGCCCCGCGCGTGGTGACTTCGCAAGCGGTATCCAGGCCAAGGGCGGCAGCCACTGGATTCGCATCCTGCAGTGCACCTTCACGGATGCCGGCGGGCGCGGGGTGAACGCGGGCGGCAGCACGGGGCTCGCGTACTTCCGGCCGGCCGACGCGAACTACGAGGCCAGCCGCATCGTCGTGGAGAACTGCATCTTCTCCGGTGGACTCACGCCCATCGCCTTCGTGGGCTGCGACGGCGCGACGTTCCGGAACAACCTCGTCTACCGACCGCGGCGCTGGGCGCTGCGCATCCTGCAGGAGTCGCGGGACAAGCGCTTCGTGCGCTGCCGCAATGGTGTCATCGAGAGCAACCTGGTCGTCTTCCGCAGCGACGAGCTGCGCTCCGCCGTCAACATCGGCCCGGGCACGCTGGCGCACACGTTCCGCTTCGCCGGCAATGGCTGGTTCTGCGAGGACGCACCGGCCACGACGAAGGCTCGGATCAAGCTCCCGACGCGCGAGAAGGACGGCGTGTACGGCGTCGACCCGAAGCTGAAGGACCCATCGAACGGCGACTTCACCTTCGCCCGCAAGGGCCAGTTGAAGGGCGTGGGGCCCCGACAGCGCGACCGCTGACGATCTGGTCCGAGCCCCCCCCAAGTCAGGCATCCGTTCGTAGGCGTTCAGATTTGCTCACAGGTCGAAAGACTGCGTCTCATGGCCGTGGCGGCAGGCAGTCGATGGGGCTGATGAGATTTTGGTCGTGGGGATGGTCGAGGCTCGCCCTTGGCACGTCCCGTTCGCAGACATGACAGTGGGTTCGGCTTCGTCGAGGTGATGGTCGGCGGGGCCATCCTGGCCGTTGCCATGCTCGCCTACGGGTCGAGCATGATGTCCCACCGTGGGCTCGCCAGCGAGCAGACCGAGCGCAGCGAGGCCATGATCTCCGCGCAGCAGTTCATGGAGCGGCTGCGAGCGGACGACGACTGGGCCGGACTGTACGCACGCTGCCGACTCCGGCTCGCCTTGTCCCAGACGGCGATCGGATCGGTCCCGAAGCTCGCGGACGGTCGCAGGGCATGGGAGCCGACGGTCTATTTCCCCGGCTTCCAGAGCCGTGGCGAGATCCACGTCCTGATCGACGTTCCGATGACAGCGGACAAGGACAGCGGCTCGTTCATCCTGCGCGAAGACGTGACCGCACCACGCTTCCTGCTCCCCATGGACCTCGACGGCGACGGAGCCATCGACGGCAGCGCCAAGGACGACGCGTATCGGTGGCTGCCCGTCGTCGTGCACTTCGTGTACCGCGCCGCGGATGGGTCCAGTCGGGAGCTGCGCCTCACGAGCATCCTGCGGGGGAACCGATGAACAACGCCTCCTCCCAGCGCGGCTACACGATGTTCGAGGTGGTGATCGTCGTCAGCATGATGGCCATCGCCGTACTGAGTCTGCACACCTGGTTGGACCGAACGCGGTGGCTGGAGAAGGACGCGCGGGCCCGCATGGACGTGGAGCGGGAGCTACGCCTGAACCTCCAGTCCGTCGCCAACATCCTGCGCAACGCCGACGAATCCACCCTCCAAGCGTTCGACGGGAACGGCGTCGCCACACGGCCCCAGTTCCGCCGCATCGTCGACGCCGCGGCGGGTGTCGAGATCCGTGGCAATGCAGCCCTGCTGGAGTGGCGCTCTTCGAATCGGGTGGTCGAGGGAGTCGAGCGGCCGGGTGACCTCTATCTCGTCGAGGGCGCAAGTTCCCGCGTGGTCGCGAAGCAGGTGCCCGAAGGCGGGTTTCGCGTCATCCGAGAGAGCGACATGCTCGAGATCGAGCTCTCGACCTACGCACGGGGGACGGAGGCGAACACCGCGCTGGAAGTGTCCGGACATGCCGTGGTGCTCTTGAGGAACTGAACGAGATGAGGCACACCACATCCCGAGAGGGCGGCTTCGTCACGCTGGTCGTCCTGTTCACGGTCTTCCTGGTCGCTGCACTCAGCTTCAGCCTGCTGGAGCACGGCGTATCGGAGATGCGCAGCGTGAAGACGTATGGGAGCGACCTGCTCGCGTTCGAGCTCGCCGAGATCGGCATCGCCCGCGCCGAGATGGAGCTGGTCGGCAACGTCGACCACGACGGCAACGGCATCGGCAACGTGTCGGGCACAACCGAGAACGGCGGCGTCTACGACGTGACGGTCAGCAAGGTTGCCGGAACCGACCGCTGGGTGCTCACGTCCGTGGGAACCACGGGACACGTGACGCGACGCGTCGAGTGCGGCGTCAAGCTGAGCGCGGGCTTCCGGTTCAAGCACGCGATCTTCGCGAAGGACCGCCTGGACATCAACTCGTCCGTGCAAACGGACTCCTTCGACAGTCGGCTCGGCACCTACGCCTCCCAGATCACCGCCGAAGACGATCTGGGCTGGTACGCCGATCCGACGGGCCACATCGGCAGCAACGCCGAGATCGACATCTGGTCCAGCGTCATCGTGCGCGGAGACGCCCAGTGCGGCCCCGGTGAGTCGACGAGCCTCCATGGCGGGAGCTGCCAGGTCTACGGAAGCACGTCCGCACAAAGTGCGCCGTTCGACGTCCCGGATCCGACGCTGGCCGAGTTCGAGGAAGCGCTCGCCAACAACAACAATCACGAGGTGACGGCCCAGGCAGGCGGCGACATCACCTACAACGCGAACAGGATGAGCTTGCGCGTCGACGGCAGCGCCACGCTGACGCTCTCGGGCGGCACCTACTTCTTCTCGAACTTCGAGATGGACAGCAGCACCCGCCTGATCGTGCAAGCACCGACGAAGATCTACGTGACCCGGAACCTGCTGCTGACCTCCTCGGCCCGCGTCAACAACCCGGGGCCGGCCCAGGACCTACAGTTCATCGCGCACCCCTACAACCTGACGCCCAACTGGAAGGCGCCCACGAAGTCGATCGAGCTCAACAGCAGCATGATGGGCGGCTTCACGCTGTACGCGCCGGGACGCGACATCTACAACGACTCGAGCTACATCCTCTTCGGCGCGATCGTAGGACGCACCATCACGCTCGACTCCAGCATCTTCGTGCACTACGACCGTGCGCTCGGCGACGGAGACGGCTCGACGGCCGTCACCCTCGAGCGTGTCTACTGGCGCGACCTGAATCCCCCGACACGCTGAAGGTCAACGACTTGAGACTCCTCCTCTTCATCCTGGTGCTTATCCCGTTCGTCGCGCCGCGGAGCGCGGACGCCGGAACCGCGATCCCGTCCGTCGGCGATCTGATCGCATCCCTGGGATCCCCGGCAAGCGAGGAGGCAGTCAGCAAGGCTCTGGCCACGGCGCGCTATCGCGACAAGGAGTACGGCGTCGCCCTTGCACGCGCGTTGGGCCGGACGGGCGGGCCGAGCGCGATGGAAGGCCTCGTCGACCTCATGCGGTCTCGCTACGCCGAAGTGCACGTCGCCGTGTTCGAGGCGGTCGAGACGCTGGATCTTCGGCACGCGGGCCTGGTGGAGCACGCGGCCCTGGCGGCCCAGCGAGGCACGCCCGCGGTCCGTGAAGCGGCCTTCGGCGCTCTCTCCCGGACAGGCGACGCCACCCACCTATCGATCATGCTGCGGTGCCTGGAGGATGCCGATCCGGGTGTACGTCACACCGCCCTGAGGGCTCTACGCGGCGTGACGGGCGCGAGCCGACCGCCGTCCCGCGCCAGCTGGTCGAAGTGGTGGACGCGCTACGGCGCCCGTGGCCGCAAGGACCTCCACGCGGCGCTTGACGCCCTGGCGGACGAGACGACGCCGATCGATCTGCGCACGATCAGCGACGTGATCGAGCGGTACGGCTGGATCGACCTTCCCGCGGTGCGCTTGGAAGTGCGGGCACTCCTCCATCGCTCCGAGACGACGCTGCAGGTCGAAGGCTGCCGTCTTGCCCAGGCTCTGCGCCTGGCGGATCTCGGCGCGGACGTCAGCAGTCTCTATCGCTATGCGTCGGAGAAGCGCGTGATCGAGGCAGCACAGGCCTGTGCCCGCGCGTTCAACATCCCGCTGCATCGCGACCGTCTCGAGCGCTAGCGCCCGTCGTCGGGCATCCAGGCGGGCAGCTTCGCCACGGCCTCGCGCGCCTGCTTGGATACGGGGACACCCCACGACTCGAAGAACGGGCCCAGGTTCCTCCCCACCGTCTTCGACATGCGCACCAGCCACTGGTCGCGCTTCTGGGCGTCGTCCTTCGGGCGCTCGTAGTCCGCCAGGTCGCGGTACTCGGCAAACACCTTCTTGTACGCCTCCCAGCCGAACGCTGCGCGCAGCTGGTGGTACATGATCAGCGCCAGGAACGGCTTGCTCTTCCACAGCCCGAACTGCTTGCCGCCCTTCTCGTACAGCACACGGTTCTTCCGGATGCTCTCCGGCTTCATCGCGTCGTGCCCGATGCCCTTCGAGCACACCGTCTCCATCAGGTAGAGCGAGAACAGGTTGCACGTCACCTCGACGGTGCCGTCGAACGTCCAGTCCCTGTGCTGATGGTTGTGCCCCATCTCGTGGAACATGCCCCAGTCGCCCTGCGTCGACAGCCGCTGCAGGTTCACGAACCGCGGCGCCGCGTCGAGGTGCGTCATGATCGGATAGCCGGCGTGCATGTAGCCGGCCGAGATCTGAACGTCGGTCACGTAGCGCTCGGGCCGCTTGCGGTCCCGTGGCCGCGTGGCGAGATCGGCACAGCCATCCATCACCGTGTCCCACCAGCGCATCAGCGGCTCGGGATCATCCAGCTCGCGAATGAACTCCGAGGGCACCGTGATGATCACCTTCTGCGTCTCGAGCTCGGCCCACGGCGCGGGAAGCTCCCGGAATCTCCTCCACTGCTCCTTCGTCGTATCGCCCAGCACGAAGAACGGCGCTGCCACCGCGCCCTGGATCACGACGTTGATCTTGCCGAGCTTGCTCCGCGGCGGCACGACCACGTACACGTGTCCGCCGAACGCGCACGCGTGCGTGCTACGTTCGTCCGCAATCGGCCGCTGCACCGTGATCTCCGGCGCGCGGCTCCACTTCGCCTTGCCCCAGAGCCTGTCCTTGTGCGCGCCGATGCGCAGCTCCAGGCCGGCGGCGACCGCCTGCGGCGGTACGCGCACCGTCAGCTTGCCACCGGGCGGCGCGTAGAGCCCCGTCGAGTGCCAGCCGTGCGTCTTCGTGTCGATGGCGATCGCGCGCGTCTCGCGAGGCACCCTCTTGTCCACCGCCCCCGGGAAGTTCGCGGCCGCCGGATGCGCCTTGATCTTCTCGGGCGGCAGCATGTCGTTCTGCTGCAGCTGCAGCGTCAGCAGCAGCTTGCCGAGCCCCTGCTCGTCCGTCAGCGGCGTCTGCGCGGACGGGAGGAACCGCGGGTTGCGCGCGTGCTTGAGCAGCTTGCCCATTTGGCGCAGCAGCAGCTTGTCGTCGGGGGGCACCTCGCGAATCGCGCGCGTCACCGTGGCGACCGCCAGCGCGGCGTCCTTGCGCTGCAACGTTCGCTTGCCCTCGGACTGCGCGATGAGCGCATGGAGCGCCGCATTCGCCTGCGTGAGTGCAGGCGCCGGCCCCTTCACCGTGAGCACGCCGCTCTTCGGCTTCTTCATGTACTCGCCACCCCACATGAGTCCGTATGGAGCGAGCAGGCGGTTGGCCATGTTGTCGACGGCGAGCTTCTTCTTGGGATTGAGCTGCTGCCAGCCCCAGCCGGGCATGCCGGAGGCCACGCCCAAGCCGAGCTGGATGCGCTGACGCAGGACCTTCAGCTCGTGCTCGTTGATCTGCGCGAGATGGAGTGCGACCGCATCGACCTTGCCCAGCCGCTTGGTCCAGTCCGGACCGTCGAGGTTCACGAAGACGAAGCCCTCGTCATGCAGGTGCTTGGCCAGCTCGTTGCGGTGCCGCAAGCCGATACGCGGCGTCTTCTTGCCGCGGGCGGCCCACCGCAAGACGTTGGCTACGAACCTCGCCGTGTCACCGACCTTCAGGGCCGCGCCGAAGTAGCCGTGCCCGAACAGCACGGCGCGTCCCCGCTGAACGCGCGTTGCGCCGACCAGCGGCGCGGGTCGGCCGCCCGACTCCGCAGCGACGATCGGGAAGGCGTGCCCGAAGACCGTCAGGTTGCCGGGTACGCCGGGCATGGCGAGCGTCTTGACGCCATCCACCAGCGCGCCCGCCTCGGTGCGTTTGTCCGGCGCGGAGGAAGCCGCCGGCGCTGCGAGAAGGACGAGGGTCGCCAGGAGAAGCGTGCGCATGGGCGCCGAGCTTACCGCTCTTTCCTCCGCGCGCGGGCGGAGACGACGTAGAGCCGCGTGGCGCCGTCGGCGCAGGCTGCGGCGAGGCGGCCGCCATCCAGGGCGAGGCCGTAGACGCCCTTGCCCGGCACGTCGAGGCGCTGCTTCACCGTGCCGCTGCGCGGATCCCAGATGCGTACCGTGCCGTCCAGGCTGCCCGAGACGAGCAGGCGCCCGCCCGGATGCCAGGCGACGGCATAGACGGTGTGCGCGTGTCCTCTCAGGACTCGCACGAGCTTGCCGGTCTGCAGGTTCCAGACACGCACGGTCTGATCGCTGCTACCCGAGGCGAGGAACCGGCTGCCTGCATCGAGATCGATGGAGAGCACGCGTTTCGTGTGACCCGTGAAGCGACGTGTCTCTCGGCCCGTCGCGGTGTCGAACGCGCGCACGGTGCCGTCACCCAGCGCGGCGTAAAGCAGCTTCGCCTTGCGATCGAAGCGCAGCGCCCACACGACGCGCTGCGACGAGCGTTCGACGTCGACCTTCCACGTGCGAATCAGCTTGCGCGTCTTCGTCGACCACAGTCGGAATACGCCGTCGTCGCTGGCCGACGCAGCCAGGGCTCCGGCCTTCGCATGGGCCACGGCGTGGACGTAGTCCTCGTGCTTGCCGAGGGTGTGAAGCACGGCTCCGCTGCCAGCGTCGTGCAGGCGCACGCCGCCGTCAGTCGAACCGGTCAGGATCGTCTTGCCCTTCGGACCGAAGGCGACCGAGGTCACTCACGGGCCTCACCCGCTGCGTGGCAGCACCTGCGTGGCGAGGGGATTCCCTGTGCCGGGATTCCACAGCCGCAGGGCGCGGTCGGCACCGCCCGTGACGAGTCGCGCGCCGTCCGGCGAGAAGGCGACGGAGCGCGCGAGGCTCGTGTGCCGGCTGAGCGTGAACGACGGCTCGTAGGGCCGGAAGTCCGACCGCTCGACCGGTTCCGCGCGCAGGGCCGGCGCGAGCAAGAGGATGAAGGCGAGCGAGAGAGGAAGCGGACGCAGCACGATCCAGCCAGCGTAGTCGCGGGGACGGGCAAAGCACCGCTCGAGAAGGTGACAGCGACGCCGGTGGGCCGATCCGAGCACAGCCGGTAGCAGAACAACCCAGGGGGAACCGCCCCGACCGGCGTCGCCGCCGTTTGTCCTCGAGAGGACATCCCGAGGAGCGGTCTCGGCAGGACCGCATTTCGACCCTACGGCTTTTGGACATGCCGCGCCACCGATTGGGAGGATTCGAGCCCGCCGCCCGTATGCCTCACCCGGGCTCCTGACTACCGGGCGGCATCCGCAACCACCTGCTGCCGAAGGACTTGGGAGCGGATGGAGCGCTCGCTCGGGCTAGCGCGTGGGCTGCGGGACGTAGCGCGCGGGCAGATCCTGCTTGCGCCAGGACAGGACGAGCAGGCTCAGGCCCTCGGCCTGCTTCCCATCGAGGAGGAACGTCGGCATGAGCGTGTCGGGGACGAGCACGAAGGGCTCGCGGAAGTGCGCGATGTGCCAGTGCAGTGCCGTGCGGGGGTTCTTCCAGCCCTTGGGGAACGTGTACGCGGTCGGGTGCTTCTCGCCGAGCCGCGAGAGATCCGGCGCCTTGGTGGTGCCCTGGCCGAAGATCGTGTGGCAGCGCACGCAGTTCTTCTTCTTCACGAAGGCCTTGGCGTCGTTCAGCAGGGGCATGCCCTCGACCTCGGCCTCATGGACGTGGCAGCGGTTGCACGCCATCTCCATCAGCTCGCGCGCCTCGAGGCCGTAGCCCTTCGCGCGCTGTGACCCGAGCAAGGGTTCCTCCCAGAAGGCCACGTCGCCATGCGCTGCGGCCATCGTCGTCGCGGTGCCCTGACCGCCGTGGCACAGCGTGCAGCCGAACTCGGAGATCGGATGCTTCGCGTCCAGCCAGGGGATCGCGGGATGCGAGCGCGCCGGGTGCGGCGCGTCGGCGAGCTCCGGGCCCCAGTCGATGGTCGCGTGGCACGTGATGCAGCGGTCCACGCGGTCCAGGTCCTCGATCCAGATCTGGCGCAGCCCCGCCGGCACGTCGGCGGCACGCTCGGGCCCGAGACGCTCCGCGACGATCGCACGCACCTGCTCCTGCGCGTCCTGCCACGCGGGCGCCGCGTCCCGCCAGAACGCGGCGACGCTCACGACCACCAGCACGACGGCGGAGATGCCGATGAGCCTGCTGTCGGCGCGGCGGTGAGCGGTGTCGTCCAGGGGTTGCTCCTAGGTGAGGGTCGTGTGGGGGTGCGCGTCGGCCCATGGCCAGGTCCACGCCCAATACGGTCCGCGGAAGTACGTGCCGATGATCGTCAGCACGACGCAGGCGAAGAGCAGCAGGAGGAACACGCGGTTCTGCACCTTGCGGCTCGGATGGAACCAGATTCCGGCGGCGGCGGCGGGGCTCTTGTCGAGGTAGGGCCAGGCGGCCAGCAGGCCGATGAGCAGCCCCGGCACGAGGATGCCGCCGAGGAACGAGCCGTCGACGACGAAGTCGCCGATCCGGAACGTGAGGATCGACACGAGCTCCTGCAGCCACAGGAAGTACCAGGGCGCCTTCGCGGGGTTCGGCGTGACGGCCGGGTTCGCCGGTTCCTCGAGCGGTGCCTGGAGCAACAGGCCGAGCACGCTGCAGAGCGCCAGGACGGCAAGGAAGACGGCGGTGGAGCGGCGCGGGATCGCCGGCACGCCGGGCGTGGTCGCGTTCTCGAGCTGGCCGGTCGAGCTCGCGGCCTGGACCGTGCCGCCCTGGGTCGCGCCCATGAGCGTGTACGTCTTGCCGGGCGGCGGCGGCGTGATCGCGGCCTGCTCGCGCGCATCGTCGGCCACACGGTCGGCGACCGCCAGCCCGCCGTCCTTGCGGATGCGCCACATGTGCCAGGCGACGAGGAAGACCGTCAGCAACGGCAGCGCGAAGCAGTGCAACACGTAGAAGCGCAACAAGGTCGGCTGCCCGACGACCGTGCCGCCGAGCAACAGCTGCCGCAGCTCCTCCCCCACCAGCGGCGCGGCGGCGGCGATCTGCGTGCCGACCGTCACCGCCCAGTAGGCGAGCTGGTCCCACGGGAGCAGATACCCGGTGAACGACAGCGCGAACGTGAGCACGAGCAGCACGAGCCCGACCAGCCAGTTCAGCGGACGATGGGCACCGGGCGCACCTTCCTTCTTGTAGGCGCCGGTGAGGAACACGCGCACGAGGTGCAGCACCACCACCACGACCATGAGGTGCGCGGCGATGCGGTGGGTACCGCGTATCCACGAGCCGAAGGACACGACGAACTCGATGTCCTTCACCGAGGCGTAGGCACGCTCCACGCTCGGAACGTAGAGGAACATGAGGACGACGCCCGTCAGGCTCAGGATGATGAACAGGTGGAGCGAGACGGTGCCGAGCCAGCCACTCGCGAGCCACGAGAGCGAGCGCTTCGTGATGCGCGCCGGAAACGCGTGCAGCCAGATGTTGCGCACGACGGCTTCGCTCGACTCGCGCGGCGTGCGCGGGAGCCACGTGCGGAAGAGGCGGGCGAAGAAGCCGTCGCCGCCGCTCACTTGTCGCCCTTCCGGCCCCCTCGCGGCGGCTTGGGCGGCTCGGGCGGCAGCGGCGACTCGAGCGTGATCTCCGGACCGACCTCGGTGCCGAGGTCGACGATGAGCGCGCCGCCGCGCAAGCTCAGCGGATGCCAGGGCAGCGGGCGCGGAGCCGGGCCTCCTGTGTTCGTTCCCTCGGCATCGAAGAAGCTGCCGTGGCACGGGCAGTGGTAGCCCGCCTCCTGCGCACCGACGGTGCACCCGAGATGCGTGCAGACGGCAGAGAGCGCACGCAGGACGTCGCCCTTGCGCACGACGAAGATCTTCTCCTCCTGGAGGAAGGTCGTTCCTTCGGGGAAGCGCGTGGGCGCGCCGAGGCGGCGCTGTTTCGGCGGTTCGTAGAGCACGTTCGGCACGAGCGACCGCGACCAGGCCCACACGTGGGCCAGCCCGCCGGCAAAGGCACCGCCGACGGCGAGCGTGCGCAGCATCCAGCGTCGGGACCGCCGCTCGCTCAAACCCGCGCCTCCTCTGCATGCGTCGAGAACCGCTCCATGGTCATCGCGCCGGTCGGACAGCGCTCGGCGCACAGGCCGCACCGGACGCAGCGATCCTCGTCCTTCACCATCGTCACATCGCCGTCCTGCATGTCGAGCAGGACGTCGCCTCCTCCGTCGACGGAAACGTCCTCGCGGCCGGCGAACGAGAGGCACGAGTACGGACAGATCTCCGTGCAGCGGCCGCAGGCGATGCAGAGGTCGCCGTCGTAGATCGTCTGCACGTGACACACGAGGCAACGGCCCGCCTGCTCGCGTGCCTGCTGCTCGTCGTACGGCCCCTCGACCTCCGCGATGCCCGTGCGGCGACCGACGGCGGTGCACGGCGGCGCCTCCCGCGGCGTGGCGTCGTAGCCGTCCATCGTCGGCACGGCGCGCGGGTGGACCTCCTCGAAGTGCCAGGTCTGCGGGAGGCCTCGACCGCCTGAGAAGTAGGCCTGGATGCTGCGCGCAGCGCGCTTGCCGTCGGCCACAGCTTCGATGACCGTTCGGGGGCCGAACGCGGCGTCCCCGCCGGCGAAGACGCCGGGCATCTTCGTCGCCAGCGTCTCGGGGTCGACGTCGATGAGGCCGCGCGGCGTGCGTGCGACGTCCGCCGTGCCCTGCAGGTAGTCGAGCTCCGGTTCCTGCCCGACGGCGAGGAAGAGCGTGTCGCACTCGAGGACCTCGGCCGCATGGGCGCCATAGCGCGGCGCGTAGCGACCCTGGCGATCGTAGACCTGCACCACCTCGGCGAGCTCGACTGCGGTCACCTTGCCGTTGGCACCGCGTACCCGGCGCACGCCGCGCAGCGGGTGGAACACGATGCCCTCATCACGTGCGTGATCGAGCTCTTCGCTCCCGCGCACCGTCCGCTGCGCGGGCCACTCGCCGAAGGGCTGGCGCGCGATGACGTGCACCTCGCGCCGGCGGCCGCGAACCGCGCGGCG
>JASJDY010000139.1 GCA_030065025.1 Planctomycetota bacterium
CGCACGAGCACGTACAGGCCTTTGCCCGCCGCGGCGGCCTGGGTGACGAAGGGCTCCAGCGCATCCGCGCCGAGATACGGGTTGATCGTGATCGCGTCGACCTCGAGGTCGGCGCCGGGGCGCAGGAAGGCCTGCGCGTACGCGGTGGCGGTCGAGCCGATGTCGCCGCGCTTCACGTCGCCGATCACGAGCAGCTCCCGCCGGCGCGCCTCTTGGACAACCGCCGCGAAGGCCCGCAGGCCGGGCATGCCGTGCGCCTCGAAGAAGGCGATCTGCGGCTTGAAGCAGGCTGCGTGCGGCGCGGTGAGCTCGAGGAGCTCGAACCCGAACTGGGTGAGGATGGCCTCGACGTCCCCCTCGCGGCCGGACGTGATCTCGGGCGGCATCCGCTCGAGACGGGGATCGATCCCGACGCAGAGAATCGTGCTCTTCTCGCTTCGGGCCGCCTCGAGGCGGTCGAAGTACGGCGTTTGCATGGTCATGTCGGGCGGATCCTACCGCACCACGCGCGCGGCGGAACGCGGACGCAGACCGCAGCGCCTGAGGAACGCCGCCAGAAGCGCAGGTCCGACCGGGGAGAGGTAGCTCTCGGGGTGGAACTGCACGCCTTCGACGGGATGCCGCGCGTGCATCAGCCCCATGATCTCGCCCTCGGCGGACCGGCAGGTGACCCGCAGATCCCGCCCCGGGCGGTTCGGATCGACCACGAGCGAGTGGTAGCGGGCGGCCTCGAATCGCGCCGGCAGCGCACGCAGCAGCCCGCGGCGGCTGCCCCGGATCTCGGTCGCCGTCCCGTGGAGCGGTCTCACCGCCCGGACGATGCGCCCGCCGTACGCACGGGCGATCGCCTGATGGCCGAGACAGATCCCGAGAATCGGCACACGCGCCCCGAGCCGCTTCACGAGCTCCACGCAGATCCCGGCGTCCCGCGGCCGGCCGGGCCCCGGGGAGAGGACGATGCCGCGCCAGTCCCGGGCGGCCACGTCCGCCACGCTCACGGCGTCGTTGCGCACGACCTCGGTGCGCGCGCCGAGCTGCGTGAGCAGATCGACCGCGTTGTGGGTGAACGAGTCGTAGTTGTCGACGACGAGGAGGTCGGCAGGCACCGGCCAAGCGTGCCACGAACGGCTCCACGTGTCGCCGCTCGTCGCCTGCGGTCGTGGAAACCGTGGGCAGAACCCGTGGGACGAACCAGGGAAAGCCCGCCATTCCGGGCGCCGGAACGCCTCGTGCGATTGGGGACTGTATCTCCGGCTGCCGGTTCGCGCCTACCATGCCGCGATGCCCCTGGACCGCGTCTACCTCGACCACGCGGCGATGACGCCGCTCTCCGCCGCAGCGCGCAAGGCGATGCTGCCGCTGCTCGATCCGCTGTACGCCAACGCGAGCTCGCCGCACCTGGAGGGGCGCGCCGCAAAGGACGCGCTCGAGGACGCACGCTCGCAGGTCGCAGGCACGCTGGGTTGCCGCCCGCGCGAGGTGATCTTCACCGCCGGGGCCACCGAAGCCGCGACGATTGCGCTGCATGGCGCGGCGCGCATGATGGCGCGTGCTGGACGCACGCGCATCGTCCTGTCGGCCGTCGAGTACCCGTCGGTGCTCGACACCGCGGCGCTGCTCGGCACACAGGGCTTCGACGTCGTGGTCGTTCCCGTCGACGCAGAAGGCCGTGTGGACGCCGACGCCTTCCTCGAGGCAGCCGGCGACGACGCCGCATGCGCAGCCCTCATGCTCGCGAACCACGAAACGGGCACGCGGATGCCCGTCTCGAACGTGACGAGCGCACTTCGGGAACGACGCATCCCAATCATCTGCGACGCCGCGCTCGCCCCGGGGCGCCTGCCTCTGGACATCGCGGAGTTGGGCGCGGACCTGGTGCTGCTCTCCGGCGTCAAGGCCGGCGGTCCCGCCGGCTCGGGAGCCCTGATCGTGCGCCGCGGCACGCGGCTGGAGCCCTTCCTGATGGGGGGTGTACAGGAGGAGCGGCTCCGCCCCGGAACCGAGAATGTTGCGGCCTGCGCCGGTTTCGCTGCGGCGCTCGAGGAGGCCTGCGGCGATCAGGCGGAACGCGCCACGCGCTACGCCGGCCTGATCGACCACTTCGTGGACGGCCTGGGCGGATTGGAGGGGTGGACGCGCGTCGGCAGCGCGACCCACGCGCTCCCGGGCCTCGTCACGCTCGAGGTTGAGCACGCAGAAGGCGAGGCTGTGATGATCAACATGGACCTCGAGGGCTTCGCGATCTCGACGGGCAGCTCATGCGCCCTGGGCAGCCGTGATCCGAGTCCGGGCTTGCTGGCGATGGGCTTCACGAAGCAGCGCGCAGCGTCGACCATTCGTGTGAGCGTGGGCGAAGGCAACGATCGCGATCACATGGAACGCGCCGCGTCAACTTTGTGCGCGATCGTTTCGCGGTTGCGTTCGCTCGCAAATCGTTGACGACTCGCTCAGGGAACCTGCCCCGGAAACAGCAAGCACCCGGCTCTGCGGCGATACATGTTGTTCACTGCGCGTGCACTCGCCGCGCAGGAAGTGGCGTTGACGCGTTGTTTTCAGAGGCGTACCTTCTTCGTCTCGCGAGCAAGCAGCAGCGCGCTCTCGTCGACCGGCCACCCCGGACACGTCCTCATCGACGACGGTCGTTCGACGAAAGCACGCAGTCGAGATCGCGAGAGGCTTGGCGGGTCGAGAGCGTGAGGGTTGCTCGAAGCCCGTCGAACGCGTCATTGGAAACGTGAGGACGGAAACGTCGTCACGCGTCCCATGGAGCAGAGGGAAGGACGTGGCGCTTATGAGCGACAGCGTTGCGATCAACGACGTGCAGGACCGATTCGACCGGGTCATGGCCCAGGTGCGCACGCGCCTGAGCAAGCGGCAGTACCAGACGTGGTTCGAACGCGCATCGTTGGTGGGTTGGCAGGGCAGCAACCTGGTGGTCGGGGTACCGAACCGCTTCTACCAGGTCTGGTTCCAGAGCAAGTTCAGCGAGATGGTCCGGGAAGCCGCCGAGCACGTGTGCCGGGCTCCCGTGAGCGTCGCGTTCGAGATCGACGGGCAGGCGCCACCCGCCGAGGATGCGGCTTCGGAGCCGGAGGCCACCTCCTCCCCGCCGGCCCCGCCCGCGAGGATGGAGCAGCCGCAGACCGCCGTCGCAGCCCCGGCCGCGCCCATGCAGGACGTCTACCCGGCGCCGTTCACCGGCTCCGGCGCGGAAGACGTGCCGCTCAGGCTCAACGAGCTCTACTCGTTCGACAACTTCATCATCGGCCCCTCTAACAGCGTCGCCCACGCGAGCGCGCGGGCCGTCGCCCAAAACCCGGGCCGCGCCTACAACCCGCTCTTCATCCACGGCTCGGTGGGCCTGGGCAAGACGCACCTGCTCCACGCCGTCTGCCACGAGTTCCTGCAGCGCTTCCCCGACGACCGCGTCTGCTTCCTCTCCTGCGAGGAGTTCACGAACGAGTTCGTCCGCAGCCTGCAGCGCAACGACGTCGACAGCTTCCGGGCCCGCTTCCGCAACGTGCACCTGCTCGTCATCGACGACATCCACTTCCTCAAGGGGAAGGAGCGGACGCAGGAGGAGTTCTTCCACACGTTCAACGGGCTCTACCAGTCCAACCGCCAGATCGTCCTGTCATCGGACGCGGCGCCGAACGAGATCCCCACCCTGGAGGATCGCCTCGTCTCGCGCTTCACCTGGGGCCTCGTGTCCCAGCTCGAGCAGCCCGAGATGGAGACGCGCATGGCGATCGTGCGCCGGAAGGCGGAGCTGATGCACATCCGCATCGGCAACGAGGTCGTCGAGTTCATCGCCAGCAACTTCCGCAACAACATCCGCGAGCTCGAGGGCGCTCTGCTGAGCACCAAGGCCTACGCCGACGTGCTGGGGCAGCCGATCAGCCTCGAGATCGCGGCGGCAGCGCTCAAGCAGAGCCTCAAGCCGGCAGGCCTGGGCATCACCCTGGAGCGCATCACCCAGCTCGTCTGCGAGCACTACGGGGTCACGGTCGCCGAGCTCCGCTCGAAGCGCCGGGGCCGGAGCATCTCCGAGCCGCGCCAGGTCATCATGTTCCTCGCCCGGAAGCTGACGAAGCTCAGCCTGCAGGAGATCGGCGACCACTTCGGCGGCCGCGACCACTCGACCGTCCTGTACGCCGTCCGCCAGGTCGAGAAGCGCTACAAGACCGATCCGAACTTCGCCGCCCTCCTGGAGCGCCTGGCGGATCGTCTCGGCGGGAACCTGCGCGAGGAGAGCTGATCCGGGTCGCGCCCACCCCACGCTTTCCACATCCCCCGAAGGAGCACAACCCCCTTCTTGGCAGTGCCTTACGCCCACTCCCCCGACTTCCTCCACACGCTGGAGGTGGTCGCTGGGCCCCAGACGCTGTCGCATTCGCGTGGGAAACCGGCGCACTCGGAGTGGAGCCCGGCGCGGCACTCCACAGGGACGCAAGAGAGCATGGGTCGGAGCGGCCCCAGAGGCCCTCGGAGAGGGTTGAAAACGCTCCATTTCCCACCCCTGGATCCGTACAATACGGAACGGATTCCGGAGTGCTTTGCACACGCCTCGCATCGACCTAAGTGCTTGTGCATCAGAGTGTTCCACGTTTCCGGAGAACCGCCCGACGCGGAATGCGACAGCCTCCCTGACGAGGACGACAAAACCCTAATTTCAATTCTTCCAGATCCCCTCGTTGGGAGATCCACACCGATGCGTGTGGACGCTGACGAGAACACGATCCCAACCCTCTCGTGAGACGAGCTCCATGAAGGTCACCCTGCCTACCCAGACGCTGATGGAGGGCATCGGTCACGGTGCCGCCGTCGCTGCGACGAAGAGTCCGAAGCCCATCCTGGAGTGCGTTGCCCTGCGAGCGGACGCCACCACCGGGGTGAGTCTCGAGGCCACCGATCTCGACGTCGGCATCCGCTACCACCTCGGTGAAGCCGCCGTATCCCAGGAGGGATCCCTGGTCGTCCCGGCTGGTCGTCTGCTCTCGATCGTGCGTGAGGTCGACGAAGAGGAGACCACGCTCCAGGAGACGGAGGGCAGCCTCGCCGTCGACACCGGTCGTAGCCACTTCAGTGTCCGGGGCGAGAGCATCGAGGAGTTCGCACGCCTTCCGTTCTTCCCCGAGGCGCCCGCGGCGGTGGTGCCTGCGGACCTCCTGCGCAACCTGATTCGTCGTACGCGCTTCGCCGCGGCAACCGAAGCAGGCCGCTTCGCCCTGCACGGCGTGCTGATGAACATCCACGGCTCCTCAGCGGAGCTCGTGGCTACAGACGGTCGTCGCTTGGCACGTGCCACGGCCGAGCTTCCGAGCAAGGCCCAGCGGGACATCAAGGTCATCGTCGGGCCCAAGGGGCTCGGCCTGCTCGAGCGTGTCCTGGCCGCACGGACCGGCGATGGCGACAGCGCCGATGTCTCCATCGCCGTGGAGGACCGTCAGGTCATGTTCCGCTCCGGCGGCGCGCTGGTGGTGTCGCGCCTGATCGACGGGACCTTCCCCGCCTACGAGGACGTGATCCCGAAGTCGCCCAAGCACCACTTCAGTTGCACGGTCGCCGATCTCGCTGCAGGCCTGCGTCGCGCTTCCCTGCTCACCACGCGCGACGCGTTGTCTGTCGAGCTGCTGATCGATCCGGACACGATCACGCTGAAGAGCAGGGCCATGGAGGTCGGACAGGCCAAGATCGAGGTGCCGGTCGAGTACGACGGGCCGCCCTCGCGGATCGGCTTCAACCCGGTGTTCATCCAGGACGCCCTGAAGATCATGGATCCGGCGGCAGATGTGCGCTTCTCGTTCACGGACGCGAAGGCGCCGGCCACGATCACCGACGCCGAGAGCTACACGTACGTCGTGATGCCCGTGGCGCTCGAGTAGGGGACCCAGACGCGCATGCAGGATCCTCGTACCAGCCACGCCTCCGGCTCGGGCAAGTCCGCCAAGCGCGGGCCGCGTCCCGTAGCCGATCTTGTCGGAGGCGCTCTGCGTTCGCTGGGCATGCCGTCGGCCAAGCTCACGGAGGGACTCCGTAGAGCGTGGGCGCTTGCTGCTGACGATGCCTGGCGCGATCACACGCGGCTGCGGCGCATCGAAGGCGGTGTGTTGGACGTCGGTGTCCGCTCCGAGGCCTTGCGTGCGGAACTTACGAACTTCCATCGGGATCGTTTGCTCAGCGTCATGCGAGCTGCGCTGCCCGACGTGTCGCTGGTGGGGTTGCGCTTCGTGACCGATCCCGCGGATGGAGATGGCGTATGACCACCCAGGACGCGCAGAACGGCGCGACCGATCGCCAGTACACGGCCGACGACATCCAGGTCCTCGAGGGTCTGGAGGCGGTGCGCCGGCGACCGGGCATGTACATCGGCGACACGAGCGTGCGCGGTATGCACCATCTCGTGTACGAGATCGTGGACAACTCGATCGACGAGGCCATGGCCGGCTTCTGCTCGCTCATCGTGGTGCGGGTGACCGCCGACAATGGGATCATCGTGGTCGACGACGGGCGCGGGATCCCCACCGGCATCAACAAGGAGCAGGGCGTCTCCGGCGTGACGGTCGCGATGACGAAGCTGCACGCCGGCGGCAAGTTCAAGAAGGACGTCTACCAGGTCTCGGGTGGCCTGCACGGGGTAGGCGCCAGCGTCGTCAACGCACTCTCCGAGACGTGCGAGGTCGAGGTCTATCAGGACGGCCACATCCACTTCCAGGCGTTCCAGCGCGGCGAGGAGCTGGGCCCGCTGGAGCTCCGCGGGAAGACGGACCGCACCGGCACGAAGACGTTCTTCAAGCCCGACCGCCAGATCTTCGGTGACATCAAGTACGACGCGTCGCTGCTCACGACGCGCTTCCGCGAGCTGGCCTTCCTCAACAAGGGCATCACGATCCGCTTCATCGACGAGCGGGAGGATCCCCCGGCCGAGGAGGAGTTCCACTACGACGGCGGCATCCAGGAGTTCGTGGAGCGCATGAACAAGGGCCGCAGCCCGCTTCACGAAGGCGTGATCTACGTGGAGCGGGCCGAGGCCGGCGTGACTGTGGAGATCGCTGCACAATTCCACGATGGCTTCTCGGAGACCGTGCAGTCCTACGCCAACAACATCCGCACGATCGAGGGCGGTACGCATGTCAGCGGCTTCAAGAGTGCGCTGACCACGGCGCTGGCGGGTTACGCGCGTCGCCAGAACCTCTTCAAGCCCACCGACAAGCCCAGCAGTGACGACTTCCGCGAAGGGCTGACCACCGTGATCTCGGTGAAGGTCCCCGAGCCGCAGTTCGAAGGTCAGACGAAGACCAAGCTCGGCAACAACGAAGTCGACGGCATCGTCAAGAAGGTGTGGGGCGAGACGGTGAAGAGCTACCTCGAGGAGCAGCCGCGTGCGGCGAAGACGATCCTCGACAAGGTGATGCAGGCCTACCAGGCCCGCGAGGCCGCGCGGAAGGCGCGAGACCTCGTGCGCCGCAAGAGCGCGCTGTCCGGCGGTGGCCTGCCGGGCAAGCTCGCCGACTGTGCGAGTCGTGATCCGGAAGAGAGCGAGCTCTTCCTCGTCGAGGGTGACTCCGCCGGTGGCTCGGCCAAGATGGGCCGCAACCGCGAGGTACAGGCCATCCTCCCGCTCCGCGGCAAGATCCTCAACGTCGAGAAGGCGCGCATCGACAAGATGCTCGGACACGAGGAGATCCGCGCGCTGATCACGGCGATCGGCACGGGCATCGGCTCCGAGGAGTTCGACGCGACGAAGTGCCGCTACGGCAAGTTGATCATCATGACCGATGCGGACGTGGACGGCAGCCACATCCGCACGCTCTTGCTGACGTTTCTGTTCCGGCACATGCAGCCGCTCATCGAAGA
>JASJDY010000140.1 GCA_030065025.1 Planctomycetota bacterium
CGTCTGGATCCGTCACGTCCGGAGCCTTGGAACGCCCTGGGCCTCAACGCGCTGTACCGCGGTGAGCCGACGACCGCGGAGCAGCACTGGCGCACGGCGCTGCAGAAGGACCCGGGGTACTACCCGGCACAGCACAACCTGAAGCGGCTGCGGTCGCGCTGAGGAGAGGCTCGTACCTCCACGACAGGCTCCAAGATGCGTCCGGAACGTGGGCTGAGCGGTACGCGGACGTCCCCGCGCTCGCGCTCGCGTGCGCGCTCGACCCTCGGTCGAGCCCCCGTGGATTGCCGTCGAGCGAGCGCGAGCGAGATCGCGAGCGCGAGGCAGGCGGAGAGCGACAAGCCCTGTGCTCGGAGACGGTGCGGCGGGTCGGTTGCGGATACGGGCAGGGCCCACGCCGGGAACGGAAACGCGCACGGAAACGGAAACGGATTGGGTTAGCGACCCGGACCCTCGCTCTTTGCCTCCAGCTTCGCCTTCTCCTGCTGCAGCTGCATGATCCGCTGCCCCAGCGCGGCGCGCTCGGCGTCGTCCTTGGCATCGCCCAGCTTCAGGGCGATCTGCTGGATCTCGGCGTCGATGGCCTCCATCCGCTTCTTCACGTCCGCCGCGATCTTCGTGAGCCGGATCTCGATGGCGCGCCCGCCCGCATCCACGTCCAGCGACTCGGCCTCGTAGCCCTCCGCCCGGACGTCGATCTGCACGAGCACCGGCGGCAGCTCCTTGAGCTCGAAGCGGCCGTTCGCGCCGGTCCGGTCGCTCACGCGCGGGATCCAGGGGCCCGTGTCCTCTTCGGCGGCGCGCGCAAACAGCGTCTGGACCAGAGCACCCTTCACGGGCTTGCCGTCCTCGTCGAGCACGCGTCCCTCGAGCGTGACCGCCTCGCGGAGGCGTAGCTCGACGTCGTGTTTCTCCGTCTCGGCGTGCTTGGTCGTCACGGTGGTGCGCCCGGGTGCATGGCCCTGCTTGCTGGCCGTCAGCGTGACGGTGCCGTCGGGCAGGTCGCCGACGTCGGCCTTGCCGGCGGCGTTCGTGGCCACGTCGGCGAAGCCGCGGAATCCGCCGAACACGTCCCAGCGGATGCTCTCCGTGGCCGAGACACTGACCTCGATGCGCGCGCCCTTCACGGCGCGACCGTCGGCGTCGACCACCTTCACGACGATGCGGCTGCCCTCGCGCATCACGAGGTCGGGCGCCTGCACCGCACCGGCCTTGACCTCGAACGTCTCCGTCTTGGAGTCGATGTACCCGGCGACCCGGCCCATGACGTGCAGCCCGGCCTTGGGCAGGATGCCGTCGAGCACGTAGCCGCCCGACGTGTTCGTGATCGTCTGCTTCGCGCCCATGACGTTGCCGAACATCGCCATGCCGCCGCCGCCGATCCGCACCTCGACACCGCCGAGACCCCGTCCTCTGGCGTCCACCACGCGGCCGGTCACGGACGCGGCGGCCTTCAAGACGACGTCGCGCTCGACCTCCTGTGTGGCCGACGGGCCCATCATCCCCCCCGCGCGGGGCTCCATCACGTAGCCCGGCGCCTCGGCCGTCACCATGAGGATCGGCGGGCTCTGGTTCTTCAGCTCGTAGCGGCCGTCACCGTCGGTGGTCGTGGAGCCGCCCTCCCCCATGATCCCGATGGTCGCAACGCGCACGCCCGCGAGCGGCGTCCCCTCCTCCGTCTTCACGGTGCCGCGCACCGTGACGCCCGTCGCCAGGCGGAAGACGAGCTCCGTGCGCGGGGGCTTCACGGTCATGTCCTTGGGGCCCGACAAAACCACGCCCTGGCCCATCATGCTCAGCATGGGGTTGAACATGGCGTTGCCGCGATCGGGGTGGTTCAGGAACAGCATCTGCAGCTTGCTGGGCCGGGACCGCACGAGTACCTCGCCACGTTGATCCGTGACCCCGGTGCCGATGGTCATGCTGGCGTCCCGCTCCGTGAGGCTCTCGGCGAACATCGCCGTGAGCCGAGCACCCTCGACCGGCCTCTCGGTGGTCTTGTCGACGATGCGCAGCAGCACGTCGACGCCCGCGACGAGCACGAAGCGCAGGTTCTGATCTCCGCCGCGCGCCCTCGTGAACAGCGAGGGATAGCCGTCGGCAGCGACGATGACGCTCAGCTCACCCTGGGTGGGCGGCGCGTCGATGACGAACCGCCCGCCGGCGTCGGTCCGCGAGTACTGACGTCCGTACATGATCGACGCCATGTCGTTCTGGATCATGCACGCTACGCGCGCGCCCTCGATGGGCCGGTCGCGCTCGTCCACGACGATGCCCGTGATCGGCGCGCTGCTCGCCACGCGCACGGTCGGCTTGCCGCCGGCCACGCCGTTGGAGGTCATCACGACCTTCTGCGTCGCGAGCCGGTAGCCGGATGCGCGCACCACGAGCGTGTACGGGCCCGGCTCGACGGTCTCGAAGGCGAACCGCCCCGTACGGTCGGTCTCCGTGCGCGAGACCGGGACGGCGTCGCGGTCCATCTTGTCCATCATGCGCGGCAGGTTGCGCAGCATCTCCGCCACGGAGCCGCCGCCCTCGTGGATGGCGACGTCGGCGCCGGCGACGGGCAGCCCGCCCTCGTCCACCACGGTGCCCTCGAGCGGGTTGGCCGTGCCGACCCAGAGCACGCCGACGTCCTCCTCACGGTTCGCATCGACGGCGGCGCCCGTCAGGGTGCGCTCGCGGCCCTTGGGGTCGGTGACGTGCACCTCGTACGCATCCCCGGCCGGCAGCTCGGCGTAGCGGAAATGCCCGCCCTCGCCGGTCGTCGCTTGCAGCGCGGTCTGCTCGTCGCCGTAGCCGACGCCCTTGATGACCACGGTCGCACGGGCAATACCTTCGCTCGTGTCGAAGTCCATCACGCGGCCGCGCAGGCTGCCGATCCCCGCCAGCTCCGCACGGGAGCGTCCGAAGAGCACGGGACCGGAGGACTTCGGCTCTTCGTCGGTCTCGGCGTCTTGCGCGCCCTTCTTCGCCGTGAGCGCGGTGTCGTCCTCCTCGATGGTCGCCGTGTCGCCATCGCCGCCGCTTCCGCCCTGGAAGAGATCGGTTCCACCGAAGAGGAAGAACACGGCGGCGAGCGCGAGCACGACCAGCGCGACGAGCAGACCCTTGTTGTCCATGGATGGAGCCTCCCGACACAGCGTAGTTGGGCACAGGGGGCATCGCCCAATGGGGCGCGAAATGGGGAGGTCGCCAGGGAGACATGGCATCGCTCTCAGAGCGAAGGCGAAGATGCCCGCGATTCGCCGAGCCACGCTCGCTGTCGTACCCGCCTCGCATTCGATTCGAGAGCGAGGGTGCTCCCGATCCGCCGGGCCTCGACCGTCGTCGTTGGCGCCTCGCGTTCGAGTCGAGGGCGAGGACGCCCGCGATTCGCCCGGGAGCAATCGGCGTCGTACGCGCCTCGCCTTCGACTCCGGGTCGAACTCCCCGAGGCGGTTACCGCCTCCTCAGAACGAAGCGGATGTTCTCGTCGCCGCGGCGCATGTCGTTCACGCGCTCGCTGCGGAAGCCGCTGCGCGACGCCCGGATGCTGTAGACACCCTGACGGAAGCCGGTCAGCCGGAATTGCCCCCGGGCATCGGTGTTCGCGGCCCGCGCGACGTCCCGCTCCGCTCCGTCGGGTCGGCCCCAGACGCGGACACGCGCGTAGCGGAGCGGCGCGCCCGCCTCCGTGACGACCTGCCCGGCGAACACCTGGCCCGGGTCGAGGCGCAGCGTCACCTCGGTCTCCTTGTCGCGCACGAGGTCGAGGCTCTCCGGCTGGGCGGGCAGGTAGCCCGTGAGACTCGGCGTGAGCTTCCAGCGTCCAGGCAGCATGCGCTCGAGCACGATCTCGCCCTGGTTGTTCGACTGGACCGTGCGACTGCTGCGCCCGTCCCACGGATCCGGCACGACGCGGACGCGCGCACGACGCAGCGGCTGGCGCGTGGCGAGATCCACGACGGTGCCCCGCAGGACGGCGGTGCCCTTCAGCGACATGCGGATGGGCTGCGGCGGCGGCTTCTCCCAACGCGCGACCACGGGATCGGCCTGCAGGTCGCCCATCGCCGCGTGCACGACGACGGTCTTGTCGGGCGGGATGTCCACGATGGCCCAGCCGCCATCGGCACGCGAGAAGACCTCGAGCTCGCGGCCGGCGTCGCGCGCGCTGCGCAGCACCCGGCCGCCGCCGGTGATCCAGACGCGGGCGCCGCCCACGCCCTGGCCGGCAGCGTCGACGACGGTGCCGGCGAGGCGCCGCGCCCCGGCCAGCGTCACGTCGAGTGTGACGGGAGCCGGATCGGCGCCGCCGGGGATGTTCACGTTCAGGGCCTGCGTCGCGATCGGGAAGTAGGCCGGGCTCTCGATCTGCAGCTCGTAGCGGCCGGGATTGAGGTTCGCGACCTGGTACGTGCCGTCGGCGCCCGAGGTGACGGAGACCGTCGGCCCCCGCCGCATGCGGAACCGCAGCGCGATGCCCGGCAGCGGCGCCTCGTCCTCGGTCTGCACACGGCCACGCAGCGCAGCCCCGCCCTTCAGCACGACATCGCGTACGACCGGCCCCTTGCGCGCGAGGTTGCGCAGGGAGCGCAGGACGTTGCGCCGCTGCTTGAGCTCAGGCCAGGGCGCGTAGCCCTCGGCCTCGACGAGGAACTGGCGCGCACCGCCCTTGGGCACGACGACCTCGTACGTGCCGTCGGCGTTGGTCTCGAAGTCGGTGACGAACAGGCCATACGAGCCGCGCACGGCTGACTCGAGCGTGATGGAGGCGGCGACGCCGGGGCCGTCCTTGCCCGCGCGCACCGTGCCCCTCAGCACGATCCCATCGGGTACACGCAGCTTGAGCTCGCGTGTGCTGCCGGCGGCGGCGTACGTGTTGCCGCGGGCGAGCGGGCCGTCCGGGACCTGCGTCGTGACCTCGTAGCGGCCGGGAATGAGCCCCTCGAAGAGCGCGGTGCCGCCGACGTCGCTCGCTCCCATGTAGGAGGCGAGGTCGCCCATGTCGCGCGACATGACCGTCACCTCGGCGCCGGCCACGCGCTCCTCACCGCGGTTCACCTGGACGCGGATGGCGGCCGGCTCGCGCAGGGCGAACTCGAGGTCGTCCTTGGGCGCGCCGTCGAGCATCCAGGAGCGCACGATCAGGCCGCCCTCGTCGCTCTGGAACATGAGCGCGTAGCGGCCGGGCGGGAGCGTGCTCTTGAAGCGTCCGCCGGCCCCCGTCTCGATCGTCTGGGTGCCGCCCGCGCCGCGCACGACGATCTTGACGCCCTCGACGGGCGCGCCGCGCGGGCCCACCACCCGCCCCTCGAACGGGACGGACGCGGCGCCGGCGCGCTGGGCGTCGGCGACGATGGCCGCGTCGCCGCCACCGTCGGGGCCGCTGGACCCGTTCGCGCTCACTGCGCCGGGTCGGCCGCGGAGGCCGGTGACGACCTCGGCGTCCTCGCCGACAGCGTCGGTAGTCAGGGTCCCGTCCTCGCCCAGCAGCGAGGCCGACTCCTCGGACGAGGAGTCCAGCAGGGCAGGGGCAACGACGGTGTCCCAGAGGAGCAGGCAGACCACGGCCCCGGCCAGGAGGATCAGGACCAGCGGAGCGCGTCGTCGCATACGTGGCGTCGAGTCTACCGACTGCTGGAACCCGCTTGGGCCTCCGGCGACTCCGTGGAATCCGGGCTGTTGCGGCCTGGGTCACGGGGCCACAGCCACCAGGCGCCGGCGGCAAGCAGGGCCCAGACGACCGGCCCGTCGTAGAGCAGGCGCGTCCCGGCCCACGTGCGCGCCGGATCGCGATCGGTCAGGGCCCCGTAGCTGAAGATCACCATGATCGCGGCCGCATGCGCGCCGATGGCCGGCCAGAGCGAGCCGTGCCGCCGGTAGAGGGCGGTGAGCAGATAGGCGAAGAGCAGCAGGCCCACGAAGGCGGGCCCGAAGGCCTGCAGGTCGAAGAGGAACGCGAACCAGCCGGCGAGCGCGTCGAGGGCGCCGGCCGCGTCGTGGCTGACCGCATGATCGAGCGTGGTCGGGCGGAAGGCGTGGACGATCGCGTAGGCCAGCGCCGGCAGGAACACGGCGAGTCGGGGCCCGTGGCGCTTGGAGGCGAACTCGCCGAGCCAGCCGCGGAAGAACCACTCCTCGATGAAGGCGATCAGGAACCCTGCGGCGGTGAAGCGCACAACGCGGACGGCGAACTTGCCGACGCGTGGCGGGTCCTCCCATGTGAGCCAGCCCGTGAGCATCTGCCCGGCGAGGACGGCGAACAGGATCACGCTCATGGTGAGGAACGGTCTGACGGTGCTTCTCAGCTGCGGCCGGACGGGCCGCAGGCCGTAGCGCAGGAGCCCGCCCCTCCACGGGCGGAACCACCAGAAGAAGAGCACGGCGAGCCCGCCGAGGAGGAGGCGCCGGAAGACCTGGAGGAAGGTCTTGTTGAGCCGGATGTCGCGCTCCTCGGTCGTCTCCGGATCGACGGGGTCATCGGGCGCGTCGGGGGGTGAGATCCAGCCCGCATCGAGGAGCGCGTCGTGGATCGGCGCGGTGAGGAGCGTGGCTGCGCCGAGCACGACGACGAGGGCTATCGGCCAGAAGAGAAGGGGATGCACGCGGTGCGTGGTCACGGATGCAGGGTACCCGTGGGTGCCCATATCCATGCACACGCACACGCACACGGCATGGAAGCAGTCGGCGTATGAACGAAGGCGAGGGAGCCACCCGATCCGCCGGGGCGCCATCGGCGTCCCTCACGCCTCGCCATCGAATCGAACGCGAAGGTGCGCCCCCACCGCCAAGAGGCCACCGCAGTCCTGCGAGCCTCGCCATCGACTCGAAGGCGAGGAGGCCCTCGATCCGCCGGAAGGTCTTCGACGTCCTACGCGCCTCGCCTTCGGCTCCGGCCGAACACGCGTCTTAGCGCCCGCAGGCAGGCGGCCTACACGTCCACGTCCCTCGGATTCACCCCCGGCCCATAGGCCACGGGCCCGTCGCCGACCGCGTCCCGGGGGTCGACGCGCTCCTGGCTGGGCTCCTCGAACGTCTCGATCTGCAGGATGCCCTTCTCCTGCAAGCAGTCGAGGAAGGCCACCTCGTCGCTGGTGTCGATGCCCTCGACGTCGAGGTGCTCGCCGATCCGCGCCGCCATCGCCTGCATGTACGCAGTCGCGTCGCCGGGAGGGGCTCCCTCTGCCTTCATCATGAAGGCCAGGACCTCCTCCGGTCGCCCGAGGTAGACGTCTTCGCCGATGGTGACCTTGTAGAGCATGCCCCTAGGATACGCGCGTGAGTCCGCACGAAGCCCCGACCCGCCTCGAAGCGCTCCTGGCGTACGCCCTCTCGGCGCTGACGACGCTGCTGTGGGTCGCCTGCGTGCTGCCGGCGGGCGAGCTGGCCGAGGTCGGTGCCACGTCCGACGACGCCGTGCCGCTGCACCGGGCCGCGATCCTGCTGGTGCCGGCGCTCCTCCTGCTCATCGCGACGCCCGTCGGCTGCACCCTGGCGCGCCGTGAGCGCGGCATGCGCGCCCTGCTGGCGACGACGGACGCCTTCGTCGCGTTCTACGTGGCCCTGGCACTGTGGGCCGAGGGCATGGTGGTCGACGCGTCCACCACGGTCGGCGTGCTGCTGCTCCTCCTCGTGGGCAGCCTCTCGCTGCTCGAGACGTTCCGCGCGGTGCAGGTTCGCGATGACCGGCTCGGCCCGCCGCTCGTGCTCGCCGGTGCGCGACTGGCGATCTGCGTCCTGGTGCTCGTGGTGCCGAGCTACCTCCTGCGCTTCGGCGCCGACCGCGGCAGCCTCCTCGCCCCCTTCTTCCTGATCGCAGTCGGGGCGGGCGGCGCGCGC
>JASJDY010000169.1 GCA_030065025.1 Planctomycetota bacterium
GGCGTACGCTCGACATCCGGTCGCAGACCCAGCGTCTCGATCAGCCTGGACTCCGGCGAGGGCACGCACAGCCCGGTGCTCGTGACGAAGACGACTGCGTCGACGTCCGACGGGGCGACGTTCGATCCCTCGAGCGCCTCTCGGGCGGCGGAGGTGAGGAGCTCCGCGGCGACGCGGTCGAACGCCTCCATGCGCTCGCCCCAGTCATGGGCCTCGAGATACCACGTGATGGGCATGGCGAGATGGCGTTCCTCGACACCGCTCGTGTCGAGGACCTTGAGCATGTACTCGAACTCCCCGATGAACGGGAGCGCGGCGGTACGGATGGACTCTTGCGTAACGCGGTGCGCGCCGTAGGCCGTCGCGCATCCCAGCAGAGCGACCGGCGCCCGCTGCACGGGCTGCCGCCGTGCGAGTGCGGCAATCTCGGCGCGATCGAGCATGCTGTCGGGGGTTCCGGAATCGAGCACGGCGCGGCAGTATAGGCGCTCGGGCCGGAGAAACCATCGTGTCGATGATCAGCGACGCCGCATCGGTCGCTCCCGGCCAGTCGGTCTACCGCCCGCTGCTGCTGCGGTTCTACGACCTCGTCGTCTACGTCTACAACAGCCCGTTCCTCTGGCGTTGTCCCCCGTTCGTCCTGCGACAGCAGTACGAGCGCCACCTCGGCAGGCGACATCTCGAGGTCGGCGTCGGCACCGGATACCTGATCGACACCGCCCATCTCACGATCCACCCCGAGGTGACGTTGCTGGACATCAACCGCTCGTGTCTCACCGCGACCGGGAGACGGCTGGCGCGGTTCGCACCGCAGATCGTGCAGGCGAGCGCGCTCGAGCCTCTGCCCGATCTCGAGCCGTTCGACTCGATCGCGATGAACTACGTCGTCCACTGCCTGCCGGGCTCGATCGAGGAGAAGGGCGCAGCGTTCGGTCACGTGGCCGCGAGGCTCGCGGACGACGGCGTCTTCTTCGGAGCGACCATCCTGCAGGGGAGCGCACCGCGCTCCCCCATCGCGCAGCTCTGGATGGACTTCTACAACCGACGCGGCGTCTTCCACAACGCCAAGGACACGCCCCGCGGCCTGCGTGCTGCGCTGGAGCGCCACTTCGGAGACGTCCGGGTCGAGCTGCGGGGCTGCGTCGGCGTGTGGACCGCAAAGCGCCCCATCCGCAGCTAGCCCGTCACCTCGTCGGCCGGTGTCCGTCCGCATACGGCACACGTTCCGGGCGCGCGCCCCGCAGACGGAGGGCCAGGGGGCGGAGCCGCTCGCGACCCAGGCGCCGCAAGGGCCTGAGGAGAGCGTGCAGCGGACGAAGGAGCCGGTAGCTCGTGCGTGCCTTGCGGCGCACCCTCACACCCTCGGCGAACGTGCGTCCATCCTCGAGGAGGCTGGCGAGCTCGGGTCGGTCGTCGACGCGGTGCATCGCGATGACCGGTGAGGGACAGCACTGGAGAATGCGCAGGGGCGGCGGGATGACCATGTCGGCGTGCCTGCGTGTCGACGAGGGGCCGAACAGGAACATGTCCAAGGGCATGCGCGCTTCCTCGGAGACGGCCAGCAGTCGCTCGGCGCACGCGCGCTTCAGCAGGTACGCGCCTCCCCCCCACGTCACCGAGTGCAGCTCGCGTAGCGTCATGCCGTCCACGCTCTCACCCTCGCGCGGCGAAGCGAGCCAGACGACCGTGTGGCGCGTGTCGAGCTTGACGATGTCCGCGCGTGGTGGCACCCACGCTCCATCCTCGACGACACGCGCGAACGTGGGATGCAGTCGTACGTCGTCCTCGAGCACGATCGCATGCGGCCACCCGGCGTCGACGATCCGCTGCCACGCGAGGCGGTGGCTCAGGAAGCAGCCGACCTCCGGTCCCGAGATCTGCCACGTATCGTCGGCTAGTCCTTCCGCCTTGCCGTCGACGGCGCAGATGCGCTCGAACGCAAGTCCCAGCGCGCCGAGCTCCGCTTTCATGTGCTCCAGCCGCTCGGACGAGCGATCCAGGTTGATCAGCAGCAGCGGAATCGCAGACATGGAGCGAGACCGTAGCGCAGCCATGGAGATTGCCCCAGCGGAGACGCGTTCCTACACTCACGCACCGCCCCAGGAGACACACCATGCCCACGCTGCGCCCCGTTCACCTTCTTGCGCTCATGCTCGCCGCTCTGCCTCTCTGTGCTTGCGGCGGCGGCGGAGGCGGCGCGGCCCCGCTGAGTGACGACTACGCCATCGTGGCCGTCGGCGCCTTCGCAGCCACCGATCCGCTGGACGACGACGAGGCTCAGGCCCTCTGGGGCGTCACGACCCTGGATGGCCTCGGCGAACTGACGGGCACGTACGATGCGAACTTCGCAGGCACCATCACCTTGGCGGAGTCGATTCCCGCCGGCACGACCTACACGTTCGGCTCGAGCGGCGACGCGAACCTGCTGTTCGGGGGCACGAACAGCTTCGATGGCACGACGGATGCCGGCGACGACCTGGCGCTCACCACCAACGTGACGGCCGGTGACCAGCCGGCGACGCTGGCCCTGGTGCGCCTGGGCAGCGGCTACAGCACCGCCATGCTCGAGAACTTCTACCGCTTCTGCGCGTGGGGCGTGGACCCGGCCGGCAACGCGTTCAGCCTGATCGGCAGCATGACGCTGAACGGCACGCGCGGGACGGGCACGGCAGCGGTCGCCACGAACACCGAGGGCACCGTCACCACCAGCGGCGCCGTGGGCGTGACCTACAGCGTGTCCTCCGATGGGCAGATGACGCTAGACCTCGACGGTCTCGTCATGGACGGGGTCCTCTTCCGTGACGGCGAAGCCATGCTGCTCGCCGGCGGCACGGATGCGAGCTCGCCGCCCGTCATGTTCGCGGCGATCCGCCAGGGGTCGGGCCTCTCGGACGCGTCGTTCAGCGGCACCTACACGCTGGTCGGCATCGAGCGCGACGGGACGGGCTTCACGTCCCTCCTCGGCACGGTCGTAGCGAATGGTGTTGGAACGCTGAACTCGAACTTCACGCGCAACGAGGACGGCGTGATCGTTGGCTCGGCCCCCAGCGTCGATACGTACGAAGTCTCGAGCGACGGCGGCGTCTCGATCGAGCCGACCGGCCCGGGCCCGATCGGTGGCATCACGCAGGACGGCAACTTCGTGATCATTGGCGGGCCGCCTGTGAGCGGCAACCCCGCCATGTACCTGCTCATCCGTCGCTAAGCAGGATCCGCGACCCTGACTACGTCGGCAGCTGCGCCGTCCGGACGAGGTTCGCGACGAGACCCGGGAAGTCGAGGCCGTTGACGGCGGCGGCGAGCGGGACGAGGCCGCGCTCGGTCATGCCGGGGAGCGTGTTCACCTCCAGCACGCGTAGACGACCGTCGGCATCCAGGATCATGTCCGTACGTGAGAGGCCGCGCAGCCCCAACGTGCGATGCACAGTGAGCGCGATCGTGCGCGCGTGCTCGGCGATCTCGTCGGGGATCGGCGCCGGGCAGATCTCCTCGGCGCCGTCGGCCGCGTACTTCTCGTGGTAGTCGAAGAAACCGGCGCTCTTCGGCCGGATCTCGACGACGGGCAGGGCCACCGGGCCGCCCTGCTCGCGATCTTCCACGACGCCGACGGTGAGCTCGCGGCCCGCGACGTACTCCTCGACCATGAGGCGCTCGGCCCCCGCCACGAGGTCTTCGATGGCGGACAGCGCTTCGCCCTCGTCGCGCGCGAGCTTGACCTCGAGCGTGGAGCCGCCCCGCGGGTTCTTGAGCACGAGCGGGAAGCCGAAGCGCTCGGCCCAGGCCTCGATGCGCCCCCGCCGTCCCCGCACGAGCTCGTCGACGGGGATGACGTCGAAGTCCGGCGTGTCGATCCCGTGGTAGCGGAACACCTCTTTCGCGCGCACCTTGTCGAACGCCACGGCGGACCCGGCGGTGTCGCTGCCCGCATAGGGAATGCCGGCGGCCGCCAGCACGGCCTGGACGGTGCCATCCTCACCGAAGCGGCCGTGGAGGATGGGTAGGGCGACGTCGACCCCCCACTCGCGCAGCGCCACAACCCCTTCGCACGCGCCGGCATGCTCGCGCCAACCGTCGGTGTCGTGGGGATCGAAGGGCTGGCCGCCCGACGGCGGCGTCCACTTGCGGGGTGCGACGCGCCAGGCGCCGTCCTTCGTGATGACGACCGGCCGCACCTGGAAGAGCTCCGGGGAGAGCGCGGCGACGACGTTCTGGCCGCCCTGGAGGGACACTTCGTGCTCGCTGGAAGGGCCGCCCATGAGGACGGCGACGCGTAGACGATCGCTCTTGCTCACCATCGGAGTCTCCCGCATCGTCCAACATAGCGGGGAGATTGGTGAATTGCGCCCCTACATGTGGCGTGGCTACGCGTCGCCCGGACCGTCGATCTCGCGCGGGGCGAGCCGCACCTCGGCCGGCAGCTCCAAGCGCCGCGACTCGTGCCAGCGGCGCACCTCGGCGTCCACCAGCACGCGCGAGCTCACCAGGCTGTCCACGCCCTCCGGGTTCTTGACCGGCGCGAACTCCCACTCGCGCTTCACCTCGTGAACCTCGGCACGCTCCGCCATCGGGAAGAGATCGAAGATGAAGCGCTCGAGCTTCGTCGCGTTGGGCTCCGACGGCTCGACGCGGTTCCCGGACTCGTCGAGATGCGGCACCTTCTTGCGTGCCGCGTGCAGGGGTAGATGCTGCCCGGCCTGTGCGAGGTCATGGAGCCAGCGCACGCTGAAGCCGTGGATGGCGATCGACCCCATCATGAGGGGCGACTCCACCGCGTCGCCCGGCGTGGGCTCGGGCGGCGGCGGGAGCTCGGAGTACTCGACGATGCGCGTGCGGCCCTTGAGGTCGCGGGCGAACACGCCGACCTTCTCGTCGGGTGTCGCCTTGCGCACGGCCTTGCCGATGGCCTGCAGCCGTCGCTCCACCATCCAGCCCAGCATGAGCGGGTCGAGCGAGCGGCCGAGCGGGTTGTCCACCTGATACGTCGTCAGGACATCCACACCGCGATCGCGCAGCTCGCTCAGGACGCCCGCGCTTGCGACCGTCTCGAACGCGCCGCCGTGACCGTCGGGCGCGAGCGCCAGCTGACCCGGCGCGGCGAGCAGGGCCCGGCCGTCGTCATCCAGCGCAGGGAGCGTGCCCTGCACGAGGAAGCGCACCTGCCCAGGCTGTAGGCCCCACGCCTCGCTGTTCTCGTCGAAGGCGGCGCGCGTGGCCTCCTCCGTCGCGGCGCTGACGAGGACGTACAAGGGAACCGGACGTCCGTACTTCTCGGAGGCCGCCACGATGCGCTCGGCGTGGATGCGGTAGAGCGTGCGGCCCTCGTCGGGTCCGAACTCGACGTTGCCCTTGGGGCCCGCGTAGCCGAGGCGCGTGCCCTGGCCGCCGGCCAGGAGCAACGTGGCGACCCGCCCGCCCGCGAGCAGGCCCTGCCCCAGGTTGCGGATGCGCTTGCGCTCCTCGTGCTGGTTCAGCTGCCGTCCGAGCGAGTACGTCTGCGGCGGACGCAGCTCCGGAACCGGTGAACCCACGGCATCGAGTGCGGAGCTGAGCTCTTCCCAGGGCTGGGCGGCTGCGGCGGAGAGGAAGGCGGCGCGCTCGTCCTCGGGCAGGCTCTCCGCGTGGCGGACGAGATGCTCTTGCCCGGCGGCCGCGAGGCGCTGGCTGGCTTCGGCGTTCATGGGTGTCCTGGCTCTGGACCGACCCGAACGGGGTCGGCTATCGGTGCTTCCCGAAGGCCATGGTCACGTTGTGGCCCCCGAAGCCGAGACTGTTGCTGAGCGCGTGCTCGACCTTCAGCTCGCGCCCCACGTTGGGCACGTAGTCGAGGTCGCAGCGCTCGTCCGGCTCCTCTTGGTTGATCGTGGGGTGCACCCGGTCTTCCTCGATCGACTTGACCGTGAACACGGCCTCCACGCCGCCCGAGCCGCCGAGCAGATGCCCGACGAGGGACTTCGAGGAGGACATGCAGAGCTTGTGCGCGTGCTCACCGAAGGCGGCCTTCACGGCCTCCGTCTCGGCGACGTCGTTCAGCTCGGTCGAGGTCCCGTGGGCGTTGATGTAGTCGATCTGGTCCGGGTTGAGGCCCGCGTCCTTGAGCGCCAGCTGCATGGAACGCCGCGGGCCGATGCCGCCAGGCGCCGGCGCCGTGATGTGGTGCGCGTCGGCCGACATGCCGCAGCCCAGCACCTCGCAGTAGATGCGAGCGCCGCGCTTCTTGGCGTGCTCGAGCTCCTCGAAGACGAGGATCCCCGCACCCTCGCCCATCACGAACCCGTCGCGCAGCTTGTCGAACGGCCTGCTTGCGCGCGTGGGTTCGTCGTTGAAGCCGCGGGACATGGCACGGAGCGAGTTGAAGCCGGCCATGCCCATCGTGGTGATGGTGGCCTCGGCGCCGCCCGTGATGCAGAGGTCCTGCTCGCCGTCGCGCACGCTGCGCAGAGCCAGCGCCATCGCGTGGTTCGCCGACGCGCATGCCGAAGCCGTGATGTAGGACGGCCCCTGGAGATCGAAGCGGATGCTGATCTGCCCGGCGATGGCGTTGGCCATCATCTTCGGCACGAAGTACGGGCTCACCCGCTGGTGGCCCTTCTCCATGATCGTCGTGTGGGTCTTCTCGATCGAGTCGAGGCCCCCGATGCCCGTACCGAGGATGGCCCCGCCCATCAGGGGGTCCAGGCCCTGCCCGTCCCTCGGAAGTCCGGCATCGTCCCACGCCATCTCGGTGGCGGCGATGCCGTACATCGTCATCAGATCGAGCTTCTTCAGGTCGCGCTTGGGGAACCAGTTCAAGGGGTCGAAGCCCTTGAGCTCGCCCGCAACGTCACAGGGCATCTCGAACGCCTTCGCCGCGAAGCGATTGATGTTCGTGATGCCGCTGCGTCCCGCGAAGACCTCCTCCCAGGAGGACTTCACGTCGTTGCCGCAGGCGTTGACGGTTCCCAGACCTGTTACGACGACACGGCGTCTGCTCATGGAGGGCTAGTTCCTGCTCTCCAGGTACGCCTCGATGTGCTTGATCGCATCGCCGACGGTCTTGATCTTCTCGGCTTCCTCGTCGGGAATGCTGATCTCGAACTCGTCCTCGAGCTCCATCACCAGCTCGACCGTGTCGAGGCTGTCGGCCCCGAGGTCGTTGATGAACGAGGTCTCCTCGTTGACCTTGTCCTCGCTCTGACCCATCTGCTCGCAGACGATCTTGATCACCTTGTCTCGGACGCTCACGGATGTCCTCCTACTCGCGCGTGCTGTGGATCGGCTCGCAGGCCGATCGACCCCGCCGGTTCGCCGGCGAGGACGTGTTGTCCTACATGACCATGCCGCCGTCCACAGGAATCACCTGTCCGGTGACGTAGCCGGCCTGGGCGGAGGCAAGGAATACCACCACCTCGGCCACGTCCTCGACGGTTCCCAGACGGCTCATGGGAATCATGCTCATGAGCCGCTCGGCCGCCCCCTCGGGCAGCTCCGCGGTCATGTCGGTCTGGATGAAGCCGGGCGCGACGGCATTCGCCGTGACCCCCCGGCCAGCCAGCTCCTTGGCGATCGACTTCGTGAAGCCGACGACGCCCGCCTTGCTGGCGGCGTAGTTCGCCTGCCCCGCGTTGCCGGTGAGACCGACGACGGAGGCGATGTTGATGAGGCGCCCGCGGGAGCTCTTCATGAGGCGGCGGGCCGCCGACTTCGTCATGAGGTACGTGCCCTTGAGGTTCACGCCCATGACCTGGTCCCAGTCGGCGTCCTTCATGCGCATGAGCAGCGTGTCGCGCGTGATGCCGGCGTTGTTCACGAGGACATCGAGGCCGCCGCCGTGCTCGACCGCCGCGTCGATCGCCGCGGCGCAGCTATCGGCGTCGGTCACGTCGCCCGTGACGAAGCGGCAGCGGTCCGGATGTCCGGTGGCGGCCACGGCCTCGTCGGCGAGGTCTCCCAGCACGTCCATCAGCGT